>CAZJEH010000101.1:0-9459 GCA_964544905.1 uncultured Gemmatimonas sp.
AGTGTCCGATTTTCGTCCGACGATTGTGTCCGATTTTCAGCCGGCGTTGACAACGTACTTGGGATACGTGGCCCGAGCAGGTCGACGGTATCGGTCGCGCCCGCGGAACGTGTGGGGCGCTTCGGAGAGCGTTTGCCTGGAGAGGGTCGAGCCGCCTGGCTGGTCAGAGCGACCTCCGCGGATGGCTCCGCTCGGCTATCCGGGTGCGGCCTCTACCCCGTGCCTCAGCCCTGCCATCGCGCCCGGATCAGCTGTACCATCTGCTCCGCTTCGCTCTCCGATGCGACCAAGCCCATTCGCGCTCCCGCGCACCCGACCTCCGCGGTCACCACGGGCGCGGACTTGACTTCGCGGCTGAATAGAATGGCGATTTCGCTGCTGCATATGCTCCCTGCTGGCCCTCAGCATCCGATCCTGAGCCTCGAAGGTGCATCGCAGGTCGAGCGTAACACGCGAGCGACCGTCGCCGATCGGGGCAACGTCCGACCGTACCACAATCAGATCGGGATCCGACGCAATCGGTTCTGGAGCCAGGTACAGCACCTCTCCGTCGAGTGTGTGGCGTTCCCGCCCCTCGCCGGGTTCGGGATACGCGAGCCGCAGTTCCAGCAACGGAGCGGGGCTCAACGACGGCTGACGGCTCGGACCTCCACAGGCTGAAGCGACCAACAGCAGCGCAAGGACTGATCTGTGGCGTAAACGAGTCATACACGTCTCCCGTTTCACTCGGGCTATCGCCCTCAACGGCCGGCGACCGGCTACTCCACAATCCTCATAGCATGAAAGTGCAGGTCCGCAGAACAGTCGTCAATTGTCTTCGCAATCGACTCGGGCTGACTACCGGTACGGAACGATTTCGGTCGCAGAGGGACCGGGCGCCCCGCCTATCGAACAATCCACATCAACTGGTTCAACGCTGTGGGTGTGACTGCGAGGGGGAAGCCCACGTCGAAGGCTCGACTCCCGCCGACCTGCCGGGCGGCCGGTCCCGGTACGAAGCGCGCCTGAAGGCACGCAGGTAGTTCTCTCGGGCGAAGCACGTCGACGAGAAGGAGTCGACAGGCGCGGAAGCCGGACCACCTGAGCAACAAACGGCCGGAGAGCCACGCTCCCCGGCCGTCCGCCCTTCCAATACCACCTTTCAGGTAGTTCCGGCGGTCCTACCAGGTGATCTGCGAGCCGTCCGGCCGGAAGTAGACTGGACGGTTGACCGGCTCAGTGAAGGTCTCGACCAGCTGCAGCTGGTCGAAGTTCACCGTCACCCCGAGGCCGGGACGATCGTTCGGGTAGAGCTTGCCTTCCCGGAAGGTGACGAATTCCTCCAGGTATGGAATCTGGCGGTTCTGATAGTTGAACTCGAAGACGACCGGAATCGGGAATGCGCCCAGCGTGTGCACCTGGGCGGCAGTGGCGATGGGCCCGGTGAAGTGAGGCACGATTCCGACTTCGTGCGTCTCGCACATCGAGCAGATCCGTACCATTTCCGTGATCCCGCCGGTGTTCGGAAGCGACACGCGGATGTAGTCGAGATCGCGATTCTGCACCAGCCGGTTGAAGTCGTAGCGGGCGCCCCACTCCTCGCCGGCGGCCAGAGGCACGCTCGTCAGGGCGCGCAACCGGGGGATGTCCTGGTGGAACAGGTCGGTGGCGACCGGATCCTCGACCAGGAACGGCGAGAACTCCTCGATCATCCGGCAGCAGCGCAGCGCATCGGTGAAGTTGAACCGCTGGTGGAAGTCGACCGCGAAGTTGCCGTCGGGCCCCACACCTTCGCGGGCGGCGCGACAATCCTCGACGACCTTGAGGACGCGCTCCCGCGCGTCGTAGACATTCGTGCCCCCGGTGAGGCTCGCCGCGTCGAAGCGGAAGTAGCGCCAACCCTCTGCCATGCAGGCGGCCGCGCGCTCCTGAAGCGTACCGCCACCACCACGGAAGGTCGTGGTGTAGCACTCGAGGTAGTCCCGCGTCATTCCGCCCAGCAGCTCGTACACAGGGGCGTTGAGCACCTTCCCCTTGAGATCCCACAGCGCCAGATCGAGGGCTCCCATCGCGTGCAGGCGCTCCCGGCCCGGCGGATAGTGGTAGGCACGATACATGTCCTGCCACAGCCGGGTGATCTCGAACGGGTTCCTCCCGATGAGCCGACCGGCGCACGGGGTGATCGTGTCGAGCGTCCCGCCCTCACCGATACCGGTAACGCCGATGTCGGTATCGATCGCCACGACCATGCTGCTCTGGAGGAGCGGGATCTGCAGGGGCATGACGTTCGGGCCCTGGTAGAGCCGGATGGCCGTGATCCTTGCGTTCGGGAGCGAGCGCTCGGCGCGTCGCACCCATTCAGGGGTCCTCAGGCCGGGCGTGCTGAACTCCTCTGCTTCGGCGACGAGGGGAATCCCGAAGCCCGATAGCGCTCCAGCGGCGATCGTCTTGGCGAAGGTTCTGCGATCCATGTGCTCGTGTGGCTCGACGCCCGCTCACGGTCGAGTCGGAAGTGCTCGACGGCGGGCTGGGGCGTCAGTCAAACAAGGTCAGTTGCTCGCAGCCGGGAGCATGCGGCTGCACCTGCGGCGCCGAGGCGCCAGGGATGACAGGAACATGTGCGTCTCTGCCGGGGGTGGCCAGCCCTTCATTGGCTTATCTGCCTCCTTGCGGTCAAAGATCGCCCCTCGGTTCTGCGGTCACGGACGGATGCATTTGGGGGCACGATTCAATGAGGATCTCGGCGAATTTACCGATGGGTCGTCGGCTGGAGCGGACGGAGGACACAGAATCCTCGACATCGCGACAGCGACCAGGATCGGCGACATCCCTGTGTCGTCGCGCTGAAGTGGTTGGCGAACGCGTATTGGAACCGGCGTTGCCCAACCCGGCCGACCTCGAGCCTTGGGCCGGACCTCGGAGCCCAGCAGTGGCGGATTCAGCCGCAAGTTCGGATGCGCGGGCCAGGCGCGAGAAGGAATCGGGCGCTCCGGACTCCGATACCGGCTCAGTCCCACTATCCCATGAGCTAATTAACGCGCCAGGGGGCTCGGATTCCCACGGGGCGGGGATGTCAGTCGGGTGGGAAAGCCACGGAGTCGTCGATCGCTGAAGGCCCCTGCGGATGAGGGACAAAACGACTCCGTCCTGATCCTCTCCGTCCCGCATCTACGATTCGGGAATCATCGCCATTGCAGCTCTTCACCGCGACCATGCATTCCCGCGACTGGACTTTCCAGCCGAGGCGGTGGACGCAGTCAAAACTGCATTGCCAGCGTATGGCTCGCCATCAGCAGCGATGCCCCGATGAGGTGCCAGGCGAGGATTCTTCCCACCTTGCCGACACGCGTCCGCAATGCGGCGAGCTCGGCGGCCTGTTCGGGCGTGGGACCGCCGCCGGCCGCCACCTGGCCTGCCAGCATGCTCATCCTCTGCACCATCGGCCGCTGAACGAACGAGCCGATGCCCAGCGCCCCGAGACCGAGCAGCCCGCCCAGGGTCAGCACCACTCCTTCCGGGGATGCGAACCAGCCCGAACTGAACCTCAGCATGTACAGCCGCAGTCCGGTCAGGACAACGATGACTCCGGTGTATGTCATCAGCGTCGGGAGGCGGCGCTTCGCCACGCCCGCCATGACCGCGCCTCCGCCCGGGCCGGCTTCGAACACGGCAGGCAGCACGAACAGGCCAATCACAATCGCTCCTCCAGCCCAGAAGATGCCAAGGAATACGTGAAGGAGCAGCAGGGTAGTATACTCCATGTTCCACTCCGGGCTTGGGCGAGCACTGTGAGCCCGCGATCAGCGGGTTCGAAAAGAAGCTGCCTGGCACGCTCGCCAGCGTCCAGGCGGCTGTGGCGCGTCCAGGCGAAACAGAGTCGCTCGCGCCGGATGAGTTGCTGTGTGCGGATAGGACGTCCCGGGGCGGAACGCCGCTGTTACTTCAGGGACGGCTTCTGGCGGCCCCAATATTCGTGCTGTCTCTTCCTACTGCGCGCAACCCCTGCGCTACGCTCCACCGAACGAAGCAGAACACGATCGAGCACGTTCGGACAATCTACCTCGTCAACAGGTAGTAGCGACGGGTTCAACCCGGCCAGCGCTACAGTCAGCGGCGTGTAACGGTCCTGATTCGGTTCAAAGATCCATGCGACGGAAGCGCCGCCCAGCCAGCGCCCAGGGGACCGCCACCCACGTGACCAGCGAAGCCATCGACAGGACGAGACCCTGCGGTCCCCCGAAGAAGCGCTCGAAGACGGCGCCAGTGTAGCCCATGAGGGCTGACGCGTCGAGCGCCATGAGAATCACGACGCGCGCGAGGTCCACGGGGTTCAGGACCATGGCGACGAGCATCGGGCGCTCCAGCGGGTAGGCGGCGAAGGAGTGACTGGCCAGTAACACGAATCCGTCATAGATGAGGCCCGCCGTCAGCCAGACGATGAGCGCGGCCAGCAGTCCACGCGCAGCCTCGGTGACGTGGAAGGCGATCACGAAACCGAGCGCCGTGAACACCGCCGTCAGGAGCACGCCCGCCCCCATCACGAGCACCACCGGGCCGATCCCCCCTCCAGGGTCGCGCAGAACGAGCAACGGCACGCCCGCCCCGAGCAGGAACATCCCCGCCATCGGCAGAGTGATGCCGGCGTACATACAGCGGTACAGGCGCCGCCGCGCGACGGGTTGGGATAGCAGGAGCTGGGTGAATGAGCGCCCGTCGTAGAGAAAGCTGGTGGTAACCAGCAGGCTGGCCAGCGGGACGACCAGCAGAACGATGTTGGCGAGTGACGGGAGCGATCGCTCCGCGCCGCCTCCCATTCGGATGAGGCCGACGGTCGCCGCGAGGAAGAAAAGGCCATAGACCAACAGGACCTTGCCCCGTAGCACGTTCCGGATCTGGTACCGGACCACCTTGCGGGTCGTGCGCATCACGCCACCCCCTTGCCCACACGTTCTCCCGGTGCCTGAGCCGTCTCCGGACTCCTGTTCGCGTCGACGATCAGTCGAGCGATCGCACCTTCCAGTTCGCTCTCGCCAGTCAGAGCCAGGATCTCGGCGACGGCGCCCTCGAAACGGACGGTCCCATCGAGCAGGAAGACGACGTCGTCCGCGAGACTCTGAAGCCGCCCGAGTTCGTGCGACGTGAGGAGCACCGTGCATCCCCGGTCCCGCTCCGACCGGACACGGTCCTTGAGGATCCGCGCGGCCACGGGGTCGAGGCCCGCGGTCGGCTCATCCAGGATCAGCACCGGCGCTCCGTAGCGCAGCGCCAGCGCGGCGTTCAGCTTCTGACGATTGCCGCCGGAGAGGTTCCGGACCGGCTTGCGCATCTCCGCGCGCAGGCCGAGCGCATCGATGAGGGACTCGTCGGCGGGGCCGTCGAAGCCGCGGAGGTCGTCGAGCATGGCCGCGAGGTCGAAGCCGGTCAGGTTCTCCGGGAAGCTCGGGAGCTGCGGCATGTACCCGATGTCGCGGCGATACCCGGCATCCTCGCCCACGGTCACGTCTCCGACGGTGATCGTGCCTTCGTCGGGTCGGACCAGGCCGAGGATGGTCTTCAGCAGGGTGGTCTTCCCCGCGCCGTTCGGGCCGAGCAGGGCGGTGATACGACCCGGACGGAAGCACACGTCCACGTCCTGGAGGACCTGGTGCCGGCCGTACCGCTTCCCTATCCCACTGGCGCGGACCCAGACCGGGTGCTCACCGAGGTCCCGCAGCGGACGCATGACGGTCATCGGTCCGTCCACGCCGTGGGGTGGGGGCGGAGCGCCGGGTTTGGGTCGACCAGGTTGGCCGGCGTCAGCACCGGTAGTACCTGCTCCGCGAGATCCAGCACGCTAACCAGCATGCTCCTCTGCAGCACCAGCGCCGAAGGGTTCTGTTCCACGACGAGCGAGAACAGTCGCACCGGTCGGAAGGGCACATCGCCGCTCCCGTCTCGATCGAGGTCGTACCCTCGGTAGCGGTCCCAGTAATTGCCTTCGAACGTGCTCCGTGCCTGACGGCTGTTCGTGGAGACGTCGAACGAGTTCGCCACGAAGTTGTTGCCACGGAACGAACTCCTTTCCGAGCTGGCCATGACCTTCACCCCCCACCCATTGGAGACGAAGTCGTTGCCAACCACTTCCACACGGTTCACACCCTCGGCAAAGATCCCCACGCTGTTGCGACGGAACCGGTTCCGGGCGATCCGCGAGTCGGTGATGTCCTTGAGCAGCAACCCGTAGGCGGCGGAGCCGCGACTCTCGTCGAAATCGTTGCCCTCCATCAGCGCGTCCTTCGTGTACATCACCGCCACGCCCGCCTCGTTGCGCAGGAACGTGTTGCCGACGTACTCGCAGCGGTCCGAGAACATGAAGTGGAGGCCGTAGCGAAGGTTGCCGACGCTCTGGTTTCCTTCGACCCGGCTATCCTGAACGAACTCGAAGTAGATGCCGTCGCGGTGACCCCGGATCCGGTTTTCCCGAACCGTCACCCGGGTCGAGTACCAGAGGTGGATTCCGTTGCCCGCGGACGTCTGACTCGCGGCCCGCCCGGTCAGTTGGTTGTTCCGGATGACGCAGTCCGCCGCGTTGGCGAGATAGATCCCGAAATGGGCGCCTTCGATGCGGTTCCCTTCGATGTGGCAGAACCTCGCCCGCTCCACCCTGACCGCGGCGCGATCCTCGACGAAGCTCGAGCCCGTGTTTCGAAGCGTCAGCCCCAGGATGGATACCGAATCCGCGGTGATCAGGATCAGGCCGTGGCTGCCCTGTCCGTCGAGGATCGCGCCGTCGCGGCCCTGAAGGGTGAGAGGGCGATCCACCGTGACCGTACCTTCGGTGTACACACCCGGCCCGACCACGACGGTCTGGTGAGGTCGGGCCGCGGCCACCGCTGCCGCGATGCTCGTGTACGGCCCGGAGGGTGACACCCGCAGCACCTCCTGGTGCGCGCCGCTGTCGGCGGCGGCGGGAATGGCGGAGTGCGTGACCGCCAGGGCAAGGACGGCAAGTAGCCTCATGACCCGGTCGCCATCGCGGCGAGAGAGAAGGCCGCGATGCCTTCCTGCAGGGCCGGGGCTCGCGTCGCCACCGCTTCGCCGCTCCTCAGGTGCCCGCGGTGGGGTCCTCCGTCAGGCCAACGTTCCGCCACCAGTGCACGAACCCCTTCCCAGTCCAGCGCCGCACCACCGAACTCGACTGCCGCTCTATCCCGGTCCTCTTCACGCGCGAAGGCCGTCAGCCCCAGCCCCATCGGCGACTGAAGAGCGGGGCTCGCAATGAAATGAGCCTCCTCTACGCGGACCAGCACGGGTGGGTCGGAGAAGTCGGTCACCCACATCGAATGAACGGAGCCCGGGTTCTCCATCCCTTGGAGATAGGCGGCGAGACACTCGATCGAATCGAAGGCGTAAGCGCGGCCCGTGCGGGTGACCATCTCCGCCCCGCGCCGCTCGTCCGAGAGCGCCATCAGGCACTGCTCACAGGTGTCGCTGCCGTAGACCAGCGGGCGAGGCTCGGGATCGCCGCACGAGGCGAGGAGCACCAACGAGACGAGGCCAAGACCCGCCCGGGGGACACGCCGGCCCGTGCGGGGCACGTTCTCCGACGCGAGCGCGTCGGCCCGCAGAGGGTCCGATGCCAACCTGCGCCGCGATCCGCGCAGCAACTCGCGCAGTGCGACAAGCGTGAGCAGCACACCCGCCAGGATCAGCGCCAGACCTCCCAGCCCCGGCCACGAATGCGCCTTGAAGTTCAGGATCTGCCTGGAGCCGATCAGCGGTGGCTGATAGCTCATCCCGGGGATCTTGATGACGGCGTTCTCTACATCGAGATCGTGGCCGTAGTTGTACTCCCACAGCCAGAAGTCGACCAGCCCGACCAGCGCGACGACCAGGAAGAGACCGACGTAACCGTAAAGAAGCTTGCGGCGGCCCGCGGCGGCCGTCACCACCCCGAGGAGCATCAGCCCCGCCACTACTGCCGGCATGATTCGGAGCTCCGGGATCGAGTCCGGGACGATCTCCTTCATGCCGATGTAGTGGTTGAGATTGTTGATGTTCCTCAGGTCGTGCTGCTTGACTCCCTCGATGGCGTCGATGTGGATCACCATCCCCAACCCCTCCGGGTACTGCGGGGCCTCCAGCGAGATCCGCCACAGAGGGAACAGATAGGCCAGGCCGAGGCTCAGTGCGGCCAGCAGGACCAGAATTCGGCTTCCCTTGCTCATGATCTCCGTGACCCATCCGCAGGAGGCGGAGGGGGTCAGCCATCCGACCCCCTCACGGGTGGCATCAACCCGTCAGTTGGTGTTCCACGTTCCGCCCGTGCCCCAGCGCAACGCTACGCCCGACCCCGCCGGCGACACCCGGGCGTAGCCCTGCATCTCCTGGTGGAGCGCCGAGCAGAAGTCGGTGCAGTAGAACGGGTACACTCCCGGCTGCGTGGGAACCCAGAGCAACGTGCGGGTCTGCCCGGGCATGATGAGCAGCTCGGCCGCGTTCGCCCCCATGGCGGCGAACCCGTGGGGTACGTCCCAGTCCTGCTCGAGGTTTGTCACGTGGAAGTAGACCGAGTCGCCCACCTCGAGACCCTCGATATTGTCCGGCGCGAAGTGGCTGCGGATCGACGACATGTAGACGTCCACCCGCTTGCCCTGTCGGACGACGCGCGTCTCAGCCTCGGAACGCACCGCGAACGGATGCGTGTTCTCCGACAGCTCGAAGAACTGGACCTGCCGATCCATGATCACACTCGCGGGTATCGCCTGCGCGTAGTGCGGCTCGCCCTGAGTCGGGAAGTCCAGCAGAAGCCGCATGCGATCGCCCGAGATGTCGATGAGCTGAGCGGCGTGCGCCAACTCGGGCCCTGTCGGGAGGTAGCGGTCCTTGGTGATCTTGTTCAGGGCTACCATGTACTTCCCCCAGGGCTGGCGGGAATCGCCACCCGGAATCATCAGGTGCCCGACCGAGTAGTAGACCGGAATCCGGTCGACGACCTGCCAGGTGCCGATCTCCCACTTCACGATCTCCGAGCTGATGAAGGCCGTGGTATAGGCGTACCCGTTCCCGTCGAACTCGGTGTGGAGCGGACCCAGGCCCGCGTTCTCCACTTCACCCGCCATCACAGATTCGTACCGGAGCACCGGAATCCCGTCGATCGTCTGCTCGAAGTCTCCCGCCTCGATCGCGGCGATCATCTTCGAGAAGGAGTGTACCGGGATCACCGTCGCCAGCTTGCCGCCCGCCACGATGTACTCCCCCGACGGATCGACGTCGACGCCATGCGGCGATTTCGGGGTCGGGAGGAAATAGACCATCCGGTCGCAGTCCGAAGGCTCGATGACCCGCACGGACGTCATCTCCTCCGAAACGGCGATGTGGCGGTCATCCAAGTAGTTGTGCCGGTAGCGAACCGACTCCGTCCGGCCGGCACCGGATGCGATGCACTCCTCGGCCCGCCGGTAGTTCACCGCCGCGACGAAATCCCGGTCGGCGCGCGAG
>CAZJEH010000101.1:9469-14046 GCA_964544905.1 uncultured Gemmatimonas sp.
CGAGCAGCGTGTGCTCCTCCTCGGAGTTGTACGAGGTGAAGAACATCCACCCGTCGGACGGTCCCTTCCCCGCGTGAGCCAGGTCGTAATCGTAGCCGGGCATCAGGATCTGGAAGGCGATGTCCATCTCCCCGGGCTCGTTCGCGCGAATGAACGAGATCGTCCCCTTGAAGTTGCCCTTGTACTCCTCGATGGAGACGTCCCGGTTGGGGACGGGCACACTGAATCGCGTCGCCGCCACGATGTAGTCGGAGTTCGGCGTGATGAACGGCGACCCGTGGTTGCCGGCCGAGTTAGGGATCTCCAGGATCTCGGTGGTCTCGAACAGGCTGAGATCGATGCGAGCCACCCGCGGCGTGTTGTTGCCGTTGATGAAGATCCAGCGGCCGTCAGGGACGCCGTCCGTCATCGACAGCTCCGGGTGGTGAGCGTCATCCCAGGGGACGAAACCGTGGGACGTCTCCAGCATCGCCCTCGTCTCCTCGGAGTAGCCCCAGCCGTTTTCCGGGAACTGGCTGAAAACGGGAACCGTCTTCAACAACCGACCCGACGGCAGGCCCATCACGGTCAGGTTCCCGCTGAAACCTCCGGACATGAACGCGTAGAATTCGTCGTACTCGCCCGGCGCGACGTAGACGGCCTGAGCCGCGCTCGCCACGTCCCCGACCACGCCTCCCCCACCGCCGCTACAGGCGGACGTCCCGAGCATCGCGACGCCGACCAGCGCGCCGATCAGGTACATGGATCTGCTGTTCCGCTTCATGGCTCCATTCCCTTTGACTGGTCCATCCGTCCCCTCGATCACCTACCGGCCTACGGTTGGTCGGCGGGGTTGCCCGTCTGCTGGGATCGCAGGTACTCCAGGATCGCTCTGGCCTCGGCCTGATCCGTCACCTGCACGGGCATCGGCGTGTAGAACTCCGCCAGCAGTTCGCGAACGGTGGGGTGCCGCTGCACCATCTCGTTGGCGTTGAGCACCATGTTCATCACGAACTCCGGTCGTCGGCGCGACAGGACGCCGCCCAGCTCGGGGCCGACGTACCGCTCGCCGAGTTTGTGGCAGGCGGAGCACTTCGTGACGAAGGCCGTTTCCCCCTGCGCCGCGAGAGCGGGGTCGATCGGGCCGAGCTGAAGATCCCGGATAGGGCCGATCCCCTGTTCCATCTCGGTCGCGCTGAGGCCGCCGGCGGCCGACGACGCGCCGGCACTTCCGCCTTCTTCCGGTGGCGCGCCGCCGTCGCCGCATCCCGCCAGCGCTGCGAGGGTCACGAGCAAGGTCATCCAACGCGTCATATCGAGTCCTCCCGGTCCGGCGACCGATGGTGGTGACGAGGCAGTGGCGCCCCAGGTCCGTCGGTCGTACCATACGAGTGTGTTGTTGACAAGAAGGTCAGGAATTCGCCCGTATTTGTGTCAGGCAAAATTCGGCGATGAGGGTAGGCGATTCCCCGGGGTTTGCTGAACGCGGCCGGAGGCCTTGCGTGATCCTGCTCGGTGAACCGAGACAAAGGCCGTCCCCACGGCCGTCTGGGGGAGCTGGGAAAGGGGCTGTGTTCGAAGGTGATCCGGTCGGACTACGGTAGGGCCCCGAGGGGTGCCGTAGGGCGTTGGGCCGCTCGGTCGGAGGACCAGTCGGTCCGGCCGGGAGAGATGTTCACGATGAGTGTGACGGCAGGTGGACCCCGAGCCAGGAGGGGAAGATGAATTCGCGTCCTCAGGTCGCTCGTGATGGGCTGGTCGTCGGTTTCATCGCCTACGTTGCGGTTGCGGTCTTCTACTTCGTCTTCGACGTCCTCGCCGCCCGGGGGGCGCTCTACACGGTGAATCTGCTGGGTCGCGCGGTCTTCCGCGGTCTACGCGATCCCGCGGTCATCCAGTATCCGGTTCAACTGGACGCGGGAGCCATCTTCCTCTACAACGGCATGCACCTGGTCCTTTCCCTCCTGATCGCGCTCGTCGTCGTGCGGCTCGTCACGCAGGCGCAGAGGCATCCCTCGCAGGCGCCGGTGGTGCTGTCCGTCATCGTGGCGGGGTTCGTGGCGACGGTTCTGGTGGTCGGTTGGCTGAGCGCGCCGCTCCGACCGATGCTCCCCTCGTGGTCGATCCTGCTGGCGAACGTCGCTGCGGTGATCGCGGCGGCGATCTATCTGACGAGGCGACTGCCGGGCGTAGCTAGTCTGTTCTTTCAGGCGCCAGGGTCGAGCCGCAGAAGGCTCGCCTAGCTCGGCACGCTTTTGCGTCGGGCCTACGAGCGGGACCGGGCAGACGACCCCCCCGTCGTCCCGGCGCAGGCCGGGCCCCATCAGTTGGCCCGAGCTCCGAAGGATTGGTCCTATCCTAGTGCAGGCCAACGGATCCCGGCCTTCGAGGCTGTGTCAGAACTGTTCGACCGTCCCTATCGCATTCACTTCGTGTCTATGAGATGTGGCTGAAAGCCAACTCGGTCATCCCGGCGAAAGAGATTGTGTCAAAACCGTCGATCCCAGTCCGTCACACTCGCAAGGAACCGTGAACGGTCTACTTCGCTACCGTCCCCACCAACGTCGTCCCGGCGCAGGCCGGGACCCATTATTCAGAAAAAGCGCAAATGGATTCTCGCTCGCCGAGAGTTCGCATTACGTTGTTTTGAAACGCGTTACAAGTATGCATCCGCGCGTCGAAAGGCGGATGGATCCCGGCCTCCGCCGGGATGACGATTGGGGGATACGGCGCCGTAGGCGCTCACGGTTTCGTGCCAGCGCAAACGGGACTGGATCGACAGTTTGACACAATCTCCTTCGCCGGAATGACGAGGGAGGCGGGGAGTGGCCACCGGTGGACAGTGCGACCGCGACTCCTCATCGGGACGTGAAACCGCCCGGCCTGTGTCGGGCAACGGGCAAACGTTGGGGGCGGTTTCGGCACTGGATCGAATGCCGGATCGATTGGCGCGCGCTCGCGCCAATCAATCAGGGCGCACCGAAGGAGGATTGCAGTTGATACGCAACCACGACGAGCACGGCGAATGCAAAGCCGGTGCTCAGTACGGCCAGACCGAGTAGAAGGCGCTGGTTGATCCTGTGCCGCATCGGTCCGAACAGCGTAGAGTTGAGCAACGCCAGACCCCCGACCGCCCAGATGGTCCAGCGTACCTCGGCCCCCGAGAGCGTCATCAGCGAGCAGCCGACCAACACAGTGATCGCCAGTACCATCGCCGGCGAGAGCGCCTTTCCAGGATAGCGTTGCATGGAGGGTCCTTAGGGTCGGCCGCGATGGGTTTTCTCGTTCCGAAGGAACTCTTCGCGTCATCGCGGCTTCGCGTGAGTCCCTGTGTCGAATCCAGGCTGAACCGGGTGCCGCTAGATCCGATTGAATTCCTCGATCGCGCGTTGCAGAGACCGATACTCGAGGATCTTGGGGACCATCTCGGCCTCTCGCTGATCGATCTCGCGGGCGCGCTGTAGCACCGCCTCCGCGTGCTCCTGGGGCACGACGACAACGCCATCCTCATCCGCAACGATGATGTCCCCGGGGCGGACGGTGACCCCGGTCACTTCCACGGGAATCTGACGTTCCACCGTCGCATACCGACCGACGACCGTCGCGGGGCTGACCGAGCGCGCGAACACGGGGAGGCCGATCTCCCGGAGACGAGCGACATCGCGAACGGCTCCGTCGATCACCACACCGGCCATGCCTCGGGATTTCGCCGTCAGTCCCATCATGTCCCCCATCGCGGCGACGTCGAGGGGTCCTTCCATGACGAAGACCCCGACCTCTCCCGGCTGGGCCCCGTCGAGCATCTCCACCGCGTGGCGCAGCGCCAGCGTCGGCGTGGACTCCTCGGGCGTTGCCGGTCGCATTAGAACCGTTACGGCGCGCCCTACGAAACTGCCCGGGACCCGCGACTTGACGTCGTAACCGAGATAGCCACGCGTGCCGACAACCTGATCGACGGCGTCGGCGATCGTGGCGGTATAACTTGCCGCGAAGCCGGCCAGCAGCGGGTCGTCGTACGTGATCTCGGTCGTTCCGGTGTCCCGGAGTGTCGCCGGATCCGCGCCTCCTCCGCAGGCCGTAAGCATGACACAAGCGACCAGTAGGGGCAGGGCAGCGACTCCGCCCAATCGAGGCCTTCTTCGCCTAGACCCGTTCATCGAACGATCTCCTCGTCCACGCTGGCGGGCGATATCCGACGATCCAGGGAACTCATGGGTGGGTCATCCTCCTCGACTGTGGCGACCAGCCGAACGGGAATATCGAAGGATCGAACGTTGGTGGTGCCTGCCCTGTAACGTCCGGCGGAATGCCTGAACCTAAGAATGCTCGATTCTGAAGCAATCCGGGAGGTACCCGGCGACCCAATCCGCAGCATACGGCGCCTTGGTGTGCGACCGTCTCGGCATCCAGACTGCTCGAGGGTGTAAGAGTGCCGAGGGTCCGTCATCTCACTAACCAGGTGTGCGTTAGTGCGGCTGAAAACCGACTTCGTCACCCCGCCGCGGGAGGCTGTGTCAACTGCCCGATGGTCCTTCGTCGCACGGGCCCGGTGTTCGTCGGGTGCAACCGAAACCACCATCGTCATCCCGGCGCAGGAG
>CAZJEH010000102.1:0-14039 GCA_964544905.1 uncultured Gemmatimonas sp.
AGAAAAAACGCCAATGGATTCTCGGTCGCCGAGAGCTCGCATTACGTTGTTGTGACACGCGTTATAACTATGCATCCGCGCATCGACAGGCGGATGGATCCCGGCCGCGCCGGGATGACGGGGGTCGGTTTCGGTTGCACCCGACGCATCCTTCGCATTTCGGGCCAACTGATGGGTCCCGGCCTGCGCCGGGACGACGGGGGAAGGTCGTGGTTTCGACACACTCTCCTGCGCCGGGATGACGATGGGGGACAGGCTGACGATCGAGGTCCTGGCAATGAGAGTCCGGTGCTGGTATCGGACCGAAGCTCCAGACCACCACAACCGAGTCCCCTCCGTCACTCCGCCCAACACTCCTTCGACCTCGTCTCGTCAGACCCGCCTATCCTCCGGCAGGAGGCTCCGGTAGATGCCGATCGCCGCGCGGGTACCGTCAGCCGCGGCGCGGATGGCCAGCTTCGATCCGTGGGTGATGTCACCCGCCGCGTACACGCCCGGCACGCTGGTCTCGAAGTCCTTGTCGACGATGAGCGTCCCCTGTTCATCGGCATCGCATCCCAGGGTCGCGGGGATGCTGCAGCCTGGGCCGTACGCGATGTGAAAGAAGAGGGCGTCGAAGGGCACGGTCCTCCCGTCGGCGAACTGGACCCCCTCCACGAGCGCTTCGCCCCTGATCCGACCGATGGGATCCGAGAGAACCGCGATGCCGTGGCGATCCAGGGCTTTCCGGGATCGTTCAGGCATGTCCGGCTCATGTCCGTGGGTCAGGATCGTCAGCTGGTCGGTCCAGGTGAGCATCTCCATGCAGAACGCGGCGATGGCTCTGCCCCAGCCGATAACGCCCACGCGCAGGCCCGCCACACCGGGTCCGTCGCAGTCGGGGCAATGCCAGATGCCTTTCCCGTAGTGGCGCATCAAGCCGGGGATCTCGGGGATGATGTCGCGCAGCCCCGTGGCGAACAGGATCCGCCGCGCGCGCACACGCCGACCGTCCTCGAGGCTGACCTCGAAGCGATCGATCTCTCCGGTCACGTCCTCGACGGTGCAGGTCTCGATCTCGGCGCCGGCCGCGATCGCCTGCTCGCGACCGATCCGCCGGAGCTCTGCAGGCGGAGGGTCCGGGGATATTCCGAGGTAGCCATGAACCGCCCAAGTCGGGGCGTTGCGTGGGTTCTCAGCGTCGAACAGGCGAGTTCTGAGGCGGTACCGGGCGAGCCATAGCGCACTCGCCAGCCCCGCCGGGCCACCCCCAATGACCACGACGTCGTAGGTTTCCATCCGATTCGTCGCTGGGATTCCGCGTCCGCGGTCAGGCCTCGCGCACCAGAGGCTCGATCTGATCGTCCTCGGCTTTCATGGCGCGCTCGACCCACAGGACCTCGACCACCGTCCACACGAGCAGGACGAGCGGGAGTGCGAGGATCACGCCAGGAAATCCGAAGAGCGCTCCGAAGAAGAGCAGGGAGAAGAGGGTGATGAAGGGGTGAATGTCGGCGACCTGGGCCATCACCAGCGGGGTGATCAGGCTGGTCTCGAGCTGCTGGACGGCCAGCATGAGCAGCGCTACCCAGATCGCCCGCGAGGGATCGTCGATGAAGGCCACCCCGACCGCGATGGCCCCGCTGACCCATGGCCCGAGAATGGGAATGATCTCGAGCAGCGCGGCGACCAGACCGAGAAGCAAGGCGTACCGTACGCCGAGCAGCCACAGCCCGAGGGCGGTCAACGCGCCGACCGCCAGCATGCCCAGCAGCGTTCCCTTGACCCAGGCCTTGATCCGCTCGCCGAGCAGCGCGAAGAGGCGCCGGAACGAATCGCGCCGCTCCCGCGGGACTACGTGCAGAACCGGGTTCAGCAGCTTCTCGTTCGGTCGGGCGACCGCGAACAGCGCCCCGACGATCAGCACGAAGGGCAGGAATACGCCTTCAATGATCGACCACGCGCCGCCGAAGGCCTCGGCCCCGCCCACCAGGTCCGCGAGGAACGCGCGGGTGCGCTCCCCGTACAGCTGGATGTTGATGCCGGTCCGCTCCCGCAGCCAGACACTCCAGCTCGCCAGCTGCTCCTCGAGTCGCGGTAGCTCCCCGACGAGGCTCCGGACCTGGCGTGTCAGGGCGGGGACACCCACCCACAGCGCGGCGATGGCGCACCCGAAGATGAGGAGACCGAGCGCGACCGCCACACTCTTGCGGTGCCGCGGCACCAGGCCGACCAGCACGTTCAGTGCGATCGCAATGATCGCCGCCGCGTACACCATCAGGAGTACGCGGCTTATCGCATCGAAATGGGAGTAGAAGAGGAGAAAGAGGAAGACGAGTCCGGCTGTCTTGTAGAGGTGCTCGGGATGGATCCCGATCGGTTCATAGCGCAGATCCAACGACGCTGAAGATCCCGCGGGTCTGGAGGAAGCGGGATCCTCATCGTCAGTCGTCATCATCCTCCAGCGTTCCGAAACCCTCGACTTCTTCCTGAAGCTGGTCCATGAACTCCGCTCCGAGCGCACGCTCGAGAAGCCGGCGCACGCGAGGGAATCGCTCGACCACTTCCGCCATCTCCGGGTTCACGAGCTGCTCCGTGATCCCCCGACGATCCTCGTCGGAGACCTGATCGTCCATCACGGCCTTCAGTTCGGTCAGGAGATCCTCCAGCTCGCTCAACAGCTCGCGAGGGAAATGACCCTCGTCGAGGGCGAGAGCCGCCTCCGTCCACTCGTGTAGCTGCGCCGCGAGGGCATCAAGTTGCTGGTCCATTCGTCTATCCGGCTCCAATCGTAGTACAGCGTGCATACGCCCGAACGGCACACCGCGTGCCTGCGGGCGATCTTCCGATCGAATCGAGACCGGAGCCGCTGACCCCTGGCAGGCGGTCGGCGGCTCTGAGCACTAGGCTAAATCTCATCGGGATATGGTGCAAGGCTCTCACCCCGCTTCGCTTTTCGCGGAAGCATCCGGGCTCTTCCGGGCGGTTCCCGGGGTACTCCCTGCGGGCATCCACCGGTAATCCGGCCGGGGACCCGCGATCCAGCAAATGAACAGGATGAGATCTGACTATCTGGTGCGAGCCACGGCCCTGGACGGCCAGGTTCGCGCTTTCGCCCTCGACGCTACCGCCACCGTCGCGGAGCTGCAGCGCACGCACGGGATGCTCCCCGTACCGACGGCCGCCGTCGGCAGGACGGCCATGGGCGCGCTTCTGCTCGCCGCGGCTTCCCTCAAGGAACGCCACCAGGCGCTGACCGTCGAGGTCCGCGGCGACGGGTCGATCGGCCGCATCATCTGCACGGCCACCGGCGACGGGACAGTCCGCGGATTGGCCAGCAACCCGCACGTCCACGCGGAAAGTATTCGTCCCGGAAAGCTGAACGTCGCCGGCGTGGTTGGCCGCTCCGGCTACATATCGGTCACCAAGAATCTGGGGATGCGCGACACCTACCGCGGAACTGTGGAGCTGCAAACGGGGGAGATTGGTGAGGACCTGGCCTACTACCTGGCCCGCAGCGAGCAGAAGCCGTCGGCGGTCGGGCTGGGCGTCTTCGTCAGCGCCGAGGGGACAGTGGAGGCCGCCGGTGGCTTCCTCATCCAGTTGCTGCCCGAGCTCGACGACTCGGTGACCGCGGAGATCGAGCAGAAGGTCGCCAGGCTTCCGCACCCGACCGCCCTCATCCGTGCGGGCGTCACGCCGGAGGAGGTAGTGGAGCGCGTCTTCCCGGACGGCGTGGCGATCCTGGACCGCTACGAGGTGGGATACTCCTGCCCGTGCTCACGGGAGCGTTTCGAAGCGGTGCTGATCACGCTCGGCGCCGAGGAGCTCGCTCGGATCATCGAAGAGGAGGACAACGAGTTCACGGAGCTGGTGTGCCACTTCTGCAACACCTCCTACCACTTCACTCCGCAGGAAATGGAGGAGCTTCTCCGCGCCGCCGTGTGAGGCTCAGGCTTCCAGCACCTGGAAGCGGATCGTCTCGAGCATGCGACGGACCGCTTCCCGCTCGGCCCGTTCCTCACCACTCGGGCAGGAATAGCTGACGAACAGCAGTCGCCCCGGAGTTGTCGCCACCCCCACCAGCCAGAAAACCTCCTCTTCGACTTCCTCGGCGACGTATTCGCAGATGGCCATCGAACCGGTCCCGGCGAGATCGAGGTCCTCGACTTCGTCCTCTTCGATCTCGATATCCTGGTCGGCGAGAAAAGCGTAGAGTTCTTCGGCGGGATCAGCGTCGTCGTCGGAGCGCTCGAAGGGCATCAGGTGCAGGAGGCCCTGGCCCTCCTCACGGAAGATGAGGACGCCGCCCTCGCCGTCCTCCTCCGCTACCCAGGGATCGGGATAGTCGATGTGGAAATAGCCCCTGTCGTCCAGGTATCTCGTCAGGCTCATTTTTCGGGTATCGGGAGCCTCGACCCGTTGTCGGACCGAGGCAGCCAAGGCTCTGGAGAAGGCATGTTTGCGGGCCTCGCCGGGTGGCCGAAGGGGTCTCGAAAACTGCGACTATTAGAGATTATCAATCGGCTCCGAATCTCGTAACCGATTGATCTATATGGATTAGGGTGATAAATTGACATCCGTTTGTCGTTCGGATTGCGCACGATCCGAGAGGCCGCGGCAGGGCCCTCGGAGCGCGGGTGTGCGAGGATCGATCCACAACCGAGAGGTGCTCTTGGCCGAGCGAATACCGACGATGAATACGGGTTCGGACGATCGGATTCTGGAGCGGGACACGCTGCGATCGCTGATCCGGCGGCCCGTCGTTCAATTGATACTGATGATCGCGGCAGCGGGGCAGATCGCCGCCGTCCGCGCCGCGCCTCGCCATGCGGATGCGAAGGGTCTCCCCGTTCTCGAGCCGGTCGTCGTTTCGACGCGATCGGGCGTCCAGACGGCATGGTTGCGGAAGGCCATTCTTCGCGAATCGGAACTGATCGCGGAGAAGTACCGGTCGGAAGGGTTCGCCGTATCCCCCACCCTCGCGCGGCAGATCGGCGAAGCCGCGGCCGAGTTCCAGATCGACCCGGACATCGCCTTCGGCCTGGTGCGGGCGGAGAGCTCGTTCCGTACAGCCGCCACGAGCCCCGTGGGGGCGGTCGGTCTGACGCAGCTCATGCCGCGCACGGCCTCGTGGATCGAGCCCGGTGTCACTCGCGCCCAGCTCCGCGACCCGCGCACGAACCTCCGGGTCGGCTTCAAGTACCTCCGCTACTTGCTGGACCGGTACCAGGGTGACGAACGGCTCGCCCTCCTCGCCTACAACCGTGGGCCCGGCACGGTGGACAGGGCGCTGAAGCGCGGGTACGACCCCGACAACGGCTACGTCGCGTTCGTGAAGGGCGAAAAGAATCACGGCCACCGGCTATTCACACGCTGAGCACGTCGACGGACCCAGAAATACGAAGGGGCGCTTCCTTGCCGGGGCGCCCCTTGTCACATTCCGCCGCCACGCACCGTTACTGCGAAAGAGCGCGGTTCTTCTCGATGTAGTCCGTCCACTCCGGAGGAATGTCGGTATCGGGGAAGATCGCCTGGACCGGACACTCCGGCTCGCACGCCCCGCAGTCGATGCACTCGTCGGGGTTGATGTAGTACTGGTCCTCCGCTTCATAGATGCAGTCCACCGGGCAGACCTCGACGCAACTACCGTCCTTGGTCCCGATGCACGGCTCGGCGATGACGTACGTCATTACAGGCTCCGGAATATCGGTGCTGGAGCGGGTGGCTCCTTGATGGCTGTAGAAATGAGAGGATAGCGTCTGCCGGGCGAAAGTACAAGGCCGGGGGCGGCGAAAAAATGGCCCGCAGGGACCGGTGGGATTTCTCGAGGAGGCAGTGAGTCGGTCCGGGCTTCGATCGGAGGCCTGCCGCACCGCCCGACCTTCGCAAAGGAGACGGCAGGAAAGCCGAGCATCACCGACTTCCGGGAGGTCGCCCGTCCCTTCTCAGCCGAGCCGGCGCTTGACCAGCAGGTCGTAGGTGGCGCGCTGCGCGTCGCTGAGCTCCGGCGGAAGACCGACGGCCAGGGCGGCCAGCCGGGTCGACGTCGGCAGGTGCAGCACGAGGTGATCGAGCGGGACCGGCGGCGCGTAGGGCCGGCTACGCCCGGTCGGATCGATCGCGACCGTTTCGCCCGGCGCCCTGCGCGACGCGAGGAACCTTCCATACTCGAGCCAGGCGGCGATCGGATCGCTACCCTCCCGGGCCACTTCGGGAAGCAACGTCCGCTCGTAGTAATCAACGGCTTCCCGGAAGGCCGCGGGGTCCTCCGCCTTCAGCAAGCGTAGCTGCTCGCGATAGAACGCGCGCGGGTCGCGGGCGCCGGACTCGGCAAGGGCGGCGGCGAACCTCGCTTCGGCGACGGCATTCAGATCGGACATGCCCGGAAGTTGCAGCCACGGTCCGAGCACGTCCAGACCTGTCCCTCAGCGCCATTGCGCTGCGCCACCCACGGTGTTACGGTCGCTAGTTCCGGCTTCAATCGCTCGAGAGGGCTCGACTTTCTGGAGGTACTGGCATGATGGGCAAGCGATTCTCTCCTCACGGAAGTCACGTCTCCCCGGTCCCCGATCTTTCGGCGACCGCGCGGGGCGGGAATACCTTCGAGCTTTCCTGGGAGCTGTTCGGCGAGCTGTGCAGGGCTCTCGCCCTCCGTGTCTACCGCGACTACGACCCGGACATGGTCATCGGCATCGCGACCGCCGGCGTGATCCCCGCGGCCGTCATCGCCGACATTCTCCAGATCGACTTCTACAGCATGAAGATCACGCGGCGGACCGAGGGCCGGGAGGTGGCCGTCCCGGTGCTGCTCTCCACGGCGCCCGTCCAGGCGGCCGGCCAGCGGGTTCTGCTCGTCGACGAGATCACCACGAGCGGCGACACCATGCGCATCGCGCTGGCCGCCCTCCGCGACGTCATGCCGGCGGAGATTCGGACCGCCACCTGCTTCTGCCGCCCCAACGGGTATCAGCCCGACTATCACGCGCTCGAGACCGACGACCTCATCGTCTTCCCGTGGGACCGCCAGATAATCGAGGAAGGCCAGTTCGTCGTCCACCCGACCTACCGGGGACGGATCGAAGAAGGCTGATTTCGACGGCAGAAGCGCATCACCAACGAAGAAGCCGCCCGTCTCTCGACGTGGCGGCTTCTTTCATTCGGACCGACGCTGAGTCCAGCGGACGGACGCGGCGGGCACCCCGGAGGTGATCACCCGCCCTTCGCCATCGACTCCAGGAACTCCTTGTTGTTCTTCGTCTTCCGCATGCGGCTGAGCAGGAATTCGCTCGCCTCCGCGGGCGGCATGTCCGACAGGAAGTTCCGCAGCAGGTACACCCGGCTGATCTCCATCTCGTCGAGGAGCAGGTCTTCCTTCCGGGTGCCGGAGCGGTTGATGTCGATCGCGGGGAAGATCCGCTTGTCCGCGATGTGCCTGTCGAGGACGAGCTCCATGTTACCGGTGCCCTTGAACTCCTCGAAGATGACCTCGTCCATCCGGCTGCCGGTCTCGACCAGCGCGGTGGCGACGATCGTCAGCGACCCGCCATCCTCGATGTTACGGGCCGACCCGAAGAACCGCTTCGGCTTGTGCAGCGCGTGGGCGTCGACACCACCGGAGAGGATCTTGCCCGAGTGCGGCACGGTGACGTTGTAGGCGCGGGCCAGACGCGTGATGGAGTCGAGCAGGATCACCACGTCCCGCCCGTGCTCGACCAGCCGCTTGGCCTTCTCGAGCACCATCTCCGCCACCTGCGTGTGCCGGTCCGCCGGCTCGTCGAACGTCGAGGAGATGACCTCGGCGTCGACGTTCTCCTCCATGTCCGTCACTTCCTCTGGCCGCTCGTCGATGAGCAGCACGATGAGGTGGATCTCGGGATGATTCTCGGTGATGGCGTTCGCCATCTTCTGGAGGAGGATCGTCTTACCGGCCTTGGGCGGAGCCACGATCAGACCACGCTGCCCCTTGCCGATCGGCGCCATCAGATCGACAACGCGCATGGAGATGTCACCGTTGGCGGTCTCCAGGTGGATCCGCTCGTCCGGGTAGCGTGGCCGGAGGTTGTCGAAGGCAATCCGGTGCTTGGCCTTGTCCGGGTCGTCACCGTTGACCTTCTCGACCTTGAGGAGTGCCAGGTAGCGCTCACCCTCCTTCGGAGGGCGCACCTGCCCCAGCACCGTGTCACCGGTCCGCAGATCGAACCGCTTGATCTGGCTCGGGCTCACGTAGATGTCGTCAGGACCGTAGAGATAGTTCCAGTCCTGCGAACGGAGGAACCCGTACCCTTCCGGGAGGACTTCGAGAACGCCCTCACCCCGGAGGACGACCTCGGAGTCGAGCAGATTCTGCTCGATTCGGAAGATGAGGTCCTGCTTGCGGAGGCCTGAGTAATTGGAGATGTTCAGCCCCTCCGCCATTTCATGTAGTTCCGCAATTGTCTTTGATTTAAGTGCCGAGATGTCCACTGGAATCTCCAGTACGTATATGGAGTTCGGCGACGTGACCGCGTGCCGCCGAGTCTTGACTCGCGTCGTCTGTTCCGAAAGGAAAAGATCCTGGATGGGGGCGCGTTGCGCCGGTAGTGCGGCGAGATCCGTCTGTCGGGGACGATATCAACAAATTAACAAAAACCTATGCCAGGGTCAATGGTCCCGTGACTGACTGGTTGAGCCTCTTCGCGGTCTACCGGGCCGTTGTCGTTCGTAATGATGAGATCGTTCAGGGAGTGCTCCATCCGGACCTCTCGGCCGACCATCCCCTGGTGCGATCGGCGCTTCAGAAGTGGGAAGGAACGCACTTCGTCCATACCACTCCGGCGGGCGTCGAGGTCACCCTGGTCCGTCGGATCGCGCCTGCGCCGGCCGAGCGGTGGTGGCTCCACATCCTCCTGGCGGCCCTCACCTTCCTGACGACGACGGCGGCCGGCGCGAATTTCCTCGGCCGCGAGCCGTTCGTCATGACCCTCGTTCCGATCGGGTCGAAGTACTTCCCGGTGCCCGTCGGGATCACGATTGGAGAAATGCTACCAGGGTTGGCCTTCTCTGTTCCCCTGCTCGCGGTCCTGCTCGGGCATGAAATGGGCCACTACCTCGTGGCACGTCGCCACGGGATGAACGTCTCACCGCCCTACTTCATTCCCGCGCCTCACTGGATCAACGTGATCGGCACATTCGGTGCCTTCATCCGTTTGCGGTCGGCGGTCATCAATCGGCAGGTGCTCCTCGACGTGGGCATGGCGGGACCGCTCGTCAGCTTCGCGCTCTCCATCCCCCTGATCGCGATCGGGCTCGGGATGAGCCAGTCCTTCGGCGAGCTGGCGGCGGGCGTACCGTCGCGATATGCGGTACTGTTTCAGGGTTACCAGATCTGGTTGGGCGGCTCCCTCCTGTTTCATGGCCTCGACGCCGTCTTCGGCCCGTCCGGCAGCTTCGTCATCCTCCACCCGCTCGCCTTCGCCGGCTGGGTGGGGCTGTTCGTCACCGCGCTGAACCTCTTCCCGCTCGCTCAGCTCGACGGGGGACACATCCTGTACTCGCTGGTCGGGGCTCGGCAGCGGTATTTCGGCCTCGCCTTCCTGGGCGTGCTGATCGTCCTCGGGTACTGGTGGTGGGGATGGTGGTTGTGGGCGGGATTGATCATCGTCATCGGGCGTGGGTCGGTGCGGCATCCGTCGGTTTTCGACCCTGTTCCACCCGTGCGCGGATGGAGGCGCGCGCTGGGCTGGTTCTGCGTGCTCATCTTCGTCCTCACCTTCGTCGTTTTTCCGATAAAAGCTTGAAGCATTCCGGAAGATTTCGGGGGTTGACAATGCCCCGATCCTCCAGAGATTGTCAGGCAAATAGGTAGGATGACACCCTTCTGGAGTTCCTGAATGGCTCGGCATAACCGGGAAGGATTCGGCGAGGATCAGCTGGGGCGGAAGTACGTGGTGGGATATCAGCCCGACTGGTTCTACCAGGTGAAGGTAACACGGGATCTGGAATCGGGCCGCCAGTCCACGAAGACGTTGTTTCGCAATCCGGAGCCGCCTGTCACGGAGCCCGGCCCACGCGTCCGGACGCGTATCCAGTCGGCGGAGTTGGGCGTGGACTTCGAGATCTCCGTCGAGGATCCACACGGGATCGTCCGGAGGATCACGGTCGAGACGGTGGTCCCGCAGCCCTCCGGCGAGGGAGAGAACATCGGCTTCACGATCACCCGTGTGAAGCCCAAGCGATGAAGGGAGCGATGACCCGCACGGCCGCGCTCCGGGAGGCGTGGGCGTGGGTGAGGACCGACCTCCGATCGGCGGCCCGGTCCGCGTCGGCTGTTCACCGCGTTGCCCCCACGTAGGACCCGCCGCATGCTAGGCTACGCCAACCTGGTGCTCGAAACCGGCGCCGACGGGATCGCGCTGCTTCGCATCGATCGGCCCGAGAAGCTGAACGCGCTGAACGGGGAGACGATCGCGGAGCTGGCCGACGCGGTGGGCCGGATCGCAGCCGACTCCGCGGTTTCCGGCGTGGTGGTTACCGGCACCGGGGACCGGGCGTTCGTCGCCGGGGCGGACATCACCGAGCTCGCGACGATGGGACCCCGCGAGGCGGTCGAGATCAGCCGTCGTGGTCAGCGGGTCTTCCGGGAGATCGAGCTTTCCCGGAAGCCGTATGTCGCCGCGGTGAACGGCTTCGCGCTGGGTGGCGGCTGCGAATTGGCGCTGGCCTGCCACCTCCGGGTCGCCTCGGTCACGGCGAAGTTCGGGTTCCCCGAGGTCAGGCTGGGGATCATCCCAGGGTACGGCGGGACGGTACGGCTGTCCCGGCTGGTGGGTCGCGGACGCGCACTGGAGATGATCCTCGGAGGTGAGCCGATCGACGCCCAGGAGTCCCTCCGGCTCGGCCTGACCAACAGGGTCGTGGTGGCTGACCAGCTGCTGGAAACAGCTCGACAGCTACTCCTGGGAATTCTGCGGAACGGCCCGCTGGCGGTCGGGATGGCGATCGAGTCGGTGGTCCGTGGTGCCGACCTCTCCGTGGACGATGCGCTCCAGCTGGAATCGCACCTCTTCGGGCTGCTCGCCACAACGGAGGACATGCGCGAGGGGATGAACGCATTCCTGGAGAAGCGGCCGGCGGAGTTTCGCGGCCGCTGAGGCGGCGGCGACGCTCGGCCCCGCGGGCTCGACGGGTGATCGTGCGGATCGATCGGTGCGGGCACTCCCACTGGGGCTGGGGTAGGCTTCGGGCTGCTGCGACCTCGCGGACGCCCGCGTCCGGCGCGATTGGTTCGAGCCTCGCCGGCATGCACGACAGGCGTACGTCCCCCGACCCGCAGCGCCGAACGACGTTGGTCCCGCCATGCTCCTGACGGCGCTCCGCCTCTCCGGCTTCCGGAACTTCCCCGAGCAGCGTCTCGAGATCCCTCCGGCCGGCCTCGCCATCATCGGCGACAACGGGCACGGGAAGACGAACTTCCTCGAAGCCATCTACTACCTGCAGATCTTCCGCTCCTTCCGAGGCGTGGCGGACGAGCAGCTCGTACGCTTCGGGGAGGACTACTTCCGTATCGAAGGTGTGGTTCGGGAGTGGGTCGACACCCGGACCACCCGCGTCGCGGCCGCTTTCGACCGGCGCCAGCGCAAGAAGAAAGTGACCGTCGACGGTGTCGAGCCGCCGAGGATCGGTGACGCGATCGGGAAGGTAGCGGCGGTCATCTTCTCCCCTTCGGACGTCGCCATCGTCTCCGGAAGTCCGTCTGTGCGGAGGCGGTACCTGGACATCCTCCTGTCGCTGACGGCCCCCCGGTACCTGGAAGACCTCCAGCGTTACCGCCAGGCGCTCGCGCAGAGGAACGCGCTGCTCCGCGCGGCTCAGCCCTGGCCGCTGGTGGAGGCTTGGAACGAGGGGCTGGTGCGTACGGGGAGCCGCGTGGTGGCCGCGCGCTGGCGATGGGTCACGTCGCACGCCGAGGAGTATGCCGAGCGGGTCAGACGCATCGCCGGCGGCGGAGAGGCGGCGCTCGAGTACGAGCCGTCCGTCCCGGTCGACACGAGCGGCCCTGTCGCCGAGGTGGACGAGATCGCTGCCGCTTTCGGTGCGGCGCTGGAGCGGCTCGCCGAGCGCGAGAAGCGCCAGGGCGTCACACTCGTCGGGCCCCACCGCGACGACCTCCGTCTGCGCGCCGCGGCGTCCGGTCGAGAGTGGATCGACCTCCGCACGTTCGGCTCCGGCGGCCAGCAGCGCACCGCCGCCGTCACGCTTCGCATCCTCGAGGGCGAGACGCTCCGGGCGCGGCTGGGCACGGAGCCCATCATCCTCCTCGACGACGTCTTCGCCGAGCTCGACGCGGGCCGCTCGCGCCGAATCCTCGAATGGGTGGAGTCGGAACCGCGGGCCCAGGTCATCCTCACCGCCCCCAAACAGGGCGATCTCGAGCTCCACGGCCGTTCCCTGACCACCTGGCGCATCGAGAATGGCCTCTTCCGCGCCGAATGAGCCCGCCGGGGGATGCGCAACCGCCCCTGACGATGCACTTTGTCCCCGCCGACAAATTCCACTCAGATGGTCCTATGCATCGTCCGCAGTTGATCGGCGAGTTGATACCTCGCCTCCTCGAGCGCAAGGGCATCAGCGCCAAGGTCGAGGCCGCGTCAGTGATCCCCGAGTGGGAGGAGCTGGTTGGGCCGGCGATCGCCGCGGTCACCCGCCCGCGGACGGTATCCAACGGCACCCTCATCGTCGGGGTCGCGACGTCCGCCTGGCTCATGGAGCTCGAGATGATGAAGTCGTCCCTCATGCGCCGGCTGAACGCCGGGAAGAAGGCCGGCCGCATCGAGCAACTGATCTTCGTGATGGACGGATGAGCGGGGTCGCGGAGGCGCTGCTGGAAGGCATCCGAAGACGACCGAAATCGCGCGAATCCGACCCGTCGATGGGGCACCGAACCCCTTCTGTGGGGTATTCAGAGTGTTCCCATTTCAAGGCTGAACCGATGGAAAACCGACCCGCATGACGACGAGCGCAGCGAAGGAGTACACTTCCGGCCAGATTCAGGTTTTGAAGGGTCTGGAGGCGGTGCGGAAGCGACCCGGCATGTACATCGGGTCGACCGGGCCCCGCGGACTTCATCACCTTGTCTACGAGGTCGTCGACAACTCCATCGACGAGGCGCTCGCCGGGTATGCCGACCGGGTGGATGTGATCATCCACGCGGACGATTCCGTGACGGTGATCGACAACGGGCGCGGCTTCCCCGTCGACCTCCATCCGACGGAGAAGATCCCTGGCGTAGAACTGGCGCTGACGGTCCTCCACGCCGGAGGGAAATTCGACAAGGACACTTACAAGGTGTCGGGCGGCCTGCACGGGGTGGGCGTGTCCGTCGTCAATGCGTTGTCGGAGCGGCTGCGCGTCGAGGTCAAGCGGGAGGGCAAGCACTACGCGATCGAGTTCGAGCGAGGCGCGAAGACGAAGGACCTGCACGTCATCGGGACGGTCCCGAAGAGCGAGCGGGGGACGACCGTCTGGTTCAAGCCTGATGGCGAGATCTTCCCCGAGCGGAGCTTCTCGTTCGAGACGCTTTCCGGGCGGCTGCGGGAGCTGGCCTTCCTGAACCGTGGGGTGCGCCTGACGCTACGCGACGAGCGCGACCTCGACGGGTCGGGTGAGCCACGTGAGGAGGAGTACCACTTCGAGGGCGGGATCAAGACGTTCGTCGAGTTCCTGCGCGGCAGCCGGAAGCCGCTGCATCCCGAGCCGATCTACATCGCGGCCACGCGGGAGGAGGCGGATATCGAGGTCGCCCTGCAATACGACGACGGCTACAACGACAGCACGTTCTCGTTCGTCAACAACATCAACACGCATGAGGGCGGGACCCATCTGACCGGGTTCAAATCGGCACTCACGCGGACGATCAACGACTACGCGCGTAAGACGGGCCTGTTCAAGAAGGGTGGGATCGACGCCCTCTCCGGCGACGACGTCCGCGAGGGGCTGACCTGCGTGCTCTCGGTGAAGGTGAAGGAGCCGCAGTTCGAGGGGCAGACCAAGACCAAGCTGGGCAACAGCGAGGTCAAGGG
>CAZJEH010000103.1:0-13902 GCA_964544905.1 uncultured Gemmatimonas sp.
TAGATCAGTGGCTGGGCGACGTTGTCGACCGCGGTCATGCGCGGCATCAGGTAGAAGTTCTGGAATACAAAACCGATCTTGCGGTTGCGCACCGAGGCCAGCTGTTCCTCATCGAGGCCGGCGACCTCTTCGTCGTCGAGCCGGTAGCGGCCCGCTGTGGGTGTGTCCAGGCAGCCCAGGATGTTCATCAGAGTGGACTTGCCCGAACCGGACGCGCCCATCACCGCGATCATCTCGCCTCGATTCACCGTGAGGTTCACGCCACGGAGGGCGTGGACCTCGGTGTTCCCCATCCTGTAGACCTTGGTGAGGCCTTCCGTTTTGATAACCGGAGTGCTCATCTGCATCGATTCCATCATCAGAAGCCGCCCGGCCCGAAGCGCATTCCTCCGCCGCCACCGCGCTGCTGCTGCTGGAAAGGATTGCTGGTCGGCTGCGGGCTGGCGGTCGGCGTAGCGATGTTCAGGCCCGCGATCACCTGGAGTCCCTCCTTGACCCCTTCACCCTGGATCTCGGTCTGGATGCCGTCGCTGACACCAGTGCGGACCTGCATCACCCCGACGCTTCCATCATCCTTCAGATACCACAGGTTGGCGAAGCCCATCTGCCGAGGCGCAGCTGGTCCTCCCACCCGCGCCACACCGCCGGGGAATCCGGCGGCTCCGGGGAACGCTCCGCCCCCTGCCGGACGGGGACCATTCGCGCCGCCCTGCCACGCGCCGCCGTTCGCCTGCATGCGCTGACGGAACTCCTCACGCTGCTCTTCAGTCAGCTGCATGCCGCCGACGGGTGCACCGCCCCCGTTCCTGCCAGGAGCCGTCGGTACCTCACCGCCGATGCTCGCCAGCATCTCCGGTGTGGGCTGGAAGCGCAGTGCGGCGTTGGAAACCTTGAACACGTCCTCCGCCCGGCGGACGATGAAGTCCACCGTCGCGGTCATGCCGGGAAGCAGCCTGAGGTCCGGGTTGTCTACCGAGATCACGACGCTGTAGTTGACGACGTTCTCCTGGTTGGTCGACTGGAGGCGAACCTGGCGGACCACACCGCGGAACGTTTCACCGCGATAGGCCTGAACCGTGAAGCGCACTTCCTGGCCCGCCTCGATCATTCCGATCTCGCTCTCGTCCACGGAGGCGTGGATCTCCAACTGCGAGAGATCACGCGCGAGCAGGAAGAGCTGCGGAGTCGACATGCTCGACTGTACGGTCTGCCCGACCTCCGCGTTTCGTTCGATGACGACGCCGTCGATCGGCGAGTAGACCGAGGTATATGCCAGGTTCTGGCGCGCCTGCTCCAGGTTGATCTCGGCTGACGTGACGCTCGAGCGTGACGTCGCCATCTGGTACTCGATCTGGCTGAACTCGCTCTCCGTGATGACGTTCTGCTCGAAGAGCGCCTTGTTCCGCTCGTACTCCTGCTCGGTGCGCCGGAGATCGGCGAGGGCTCGCTCCAGCGCGGCCTCGGCGTTTCGCACCTGCTGCTGCTGGAGTGTGGGGTCGATACGAGCCAGGAGCTGGCCCTCCCTGACGCGGTCATTGAAATCGGCGTGGAGCTCGATAACCTGACCGGAAACCTGCGTGCCGATCGCCACCGTCTGAAGCGCTGAAACGATACCCGTGGAAGAGATCGTTTCCTCGACGTCGCCGCGCTCGATGCTGGCGAGCCGATACGGCGTACTCGCCGTGGCTTCTCGTCCCATAAGGAACCAGGCCCCAGCGATCAGCAGCACCAGCGCAACCGCGCCAACAATGATCCATCTCTGCCTTGTCATTTTCTCCTCACGACGGTGGTATTCGGCACCCGGGCGGACCCGTGATGCATCCTTCAGAGTTCTCCGACTCCCGCTTCCGGGAGGCTCCTGCCCCTTCCTCCTCGTCGCCTTCGACTCCGCCTGACTACGGGATGTCGCCGACGTACCTCGACCGACGGCCCGACCCGGTTTGCCTGTCCGCGAACTGACCGAGGGGGCGACGGTCCAACACAACGAATCTGTGCTCGTCAATACACACGAAATCGGGCTCCCGTTGGCCGCGGAGCCCGATCAGCCCGCCCTGATAGGCGGCTGTGATGTGGTTTGATCCCTCGAGCCGGTCAGAAGATGCCTGCGAGAGTCGGCGTGATGACCCCAGCCCACGGGTCTTCGCGCAGCCAGCGGGCATCGAGCGGCGAGAAGTGGAATACGAGCCCGCCGTCCGCGATCCGTGGGATAAGGTCTTCCGCGATCTCGGGGTCCACCGCGGGGCAGCCCTCGCTGCGCCCCGCGCGGTCCTCCGTGACGTAGGGAGCGCCGTGCACCACGATCCCGCGCTCCCTCGCCGCGTCGTTGAACCGCCCCGACACCCCTCGCAGACGCAGTCCCGCCGAGCGGTATACCCTTCCGCCCGACTTGCCGCTGAACCGGTACATCTCCTCCGCCAGGTAGAGCCCGAGGGACGTGGCATTGCTGTCCTGCTCGTTCAGGAAACGAACGGGAAGCCCCGAGTCGTCGGCGTCGGACCCGCGACCGTGAGCTACCATGAACGGCCCCTCGATGACGCGCAGGGCCTCCATGTCGATGACGTAGCCTCGCGGGGTCCGGCTGTCGAGCCCGTAGTCGACGAAGTAGAGGTACGGCTTCCGCACCAGGTCCGGGTTCGCCGCCTTGAAGTTGTAGTAGGCACGGACCGCATAGTCGATCGACTGGGGATGGCTTTTGAACACGATCTGCGGGTCGAGGCGGGCGATCACCTCGTCCATTCGGTCGCGGTCCAGCGCGGCGGAGGAAGCCTTTTCACGGGCCGAGCCGGAAGCCCCCGGATCGATCGAGGTCGGGATGGCTGGCGAAGCCGACGCGAGCAACCCCGACGAAGGGCCGATCAGCACGAAGGACAACCCGGCGACGACAGAGAAAAGTCTTGCTCGCATGACGTGGGATGGCTCGGACGCTCAAAGCGACCGTGTTTCGCGACCACGGAACTGTTCTGAGGAAGTTCGCCGGCGACTGGAAGTCTCGACGCCCGAACGGTCTGCTTAACCCGCGGCCCCGCTTGGAGTTCCGCAGGTGGAGGAGAAGAACGCTCAAACGCCCTGTGGTTCCTCGAGGGGCGGCCGGGACGCCGCTACGAGGGCTGCGTCCCCAACCCAAGGTCATCAGCGACCTGCCGCATCGCCTCGATGACGAACTGAACGTGCTCACGCAGATCGATGCCCAGTTCCGCGACAGCCGCCTCCACCTCCGCCCTGTCGACCCCCGCCGCGAATGCCCGGTCCTTGAACTTCTTCATCACCGACTTCGCCTCGAGGTCGAGAACCGAGCGCGACGGCCGGACGAGGGCAGCCGCCGTGATGAGCCCGGTTATCTCATCGCAGGCTCGGAGCGTACGATCGAGAAGGGTTTCCGGCCGGACCCCGGTGCGCGGCTCGTTGTGGGCGAGGATCGCGCGTACGAGCGGCTCGGGGAAGCCTTTCTCGCGCAGGATCTCCGCGCCCGGCAGCGGGTGAGCGTCGGGCCAGGCCTCATAGTCGAAGTCGTGCAGAAGGCCGGTCAGCCCGAATAGCTCATCGTCCTCACCGAACTTCCTGGCATAGGCGCGCATCGCGGCTTCGACGGCGTACATGTGCCGTCTCAGGCTCTCGCTCTGAACGTGCTGTTGGACCAGCGCCAGTACCTCGGAACGAGGAGGGAGGTTACCTGTCATGCGAGTCGTCTATCAATCAATCGCGATGCCCTCCGGTCGGTGTTCCCAACTATCCCGATTACGCGCGCGGGTTCATCTTTCCAGGACCGACCGGAGGCGCGGATACCGGCGGGCACGCCCTTCGGCACGGCCGACCCTGCACGCGCGGGACCGTCACGAGCCTCACATCCGGCAGCTCCTCAGAAATCCGCGTGACCGGGCGTGCGTGGGAACGGGATGACGTCGCGGATGTTCGCCATGCCGGTCGCGTACTGGATCGCCCGCTCGAGGCCCAGCCCGAAGCCGGCGTGAGGGACGCTCCCGTACCGTCGAAGGTCGCGGTACCAGTCGTACGCCCGCGGATCGAGGTTGGCTTCCGCCATCCTCACATCGAGAACGTCGAGGCGCTCCTCCCGTTGCGACCCGCCAATGATCTCGCCGATCCCGGGGGCCAGCACGTCCATCGCCGCGACCGTCTTGCCGTCGTCGTTGAGCCGCATGTAAAACGCCTTGATCTCCCGCGGATAGTTCATCACGACGACGGGCCGACCCACATACGTCTCCGTGAGATATCGCTCGTGCTCGGTCTGGAGATCCATTCCCCACCTGACCGGGAACTCGAAACTCCGGTCCGCCCGCGACAGCACCTCGATCGCCTCGGTGTAGGTCATCCGCTCGAAGCTGTCGCGAACGAAAGCCTCGAGCCGCGCGACGACGCCCTTCTGGATGCGCTGATCGAAGAAGGCCATGTCTTCGGGGCACTCATCGAGGATCGCCGCGAAAATGTAGCGGAGGAACTCCTCCGCGAGGTCCGCATCGTCGTTCAGGTCGGCGAAGGCGATCTCCGGCTCGACCATCCAGAACTCCGCAAGGTGCCGGGCAGTGTTCGAGTTCTCCGCGCGGAACGTCGGCCCGAAGGTGTAGACTCGGGTCATCGCGAGACAGTACGTCTCTACGTTGAGCTGCCCGGACACGGTCAGGCCGGCCCGCTGGCCGAAGAAGTCCTGCGACCAGTCGACGGAGCCATCCGGAAGCCGCGGCGGGTTGGCGGCGTCCAGGGTAGAGACGCGGAACATCTCTCCGGCTCCCTCAGCGTCACTGGTGGTGATGATCGGGGTGTGGATCCAGTAGAAGCCGCGCTCGTGGAAGAAGCGGTGGATGGCCTGGGACAATCGGTGCCGAACGCGGGTGACGGCGCCGAAGGTGTTCGTTCGCGGCCGTAGGTGCGCGACCTCTCGCAGGTACTCGAACGTGTGAGGCTTCGGCTGGATCGGGTAGGATTCGGGGTCATCCACCCAGCCGACGACCTCGACCTCCTTGGCCACGACCTCGACCGCCTGCCCCTTCCCTTTCGATTCGACCAGGGTACCCGTCACCGCGACGGCGCAGCCTGTCGTCAGCCTCTGCAGCTCCGACGCATAGTTGGGCAGTTCGCCCCCTAGCACGACCTGGAGCGGCGCGAGGCACGAGCCATCGGTGACGTGGAGGAACGAAAGATCGGCGCGCGCGTCACGACGAGTGCGGACCCAGCCTTCGACGCGGACGGTCGTTTCGAGGGGGATGTCCCCCTTCAGGATCGAGACGATGCGGGTCGGCTTCAGTTCCGGCATGTCAGAGGAAAAGTCTTCAGCGTCAGGCGGCCATCGCCGCGGACGGGCAATACGGCGCCAGGGCGCAGAGTTGGCAGCGCGGTCGGCGGGCGACGCACACGGCGCGGCCGTGGTCGATCATCCGGTGGGTGAAGACCACGCGCTGCTCGTAGGGGATCAGGGGCAGAAGGTCCTCTTCGATCCGCTCAGGGTCGTCGTGCTGCGTGAAGCCGAGGCGTTTGGCGATCCGTTTGACATGTGTGTCGACGACCACGCCGTCAGCGATGCCGAAAGCTACCCCGAGGACCACGTTGGCGGTCTTGCGACCGACGCCCGGGAGCGAGGCAAGCTCGTCGATCGTTCGCGGGACTTCCCCACCGTGTCGGTCCACGAGCGCCCGTGCCAGCCCGATCAGCGCGCGAGACTTGTTGCGGTAGAAGTTGACCGAGCGGATGGTCTCCTCGACGTCCTCATAGGCCGCGGCCGCCAGATCGGCAGGCGTCGGGTATCGCGCGAAGAGAGTCGGTGTGACCGCGTTCACCCGGGCGTCGGTGCACTGGGCGGATAGCACCGTTGCCACGACGAGCTGAAAAGGGTTCTCGTGGTCCAGGGAACAGCGGCTATCCGGATACATCTCCGCCAGGCCGCGAAGAACGTATCCCATCCGCTCACGCTTCGATCGCTGACTTTCTCGCGGCAAGGTATTCCGCCACTTCTTCGGTTGACCAGGTATTGAGCACCTGTCGCGGCTCGAGCCCCGCCTTCCGCGCCATGTTGACGCCGTAGACCACGTGATCCAGGGCTGCGACGGAATGGGCATCGGGGTTTACCGCGAACAGGATACCCAGTTCCGCGGCCTTTCGCACGTACCTCCAGTCGAGGTCGAGCCGGTGCGGATTCGCGTTGATCTCGATCACCGCGCCTCGATCGGAGGCGGCCTGGAGAACGGCGTCCATGTCCAGGGGATATCCCTCGCGCGTGAGGAGCAATCGGCCCGTGAGGTGGCCGAGAATGGTCAGCGCGGGGTGCCTGATCGCTCGAATGATGCGCGCGGTCATCTGGTCGATTCCCAGCCCGAACGACGAGTGAACCGAGGCGATCACGTAGTCGAATTCCCTCAGCACGTCGTCCGGGTAGTCCAGCGAGCCATCCGGCAGGATATCCGACTCGATTCCCTTGAAGATGCGGAAGGGAATGCCGGCCGCCGCGTACTCCGCATTGAGCAGGTCGATCTCGCGAAACTGCCGGCGTACACGATCGATGGTCAGGCCGCCGGCGTAGCCCGCGGACCGGGAATGGTCCCCGGTACCGATGTAGTCCCACCCCCGTGAACGCGCGGCTTCGGCCACCTCTCGGAGAGAGGCCTTTCCATCCGAGTAGGTGGTGTGGCAGTGGAAGGTGCCTCGCAGGTCGTCAACACCGACGATGGTGATGGGGCCGGAGCCGGCATCGCGCAGTTCTCCGTACCCTTCGCGCATCTCGGGCGGGACGTACTCGAAACCGAGCCTGGCATATACCTCCTCTTCGGACCCGGGGGGCTCGGCGTAACCCGGCACGATGAAGGTCGAGCGGTCGAGTGTGCCTCCGAGTTCGGTGGCTCGCTGGGCAAGCCCTTCCAGATGTGCCTCGTTGCCCGTTTCCCACAGCAGTGCGTGAGCAAAGCCGGCCGGCTCCACGCATCGAAGAACGACGAGGACGCCGTCGCTGAGTCGGATCGACGCTTCGTCCTCAGCCCCCGTGGACTGTGAGCCGTGCGCGCCCTCGAGCGCGCGGAATGCCCGGAGTACTGCCGGCGAGCGGGTCGTCGCCGCAAGCAACCTGATCTCGTCGACGACCTCCACGCGCCGGCGAAGGGCGCCGACGATCGCGGCGTCCTCCACGTCCGGCAGCTCGCGGAGCCAATCGACGAGTCGGGCCGCGACCTCGAGGGCCTCCGGGTACCTTCGCCGCTGCCGGGTGGACCGCGCGAAGGCGATGCCCTCGAGGATCTTTGCCTCCGTGCGGGAACCGAACCCGGGGAGCCCGGCGATACGCCCAGCTTCGGCAGCCGCCTGCAGTGCTTCGAGGTCGGTGATTCCGAGCTCCGTGTAGATCGTGTGGATCCGCTTTGCGCCGAGGCCCGGGACGCGCATCAGGTCGTAGAGGCCAGGCGGCGTTTCGGCGCGGAGCGTATCGTACAGGGTCGACCGGCCGGTCAGCAGGTATTCCTCGATGACGGAAGCGATGGCGGGCCCCACCGCGCGAAGGGAAACGAGCCGCCCTTCCCGGGCGAGGGCGATCAGATCGACATCCGCGCCGTCGAGGGCTCGTGCGGCGTTGATGAAGGCTCGCGCGCGGAACGGATCGCGCCCGTTCAGCTCCATCATCGTGCCGATCTCGGAGAGGAGATGCGCGACCTGCCGCGTCGTCGGTGCGGCGGGGGCGTCCTCGGTCATTGCTGGGTTGGGATGGAACCGTCCGGCGGGGACGTCAGCGCAATGCGGGTAATGGGAAGTAGTGAGGGAGGTGGCTCGGCTTCGGCACGGGAAGCGTCAGGGATCACCTCGACGAGTGCATCGGGATTTCGCGCGGCATGTGCGAAAACGCGGCCGATGAGCTTGAAGACCTCCGTCGTCGTCAGGATCGAGTACAGCCCGGAGATGTCACCCCCGGGCAGCACGTTGTGAAAATCGCCGTCCTCCCGGGGCTCGGCAGCCCAGAGCTCTTCCATCCCCGCGCCGACTTCCGTGCTCAGCGGTATCACGCTGAACCCGGCCCGCGAGCGATGGATGCCGAGCACGATGAGCACCTCCAGGTGCCCGACCAGCCTTTGCCGGAAATCCGGCCTTTTTGAGAAGGTCAGGAAGAACCCGTCGATGGGCTCGGGCGGAGTCGACGGCGTGATGCTGCTCCAGAACAGGTTCGCCGGAAGCTGGAGATACACTGCGTCACCAGGCATCTCGAAGGACCAGCCCTCGAGCGGGATCGCGGCCTCCACCAGGAAGCGCGCGGCCGCGGTGTCCAAGGTGAAGACCCGCCTGCCGGATCTCCAGAAATTGTAGGCGTGGAATAGCAGCAGCCTGTACAGGTCCAGCGCTTCCGGGCCAGCTCCCTCCGGCGTCAGATCGCGCACGACGTCGGCGGCGATGCTCAGGAATTCGAACCGCTCCGGCTCGGTCGGGTCGATTCCTGTCTCGGCAGCTTCATCGCGGATCCGAGGGAAGACGTTCGACTCGAAGTCTCCGTCGATGAAGACCATCTCGTAGGGGGTGCGACGGGCGACCACGCGGCTCTCGGGTCCGGTGCCGCCCTCCGGGATGTCACGCATCGTCGTCGCCAGGGTCGCGTTTCCCGACCGCACTGGATGAGAGAAGCACTCCGTCGCTCTGTAGAATCCGCATTTCGTCCCGCCTCAGGAGATCGCGGAGCCATTCCGTCGCGCCCCGCCTGCGCACGAGTACCGCGAATAGGTCGCCACCGGAGCCGGTCTTGAAGTGCGCGGCGCGGACGAAATGGACATCGCCGAGCTCGGCCGGCCGCTCCATCTCGATCTCCGTTCCCTCCCACGCTACCCGAATCGACGGGAGACGGTCGAACTCGGCTGCGCGGACCGATACCTCGATGAAGACATCCCCATCGACCTCGAAGGCACCCTCGCCGACGGGCTCCCCCAGGCGAAAGAAGAACGGGTCGAAGCGCTCGCCTTCGCGTCGGGCGAAGTTCTGATCCTCAGCGTAATCCCGCTCCTCCAGTTCCTCTTCGGCGGCGAGATGCTCGAGGTGGTGACGGATCTCGTGAAGAATGGTCTCGCGGAGCTCCTCTTCCCAGTCCCAGTCCTCGTCCGTTCGGGACAGCTCGAGGAAAGAGCCGTAGTAAAGGACAACGCGAGACCGGACCTCCCCGGGTCCACCGAACTCGCTCGGGTAACTCTCGGAAAGGCACTCGCCGAGCGTGAACACGCCCGGAAGACTGGGGTGGGACACCGTTCGGCGGGTAACCTCGAGGTCGTCGACACCTTCCTTGAAGGACTCTGGAACGGTGTCGAAGATCTCCCGGGCGCGGCGCTGGAACTCCTCGAAGGTCACGGGTGCGGGGGAGCCTGGCGTTCGCTACGGAGCGACCGCGATGCCTGTCGCCTGGGGGGCTACCTCCACGCTGGTCACCAGCGACAGTGACCCAAGGTCGACGATGTCGACCTTGCCCGGTTCCGAGCCAACGCCCTCGACCGAAACGAAAGCGTAGCGGGAGTCGCTCGACACCGCGATTCCATGGGCCAGGGTCGTCGACGTCTGCAGGTGCGCGGCACGCTCCCCCGTCTGCAGGTCGAAGATCTCCAGCGCGGGATCCGTGCGGTTGCGCAGGCTCACGAGCAGGTAACGGCCATCCGGCGAAGTGGCGAGGTTGTAGGGGTTCTCGCCCGTCCGGATGCGGCGGACAACTTCCCATCGCGCAACGTCGATCTCCAGAACTTCCGCGACGCGGTTGCAGGCGACGAAGATCGATCTTCCGTCCATGCTCGGTTCCGCCCATGTGGGAGAGCAGGTGGGGTCGGCCATCGCTCCGCTCACGGCCTGGTGCTGCATTCCTTCCCCCACACGCAGACGCCGGGACACCTGGCCGCTCGCCACGTCGATCTCGATCAACTCCTCGTCCATCATGCAGACCGAGTAGTGCCTGTCTCCCGTCGGGGCGACCCGGCTGCCATGAGGCATCACGCAGGTCTCCGTGCGGGCTACTTCAGTCATCTCCTCGAGGTCGACCTTGGATATCGAACTGGGGACGTGATCGCCGTGAAGGTTGAAGTTCGACACGAAGCCGAACCGGCCATCCGGCGTGACCGAAACGGTTGCGGGGAAACTGCCGAGAGGCGTGCGGCCTACTACCTCGCCGTTCGAAGCATCGAGTTTCAGGAGCCAGCCGGCAGGCATCCCGTGCCCCAGCGTGACGTAGACATGCTCGCCGTCCGGCGAGAAGAAGACGCCGTGGGGCCCATCGATCTCGACGGGCATCATCCCGATCGGCTTCCGTTCGAGGATCTCAAGGGTGCGACCGTCGAACGCGATCAGCGAAACCTGGTCGGCCGACTCACTCGCAACCCAGACGAGGTAGCGCGGACCGGCCTCGACCGTCTGCAGGCGCGCGCCGGCCGACGCGGCGCACCCAGCCACGAGTGGCGAGAGAAGGCACAGGACCGACCTGAGAACCACGGATCTCATCACAGCGTCCCATCGATTCGCCAGAACTCAGTCCGCGGCCCCATCCCGGACCAGCCGGGCGATCCATAGCCCCGACGTGTGATCCGACACGTAGACGAGGCCTTTGTGAACCTGGGCACCCCAGGCGAAGGGGCGGTTCGGGATGTACGCGTTGTCGTCCGTGGTCGCCAGGGCGGCAATTTCCCTGCCCTGCTGGCCGAGGTTACCACGAAGGTTTCCAGAGATGTCGACAGCTCGCAGCCCGGCGTTGTAGTAGGCAACGTACAGCACATCGTCCTCGGCCCACACGTTGTGCGCCCCAGCCCTTGGCAGCATGTACAGGGCGACCTCATCGGGATCCTCGATGTCGCTGATGTCGACGACGTGGATGTATCCCGCCGGAATATCCCTCGGATCACTCTGGTCGAAGCCGGGCGGGAAGATCTCATCGCCAAGGAACACGTACCGCCTCCCCGCCGAGTTGGTGTAGGGGAAGGCCACGTGCGTGTTTCCGTACTCGACCCCGTCGTACTCGTAGCGATATCGATACTGGCTGACATACTGCGGCCTCCGCGGAGTCCCGTCGCGGATGCCATTCCCGACATCGATGATGATCAGACCATCATCCCAGTAGCACAGGTAGGCGAGCCCATCCTGTACGTAGACGTCATGCAGGTACTTGGCCGGGTGCGACGGTACGCCCCACCGTCCGATCTGTACCGGCTGGGTCGGGTCCGAGATATCGATGATGTGGACGTCTGCCGTCCCGTTGTGCACGGCGTAGACGAGGTCCCCGTCAATGAAGGTGTTGTGGACGCCGCCAGTGAGTGTTTCCCAGTACTCGGAGATGATGCGCGGGTGGGCGGGGTCCTCGAGCCCCAGGATCACGATACCGTTTCGACGGCTGGATGCCCCCTCGCGCGTGATCACCGCGATCGTCCGGTCCGCGTTGACCTTCACATCGTTCACCACGCGCGCGTCCACCACGACCGAGTCCGTGAGAACGGGATTGGACGGATCCGTGACGTCCCAGACGTACATGCGATCGCCGTAGCACCCGTCACAGGCCCCCCACGTGCCGGTGTACGCGTAGTCTCGCCCATCGACGCCTTCGAAGACCCAGAGGTCCGAGGTGAAGGTGCGGGTTACCGGTCCACGGCCAACGACCTCGAACGAGCCGCTGGGATCGGGGAGGGGCTCGGTCGCCGGGGGCACCGTCGTGGAACATCCGACGAGGGCAACTCCGAGGGCGATTGCGAGCTGCATCCGGGAATTGCTCATCTCTTGCTCCGGGTCGTCTGAAGGCAGTCGAAGTCTGTCCTGGTGGTGTCGCGGCGGGGTCAACAATCCGGGCATCCCGGTCGGTAGCGGGAAGGCCGCCACGTCGCTATACGGCCGCGCGGTGCGGCCACCGCCGTGCCGGAGGGTCGGCGTGCGAAATACCCCACCGGGGTCGCCAAGTGCCACGCAAGCACGCTAGTCGTCAAGCCGAATCCCGGCGAGCGTCAGCGATCGGGCTCCGAGCTGGCGGGCCAACTCGTCGGCGGTGTGGCGCCGGCCGTTCGCGAAAAGGTCGCGCAGGTATCCGCCCGCGGCGGGATTGCGGAACCAGTCCTCGTCGAAGCGATCGCGGAGCACCTCCTCGTGAACCGCGGCCAGCGCCGCCGCTCGAAGCTGCCACACGCACTCGAGCTCGACGTCTACTTCCCACAGCGCCTCCCGCGGATCGTGGCGGAACCCGGTGGCGTCGGAGACGATGTCCGCATACGCTCCCGAATCCGCCGCCCCGTCGTAGAAATCGATCGCGTAAAGCAGCCGGCCGATCTGCCGGCGCAGGTCGCTCAGTTCGGCCAGCGCCTCGAACCGCTGGAACTCGCGTACCGTATCGCGGGACATGCCGAACGTACGGGTCAGAAAGGCGGGATTGCGCAGAAGGCCGGCAAAGAGATGCCCGGTCGCCAGCATTGCCGATGCATCACCGAGCTGGCGCTCCTCCAGCGGAAGGGTGGGATCGGTGTAGCCTCCATGGAGCGCCGTTCCCAGGCCTATCAGGAAGGAGCTCCAGCTGCTCCGTCCTTCGGTGAAGCCGACGAGCAGATGTACCTGCTCCGGTACATGCGGCGCGAGGCAGAGCGCGCCCCACCCACGCTCGAGAGGCAGATCCCAGGCAATGCGCACCCGTCCATCGGTTGCCGGATCGACCCCGATGCTCGCGAGGTAGCCGAGAACTGCCCTGTACCCATCCCCGCCCGCCAGGTATCGACTCCACTCAACGCCGGCCTCGAGTCTCAAAGCGTCGGCTTCGACCGGCGCGCTGGGATCGACCCCCATTTTCGGGAGCTGCCAGGTGAGCAGGTCGGAATAGAGGCTCTGCGTATCGCGCAGGAAGGAGCGAGCCTCTCTCGCCAGGGAGCCGATGTCGACACCAGTCAGGAGCTGGAACGTCGCCACGTGTCCGCCGTAGCCGAGTTCGGCCAGCCCATCCCGGTGTCGGACGATGAATTCCTCGACGAGATACTCGTTAGCCGCGAACAGGTCGAGCGCGGCATCCGTCAAAGCTCGGCGTTCCGCGGGGTCGCGGCGAAAGACCAGCAGCAAACGCAGAGACCGTGGCTGGATCTCGCCGAACGGCGTGGAGTGTGCGGCGCGTCGCCAGTCGTCGAGGGCGTCGACCGATTCGGCGGCGCGCATGAGTGCGTAGCCCTTCCCGGCGAAGGCGAGGAGGGAGCGGGTGCGCCGCTCCTCGACCCCTGACGCTTCGGCGAGCGCGCGCTGCAACTCCGCCACACGCGTCAGCGAGAAGAGGTCGCCAGCCATGGAGTAGCGTTCACCCCTGCGATGGCGACGACCCGCGCCGACCAGCTCCCGGTACTCGTCCTCCGCCAGCGCGGCGATGAACTGTTCCGCCCTCTGGCGATACTGCGCGAGCGACATTCCGGCTCTCCCGCGCGGGTTTCTTCAGTCGTCCCCCGGACCTGGGGGCGCGGGGACCGCAGAAGTCCTCAACGAACTCGCTCCAACAGGTACTCGACGATGGAGTCCGCGCCGATTCGGACCTGCGCCATCGTATCCCGATCGCGAACGGTCACCGTTCCGTTCTCCATCGTCTCACCATCGACCGTGATGCCGAAGGGGGTGCCCGCCTCGTCCTGGCGACGGTAACGTCGGCCGATGGCCCCTGATTCATCGTAGAAACTGGGGATCCCGTGCTTGCGCAGGTCCTCGTGGATGGCCATCGCCCTTTCGGCCATCCCGTCCTTCTTCACCAGCGGGAACACGCCGGCCTTGAGCGGTGCCAGCGCCGGATGTATCCCCAGCACCACCCGTGTCTCTCCCTCGACCTCTTCCTCCCGATACCCGTTCGCCAGGATGGCCAGCGTCAGTCGATCGGCACCGATCGAGGTCTCGATGATGTACGGGATGTACCGCTTCTGGGTCGCCGGATCGATGTACTCGAGACGCTTGCCCGAGTATTCCTGGTGC
>CAZJEH010000104.1:0-13863 GCA_964544905.1 uncultured Gemmatimonas sp.
ACTTCTTCGAGGAGATCGCGAAGCTCCGGGCGGCTCGGCGGATCTGGGCCAGGTACCTGCGCGATCGGTACGGCGCGAAGAACCCGGAATCGTGGCGACTGCGAGCGCACTCCCAGACGGCGGGCGTGACGCTCACCGCGCAGCAGCCGGAGAACAACATCGTACGGGTCGCATACCAAGCGCTGGCGGCTGTCCTCGGGGGAACGCAATCGCTGCACACCAACTCCATGGACGAGACTCTCGCGCTCCCCACCGAGAAGGCGGTCCAGATCGCGCTCCGCACCCAGCAGGTGATCGCTTACGAAACGGGCGTCGTCAACACGATCGACCCACTCGCCGGCTCCTACTACGTGGAAGCGCTCACCGACCGCCTCGAGGAGGAAGCAGAGCGGATCTTCGCGGAGATCGACCGGATCGGCGGTGTCGTTCCGGGCATCGAGATGGGGTACTTTCAGCGTGAGATCGCCCGTTCGGCACAGCGTCAGCAGCGCGAGATCGAATCCGGTGAACGCATCGTGGTGGGTGTGAACGAGTTCATCGTGGAGGGCGACGATCTCGAGATCCCGCTGCTGCGCGTCTCCGACGAGGCCGAGGCCGAGCAGACGAGGCGGCTGGCCGAGCTGCGGTCGCGGCGCGATCAGGCGGCGACCGAGCGGGCACTGGAGCGGCTGCGCGCGGCGGCGAGGGATGGGGAGAACGTTGTCCCGCCCCTGCTCGATGCGGTCCGCGCGTACGCGACGCTGTTCGAGATCCGATACGCGCTGGAGGAGGTCTTCGGGGCATACCAGGAGCCGGTGTTCTTCTAGCGCGGGCCGGTCGGGATGTCTCGGATCTGCGATTGGAAGGCTCATTCCTCCCTCGCTTGCGCCGTGCTCGGACATGCGGGAGCGAGTCGGCGAACGGATCGCGAGTCGCGGTACCGAGCACGGCATGGCCGTCAGTGCCGTAGACGCCCCCCATCGAGTGCCGGGGCGCCGGAGAAGCCCGGAACACACCAACGGACGACGACTTGAGCGCCAGCAATTCCGCCGACTGGTGGAAGCAATACTTCGACGAGGACTTCCTACGGATTTACCGCGAGGTTCTCGACCCCGACGAACCGACGATCGCCGCCGAGTCGATCCGGGTGGTGATGGGTCTGCCGCCGGGTGCCCGCATCCTGGACCTCGCATGCGGGTGGGGGCGGCACGCACTCGCGCTGGCCGGGTCGGGACTCGAGGTCGTCGGAGTCGATCGATCCTTCACCTTGCTGAAGGAAGCGAGCGCCGCCACCGGAGCCCGGCTTCCCTGGTGGGTCTGCGCCGACATGTGCGATCTCCCGTTCCGGCCGGGCAGCTTCGACGCGGTCGTGTGCCTGTTCTCGTCGCTCGGGTACTTCCTGTCCGACGACGAAGACGTGCGCGTTCTCGAGGAGGTGCGGAGGCTGTTGACGCCCCGGGGGCGGCTACTGATCGAGACCATTCACCGGGATAGCGCGGTTCGCGACTATGCGGAGCGGGACTGGTGCACGCTGTCGAACGGCGACCGAGTCTTCGTCGAGCGCGAGTTCGATGCCGTCGATGGAGTGACACGGGAGGTGCTTCGCTGGGTTGGACGTGAGGGGTCGTCCGGCGAGAAGCATCACGCAGCGAGGATCCGGACGGCGACGGAATGGGCCAACCTGCTCGAACGGGCCGGGCTCATGCCCGTCGGCTGGTACGGCGGCTGGGACCTCGAGCCGTTCGACTTCCGGTCGGAGATGCTGCTCGTCCTGGCCGCGGCGGAAGGCGCTGAAGATCGCTTCGAAGGTTGACGGAGACGAGTCACGGGAAGCCGTAATGCCGCAAACCGGCTCCAGGTCCTTTACCCCGTCGCCATGGCTACCGATCGTGAGGTCCTGCTGCACCTTATCACCGGCAGCGGGCGAGAGATAGAAGCCTGGCTGAGCCGGCGGCGGCCATTCCGATGAGCCCCTGGAGCTCCTAAGGCGCCTCCGCTCCTGCAGCGGCCGTATCGACATCCGCGGCGGTGTCGACCGGGGCGGGGATCGACACCGCGGTATCTGCCGGCGGTGTGGCGGGCGCAGCTCCCCCGCCTGCCTGATCGCCTCCGCCCAGCAGGCCTCGCAACCGACCCACCACCGCGTCCTGCACACGCTGGCGAACCGTATCCGCGATTGCCCCTGGAGTGTCGCCGATGGTCAAGGAGTCGGCGCCCGGGATGCGGGAGGCAGCCTGCTCGGCCAAACTGCGGGCAAGATCGCGCGCCTGCTGCTCAGCTTCCTCCCGCACGCGTGCCGCGACCTGCGCACCGGTGGAGGACAGGTCCAACCGTACTGTCGGCTGGGTGGTCGTTCCGGTGATTCGCACCCCGATCGGGATCCTCCCCTGGCTGTCGCTGGCGTGGCGCGCCAGCGTCGATGCCACGCCCCCTCGTGCCATCGCCGCGAAGGACGGGTCGAGGTAGGCAGTCGCGCCCAGCTCGAGAGCCCCGCTGACGTCGAACCACCCTCCCAGCGCGAGGTCCATCCTGTCGGCGGCCACCGAGGTCTCTTCGAGCACGAAGCGCGACCCGAGCATCTGGAACTGCCCGCTCCAGTCGCGCACCGCGATCGTGTCGAAGGTCGCCAATCCCAGCTGTTCACCGAACGCGCGCAGCAGGGGCCACCCAACAAGCCGCCCGTCGAGGAGGCTGAGGCTGCCGGAGCCCGCCAGCGTTTCCGGGACGGGCAACAGGTGCTCATCCAGCTGCATGGTCATCGCTCCGGCGAGCTCCAACGCGCCGTTCAGGTGCTGGCGGAGAGGCGTGAAGCGGGTCAGGAAGTCGCTCGATTCGACGCCATCCAGCTGCAGCGAGACGCGGACGGGCGCCAGGCGACCACCACCGGGCCCCTCCTGAGGCGTTCCGAGTACCGCGGCCAGTTCCACGCCCCCGCCCATCAGACCGAACGTCGCCTCGCGGAGCTCGAGTTGTCCGTCGATCCCCGCGAACGACACGTCGACTTGCTCGAACTCGTGACCACGCTGGCTGATACGGTCCGCCTGGAAACGCCCCTCGATGGCCATGCGGGGAAGCTCGGGGAGTCGGAACCCGGCGGCCTCCGCGGCTTCCGCGGCGGTCATCCCCGCCACCGGGCGACCCGTCAGCCGCGCGAAGAACAGCTCTGCGTAGGTGGGGACATTCGGATCGGGTGGGAACAGCGCGTCCGCATCGATGAATGCCGAACGGGTCTCGAGCAGAACCTGGGGGCGGACCGTCGAGTCGCCGAGCGCGTACGGAATGATCCCCGTTCCAGCAGCGTCAACGCGGAAGTCGCTCCGACCGATCGTGGCCCGGACGTCCCTTGCGACCACTTCCTGACCGGTCAGCTGGACGACCCCGCCGGCGACGTTCACCGGTGCGGGCAGGCTGTCCGTCGCGAAGGTTATGCCGGCAAGGTCGACGGTTCCGTCCAGTTGGAGGCCCGCCGGTTCTTCCAGCGGCCCGATGACGGACATGTCGATCCCCAACGTTCCGCCCGCCGTTGTGCCCGAGGGAAGCAGACCGAACGAGGTCGCGCGGCCGAGATCGATTCCACCGGCGATCGCGGCCCGTATCGCCGGTGCGGAAAGGTCGTTGACCACGGCCGCCACGCGGACAGGTTGGCCGAGCAGTCGGCCCGCCAGGTCGGAAGCCACGACGGAATCCATCGAAAACGTGATCCGTCCGGTCAGATCCTCGACGAGAGGGTCCGAAGCCGCCGCGATCGAAAGGCTCGTGAGTTCCAGCGCGCCGTCCACCTCCGGCATCACGCCGGGACCGAACGGTCCTTCGACGGTCGCCTCGATCCTTGCGGCGCCACCGCTCCCTCTCAGCTCGCGCTCTCCAGTAGCCCCGAAGCCGATGGTCCGCAGTTTCGGCGGCAGCGACGCGATCAGCGCACCCACATCGTCGCTTGCGCTGGTCAGGGAAAGGGAAATGCTGCGGGACGCTTCGTCCGACCAGGAGCGCAGGACACCGGACCCCTGGAGTTCGAGTTGCGCGAGGCGCACCGCCAATCGATCGATCGTGGCAACCTCCGACCCCAGGTCGAGAGTGGCGTCATGCTCGACAGCGAGGCGGAGCCCGTTGATGGGCATAGCCAGTTGCTCGGGCATCTCCAACGCGAGGCTATCGACCGAGAATCCGCCGCGGAGCAGCATCCGGACGAGCTCCCCGCCGGACATCTCCCCTTCGAAGCTGAGATTCTGATCGAATCCGGAGGCTCGGACCTGCGTACCGGTCGTCGCGTCCCGATATGCGAGCACCCCGTTGGAGACGCGGATGTCGCGAACCTGGAAGGTCGCGTCGTCCCAGAATCCCGGGGCGTCATCCTCCTCGGGGAGGGTATCGCGCGGTGCGAGGTCGGCCGCGTCAACCGTGATTTCGGGCCGGTCCACGACGAACGAATGGATCTGCACTCGCCCTCCGAGGAGGGAGAGGAGCCTCGGCCGGGCCTCCACCCGGGCGATCCGCGCGAGGTCGCTTCGCCCGACCGACGCCGCGCTCGCTCCCGTATCCCTCAGCGGCCCGATCACAACGCCTTCGAGCACGACCGCGGGCATCGGGAGGATTCCCAAGCGGATCCGCTCGACCGTCACGTCTCGACCGAGGGCTTCCGACGCCCTGTCGGCGGCGAGTCGCCCCACGCGCTCGGCGGGGAAGAAGAAGACGAGTGCGCCGATGGCGAGGAGCAGGATGCCAACCACGCCCGCGGCCGCCAGCAGGAGAATGCGCCTGGTTCGGTTCATCGACCGGTCCGATCAGGGTTTTCGTTTGATGCGTCGCCTTGATAACCGCGAGCTTCGCGCCGGGGTCCGCCGGGGACGATGGTGGCCCGAAGCGGGAGCGCGGATTCTGTTGCGAAGAACGCTACGGCCATAGCTTTGCGGACGATCGAACGATCGCGCGACACTGACGTCAGCGCCGAAGTATCGGGGGCGCGGTCGCGTCATCGTCCGAAATCTTCGCACCTCGTCCGTACCGCAGCGAATCGAATCGTTCCATGGCTCGTGACACCAGCTCCGAAGCGCCGCATCGCCGGATCCGCGTTCTCGTCGGTAAACCTGGACTGGACGGGCACGACCGGGGGGCCAAGGTAATCGCCGCCGCGCTCCGCGACGCGGGAATGGAGGTCATCTACACCGGGCTCCACCAGACTCCCGAGATGATCGCCAACGCGGCCATCCAGGAGGATGTGGACGTAGTCGCGCTCTCGATCCTTTCCGGCGCGCACATGACGCTCTTCCCGCGGGTCCAGGAGCTCCTGAAGCAGGAGGGTGCCGGCCACATCCTGATCACCGGCGGAGGCATCATCCCCGAGGAGGACATGCGCAAGCTCCAGGAGATGGGCATCGGCCGCCTCTTCGGCCCGGGAACACCGACCAGCGAGGCGGTCCGCTACATCCGCGAATGGTTCGCGGAGCACGGCCGGGATCGCGAACCCGTCAGCCGGTGAATCCCCCGGATCAGGCGTCCGGTCCCACCGCCGGCCGTCCGCGACCGAGTCGCATGGCCACGCTCGTCGCCGAGTTGCGCGAGCTGGAAGAGCGGCTACGTCAGGGTGGCGGTGCGGAGCGGATCGAGCGGCAGCACGCCCAGGGGAAGCTTGCCGCCCGCGAACGTGTCTCGCTGCTCCTGGACGAGGATTCGCCATTCCTCGAGATCGGGCTGCTGGTCGCCCACGACCGCTATGAGGGTGAAGCGCCGGCGGCCGGCGTGATCACCGGACTCGGCCGGGTCGAGGGCAGGGAAGTGGTGATCGTCGCCAATGATGCCACCGTGAAGGCGGGGTCTTGGTGGCCGGAGACGATCGGGAAGATGTTGCGGGCCCAGGAGATCGCGATGCGCTGCCGCATCCCGATCGTTTACCTGGTGGACTCGGCGGGGGTGAACCTTCCCTACCAGGGAGGCGTCTTCCCCGGCCAGTACGGCGCGGCGCGGATCTTCTACTACAACTCCATCATGCGCCGCTACCTGCGCGTCCCCCAGATCGCGGCCGTGATGGGTCCCTGCATCGCGGGGGGCGCCTATCTGCCGGCCCTTTCGGACGTGATCGTCATGGTCGAGGGTACGTCCTTCATGGGGCTGGGCGGCCCGAACCTCGTCAAAGGCGCCATCGGTCAGGTAACCGATGCCGAGACGCTCGGCGGGGCGTACACCCACAACGCGATCTCTGGAGTCGCCCACTACCGGGCGCCGGATGACCGCGCGTGCATCGATCGCATCCGGCGGCTGATCGCCGAGCTACCGGTGCCTCGGGGTGTCACGGGCCAGGCGCAGGCAGTCCCGCCCCCCCGAGACGCCCGCGACGCGTACGACATCCTTCCCGACGACCATCGGCAGCCCTACGACGCGCGCGCACTCCTCGCGACTTTCGTCGACGGTGGGGTGGTCGACGAGATGCAGCCCGACTACGCTCCCGAGATGATCTGCGGACACGCGAGGATCGAAGGACTCCGCCTGGGGATCATCGCCAACGCCCGGGGCATGATCCGCGACCCCGCCGGCGGTCCGCCCAGGTTCGGGGGCATCGTCTACGCCGAAAGCGCCGAGAAGGTCGCCTACTTCATCGAAACGATGAACCGCCACGGGACGCCCCTCCTGTTCGTCCAGGACGTTTCGGGGTTCATGGTGGGCACGGAGGCGGAGCATTCAGGGATAATCCGCTCCGGCGCTCGGTTCGTCGAGGCGATGGCCACCGCGACGGTCCCCAGGATCGTACTCACCATCAACCACGCCTCGGGCGCCGGCTACTATGCGATGGCCGGGCAGGGCTTCGATCCCGACTTCATCTTCAGCTGGCCGACCGGCCGGATGGGGGTGATGGAGGGCGAGTCGGCCGTGATGGCGCTCTTCGGCGCCCAGCTCGAGAGGCTGAAGCAGGAGGGGAAGGAGCCGGATGCGGAGCTCTCGGCCAGGATGGATGCCGTCCGCGCGGAATACGAACAGCAGCTCGATGCTCGCTACGCCGCCGCGCGAGGCTTCGTCGACGCGGTCATCACGCCGGAAGATACCCGCGAGGTTCTCGCCTTCGCGCTACGGGCGGCGCTCAACAACCCAGGGCCGCACCTCGGACCTTTCCACATCCCCGGCTGACTGCATCGGATCATCCCGGAACATCATCAGCTGGTCGGAAGCCGTCCGCTGCCGGCTCAGAAGTATGTAGCGAGCGACAGGAGCACGCCCGCCGCATCACCCGGGTTGTTGAACCGGTCCCGTGTCCTTTCCCGGAAGTAGTCGAACTTGATCACCGAGTCGGACGACGGGCGGAAGTTCAGGCCGATGGTCGCCCGCTGGACGGAATCCCCGGTCAGCTCGGAGTCGAAGTCGAGGCCGTCGTACCTCGCCCCGACCTCGAATCGGCCTTCCGGCATCGTCGGAATCCAGCCCCGGCCGAATTGTCGCACGGCCTGCGCGTAGACGCCCCGCTGCCGTGACGCGAACACGCCGACCATCCCCGGCGGCAACTCGACCGTCGCTCTGGCGACCTCTCCCGAGAACTCGACGTTCGCCACGGCGGCTTCGAAATCGAGCGCCAGGATCGTGAGGTCGTACCGCTCGTCGACGGGTTCCCCGTCGAGCACGAAGACGTTGTACGCGCCGCGGTGGCCGGATACGCCCAGCTCGTACCCGAGCGCCGGACTCCAGGCCGCCCGACCGACGACAGCCGGGGAGTTGTTGTTGTCCTTGAAATTCTTCTTGCCGAGTGGGATGCGGGTGCCGTCGGGTGAGTTCTCGATGAGTCCGTCGTGGAATCCGTTCACCGCGTAAAGCTCATAAGTGAAACGGCTTCCGCCCCCGATGCCGAACTGCCCGAGCACGCCGAGACCCGGCTCGGTCAGTGCGGTACCGATAAGCTCGGTCGACACGAGCGGTCGATCCGTGAATTCGTTCCGCGGGCTGTCGTGGGCCAGATTGAAGCGTCCAATCGGCGACAGGATCGCCCCCGCGCGCACGGTGAGCGACGGGTGGATGGCGACGTCGATCGCGGCGTACTCGAGGGTGATCTCCTCCCCCAGCTCCTCGAACTCGAGTTCGGCGCCGATCCGCACGAAGTCGCTGACCTGCGTCGCGGTAAAGATGTTCCAGCGCCGCAGCTCGAAGCCGAGCCGCTCCCGCACGCCGTCCGCCTGCTCCCAGCGGGCGTGTGCCTCGGCGTACCCTCCGATGGCGGTTCGTCCCGGGAGGTTCGTCAGGAAGGGGCGATCGTAGACGCCTCCCTCCACGAACGGCCGTGTCTCCGCGCCGGTCGTGTCCGCCGGCGCCGGTTCCTGCGCGTCCGCGCTCGACAGGACCATCGTCACGGAGAACATCGCCGCCAGGCACATGCGGCCCGTCCTCACGCCGGACCTCCGATCTCGATGATGATCTCGCCCTCCGGGGTGAGTGCCAGGGGGAACTGGCGAAGTGAGCGCTCCGCCGGACCTCGAAGCACCCTCCCGATCCGATCGTAGGTCGACCCGTGGCACGGGCAGACGAGATGCGCCCCCTGAATTCCGACGGTGCAGCCTAGATGGGTACAGATCGGGGAGAGCGCGACGTAACCGCCCTGGTCGATCGCGAGGACGTAGATCGGAACGTCGGAGCCTTCCGGTAGAACGCGAAGGTACCCGCCCGGCTGATCGAGCTGCGGGTGGTCCCGAAGGTCGAGCCGCACTACCCCGCCGACGGGCGACACTCGCGTCATCACGACCGAAGCGCACCCCGGAATCGCGGCCGAGGCGCAGATGCCGGCGGCGAGCTGTATGAACTCCCTGCGTTCGATTCCCATCAGCGGGACTCCACGAAATCCAGTAGGGCGGCCCGGTCCGCCGAATCCAGCGCCACGAATCGATCCCGCGCCCCGGCCGCTTCACCGCCATGCAGCATTACCGCCTCCTCCACGCTTGCGGCCCGGCCATCGTGGAGCAGGAAGGCGTCGCCATCGAGGAAATCCCGCATGATCCGCAGTCCCCAGAGCGGCGCGGTTCGCCACTCCCGGCCGTTCGCGTCACCATCAGGGCGCCCGTCGGCCAGCTCGTCGCCCATGTCGTGCAGCAGGAGATCGGAGAACAGCCGGACCGGCTGATCCCGCAACGCGGCGATGCTGCTCGCGCCGGTCCGAAGTTCCGGGACGTGGCACGTCGCACAACCGATCTGGTTGAACAACTGCTGACCCCTCTGGCGCATCTCGGTCATCGCTCCCGGCGCCGGTGGTGCGAGCATCCGGATGTACGCCAGCACCGCCCGCACTTCGGCCTCGGGGAGCTCCGGATCCGGGGCCCGATCCGCCGCGTCGGTCGAGCGGCTGGCGAGCGGGTTCCGGTTCTCGACCGGCAGGAAGTCCGAGGTGATCCCGATGTCCTGATGGTACGCCTCTACGACCTGGAGCAGAAGACTGCTCACCGAAGCCTTCCAGCCGAACCGCCCCAGCTGTGGCTTCGGACCATTCTCACCTTCCGGATCGTAGCCGCCAATTTCGTCGACGGGGATGAAATCGCCTGGCACGACGAAGTTCGGCCGTCCCGACACGCCGTCTCCGTCACTGTCTTCGGGGTCGGCGTTCGCCAGGATCGCTTCTATCGGGATAGCCTCGATCAGGCCCACTCCGAAGACCGGAGGCGGGAGACGCAGCGAGGTCTCGACGCCCGCAGGAAGCAGCTCCGGTTCCGCCCCCGCGATGGCCCGTGTCTGCAGCTGCGGCCCTCCGAGCCGTGGCACGAGGTCACCTCCCTTGCTGAAGCGAACGAGCGCATTCTCCGGTCGCCCTCGTCCGTCGCCGCTATGGCAGGAAGCGCACGAAACGTTGTTGAAGATGGGACCGAGCCCGTCCGCCGGAGTGAACTGGCGACCGAACGCTTCATCGCCCCGGGCGAAGGCGGCCATCTCGGCCGCCGTGAGACCCGCCAGCGGCCCGTCGAAAACGTCAGCGGCATCCGGCCCGGGAGGGTTCAGCAGGTCACAACTCGCAATCGTCAACAGCGCGACCATCCCCGCGCGGGAGATGTCGTGCGCCCGCGGACCCTCCCGAAGCTTCGCTGACCGCCCGACTCCGATGCGCTCCGCCATCGCCATTCGACGTGCTCCGCGCGATCTTTCGAGTAGCACAACTTACATTTTAGTCTCGCCAAAATTTCTGATGGCGCGCGCCATGTCAAGCGATGGGGTTCCGGTCAGCGATATTGAGTTGTCGCCGACATTCGGCGGATCGAGACCGGATGCGCACCCCGCGCGTCTCCCTGAAATCGCTCCGGCGCCTTATCGTATTGGGTTCTTCGGCGGAAGTCGGCGGCGGACCACTTAGTCGAGGAGCACGACGCCACGAGCGTTCGACCGAGAGAGGCGGAATGAAGCCGTTCATCCGGATCGCTTCCGGTCAGGGGTTCTGGGGTGACCTGTTGGAGGCGCCCAAGGACCAGATCCGCAATGGTCCCATCGACTACCTGATGCTGGATTACCTTGCGGAGGTGACCATGTCGATCCTGCAGAAGCAGCGATCGAGGGATCCCGCCGTGGGGTACGCGACGGACTTCGTCCCACTCATGGAGGAGACCCTGCCCGAGGTCCTCGAGCGGGGCATCCGGGTGATCGCGAACGCCGGGGGGGTGAATCCGGAAGGATGCGCGGACGCGGTGCTGGATGTGGCGCGCCGGCTGTCGCTGGCTCGCCCGCTCCGGGTCGGAGTGGTGACCGGCGACGACCTGCAGGAAAGGCTGCCGGAGCTGATCGCCTCCGGAGTGGAGCTCCGGAACATGGATACCGGGGAGCCGCTGGAGACCGTCCTCGACCGGGTGCAGAGCGCCAACGCGTACATTGGGGCGCGTCCGATCGTGGAGGCGCTGGCCCGCGGCGCGGACGTCGTGATTACCGGGCGATCGACCGACACCGCTCTCACGTACGCGGCGATGATCCACGATTTCGGCTGGCCCTGGGACGACTACGACCGGATCGCGGCCGGGATCGTGGCCGGGCACATCAACGAGTGCGGCGCGCAGGCGTCCGGTGGGAACTGCCTCGTGGACTGGGAGTCGATACCCGACCTCGCGCGGGTCGGATATCCGATTGTCGAGGCGTATCCCGACGGGAGCTTCGTGATGACGAAGCACAATGGCACCGGCGGACGGATCAACGTCCCCATCGTCAAGGAACAGCTGGTATACGAAATGGGTGATCCGACGTCGTACATCACGCCTGACGCGATTGCGGACTTCACGACGATCCGCCTTCAGGATGACGGACCGGACCGGGTACGGGTCGATTCCGTGCGCGGCCGCCCGCCGACCGACATGCTCAAGGTCAGCATCGCCTACTCGAGCGGATACAAGGCGGTCGGCACGCTGGTCTATGCCTGGCCCGACGCGGTCGAGAAGGCCAAAGCGGCCGATCGCATCCTCCGGGAACGGCTCCAGCGGCTGGGCCTCCAGTTCGACGAGATCCTCACCGAGTACGTCGGCTGGAACGCGACGCACGGACCGCTGGCCGGAGAGCCGCTCGCAGAATTGCCCGAAGTGACCGTCCGGTGGGGCGTTCGCTCGAGCGATCGAGCCTCGGTGGAAAGGTTCACGAAGGAGATCGCTCCGCTGGTCCTCGCCGGTCCACCGTCGGTGACGGGGTTCGCGGGAGGTCGTCCGCGAGTGCAGGACGTCGTCGCCTACTGGCCTGCCCTCATCCCGCGTTCGCAAGTCGAGCCGTTCCTCCGCGTCGAGGTGCGTTCCGCGTGAGTCTGGTCGCGTTTCGCGTTACCGCCCCTCGTTCATCGGTCCGATGCGAATAACCTTCCTGGGCACGGCCGCCGCCAGGCCGACCGTCACCCGGAACGTCAGCTCCCTCGTACTGCAACGGGAGGGCGAGGTGATGATGTTCGACTGTGGCGAGGGAACGCAGCGCCAGATGATGCGCTACGGGACTGGATTCTCCGTCGACGACATCTTCTTCAGCCACCTTCACGCGGATCATTTCCTCGGCGTGATCGGACTCCTGCGCACGATGGGTCTGCAGGGTCGCGAGGAGCCGATCCGTCTCTGGGTCCCCGTCGGCGGAACGAAGACGATGGAGACCGCGATCGGGCTCGGCGTCGACCGAATTCCCTTCGATGTGGTCATCAGCGAACTCGCGCCCGGCGACCGGATTCCGCGTGGGGAATACTCGATCGTTCCGTATCGAACGAGCCACGGCACCCAGAGCCTCGGGTACTCGGTGGAGGAGGATCGGCGGCCCGGCCGCTTCGACCCGGAGCGAGCCCGGCAGCTGGGCGTTCCGGAGGGTCCGCTCTGGGGGCGCATTCACCGGGGCGAAACGGTGACTGTCGATGGACGGACCATCGATCCTGCGGACATCGTCGGGCCCCCGCGCCCGGGCAGGAAGGTCGTGATCACGGGCGATACCCGCCCCTGCCGCGCCACCGCGGAGGTCGCCGCCGGTGCGGACCTGCTCATCCACGAGGCGACCTTCGGGCGCGACGAGGCGGAGCGCGCCCGGCAGACCGGCCACTCGACCGCACGCGACGCAGCCCGGATTGCGCGCGAGGCGGGCGTGCTCCGCCTCGCCCTCACCCATTTCTCGCCCCGCTACGCGGACGACCCCCGCGCGCTCGAGCGCGAGGCGCGCAAGATCTTCCCCGGCGCCATCGCCGCCTTCGACGGCCTGGTCCTGGAGGTTCCCTACCGGGACAGCTGAGCCTGAGTCGCCTCAGCCGCGTTGCGAGGAACAGGACGGGCCTGCCTTTCCTGGAGTCCTACCCTGCCACTCTGACCGGCGGGACTGACTGCCAGATCGGCCGAGGTGACTCTTTCCGATCGAATCGGCAGAGGAGGCGATTGCCGAGCGGTTCAGCAATCTGTTGGGGGATGCGGACGAGGGGCCGAAAATGGGCCTGTCGGCATGGGTTCTGCTAGCGGCGCCGGCGCGCGGGGACGCTTGACAGCGGATGTCCCGAGCGAAGAGATTACAGGTTTGTTAGCACTCGCCATCGGAGAGTGCTAATAGGTGGTTCGTCAGTTCATCACAACTCACAACATTCGGAGGGTCACGCACTATGGCCACCGCGACCGATCTGAAGGTCAAGCCGCTCGCCGACCGCGTCGTCGTGAAGCCGCTCGAGGAGGCGGAGCAGATGCGCGGCGGGCTGTACATTCCGGACACGGCCAAGGAGAAGCCGCAGCAGGGTGAAGTGATCGCTGTCGGGCCGGGCAAGCTGACGGATGACGGCAAGCGGGTCGAGCCGGAGCTCAAGGTCGGTGACCGGGTGCTTTACGGGAAGTACAGCGGCACCGAGGTGACGCTGGATGATACGCAGTACCTCATCCTCCGCGAGTCGGATGTCCTCGCGGTGATCGGCTGAGTGCTCCCCTGATTTCAAGTACCTCGTCGTAGAGGAGGAACTCCATGGCAGCGAAGGATCTGGTATTCAACGCCGAGGCGCGTGCCGCGCTGAAGAAGGGCGTGGACAAGCTCGCCGAGGCGGTCAAGGTCACGCTCGGCCCGAAGGGTCGTAACGTCGTCATCGATCGGAAGTTCGGTTCGCCCACGATCACCAAGGACGGGGTGACGGTGGCGAAGGAGGTGGAGCTGGAGGATCCGATCGAGAACATGGGCGCGCAGATGGTGAAGGAGGTCGCGACCAAGACGAGCGATCTCGCCGGTGACGGCACCACCACCGCGACCGTTCTGGCGCAAGCGATCTACCGGGAGGGTCTGAAGAACGTGACCGCCGGTGCGAACCCCATGTCGCTGAAGCGGGGCATCGACCGGGCGGTGGAGCGGGTCGTCGAAGAGCTCAAGCGCATGTCGCAGGCGACCGCGGGCAAGAAGGAGATCGCGCAGGTCGGTCCGATCTCGGCGACCAACGACGAGGAGATCGGCAACCTGAGCGCCGACGCGATGGAG
>CAZJEH010000105.1:0-13767 GCA_964544905.1 uncultured Gemmatimonas sp.
GAGCGACACCGAGAACCGCTATCAGGATGCGCGGATCATCTTCACCGACGCCGAGCCGTCCAACTGGACGTGGGACCCCGTAGCGGGTCAGTACTACTGGCATCGGTTCTTCTCTCACCAGCCGGACCTGAACTGGGACAATCCGGAGGTCAAGGAGACCATGTTCCAGGTCATGGAGTACTGGCTGGACCGCGGTCTCGACGGTTTCCGTGCCGACGCCGTTCCCTACCTCATCGAGCGCGAGGGGACGAACTGCGAGAACCTGAAGGAGACGCACGACATCCTCAAGGAGTTCCGTCGCCGCCTCGATTCCCGGTACCGCGGGCGGATCCTGCTCGCCGAAGCCAACCAGTGGCCCGCCGACGTGATCCCGTACTTCGGGGATTCGGACGAATTCCACATGGCGTTCCACTTCCCGCTCATGCCCCGGATCTTCATGGCCGTCCGGCAGGGGATTCGTCGACCCATCGTGGACATCATCGAGCAGACCCCGCCGATTCCCGAGGCCTGTCAGTGGTGCATGTTCCTGAGGAACCACGACGAGTTGACGCTCGAGATGGTGACGGACGAAGAGCGGGACTACATGTACCGGGAGTACGCGGCGGATCCGCGGATGCGCCTGAACCTCGGCATCCGCCGACGCCTGGCGCCACTGATGGACAACGACCGCCGGAAGATCGAGCTGCTGAACTCGATCCTGTTCACGATGCCGGGCACCCCAATCATCTACTACGGGGACGAGATCGGGATGGGGGACAACATCTATCTCGGTGACCGCGACGGCGTTCGCACGCCGATGCAGTGGTCCCCCGACCGGAACGGAGGATTCTCCCGCGCTGAGCCGCAGAGACTGTATCTGCCGGTCATCAACGACTCCATCTACGGCTATCAGTCGGTGAACGTGGAGGCGCAGGAGCGTTCGCCGTACTCACTGCTGAACTGGATGAAGCGGCTGATCCAGGTGCGGAAGGCGCATCGCGCGTTCGGCCGGGGCAGCATCGAGTTCCTGCACCCCGCGAACGAGCATGTGCTGGCCTACATCCGCGAGTACGAAGGCGACGCCGTTCTGGTGGTGAACAACCTTTCCGCGAGCGCGCAGGCCGTGCGGCTCGACTTGCGGGCGTACGCCGGGAACATCCCGGTGGAGTTGCTCGGCAACACCGAGTTCCACCCGATCGACGACGGCGACTACCCGCTCACCCTCAGCCCCTATGGCTTCTTCTGGTTCGCGCTGCGGAGGCAGGGAGCGCGGGCGGATCAGCTCGACGAGGCGCAGCTCGTCGCGCTGACTACCGAGTGGGCGCAGCAGGATGCCGAGCTCGTCGCCTCGGGGGAGATAATCGCGGGCTTGCTCTCCTCGGTTTCGCCGGACTGGCTGGTCCAGCAGCGGTGGTTCCGGAGCAAGTCTCGCACGATCACCGCGGTCGAGCACCTGGACTATGCCGCGCTGGAGCCGATCCGGTCCTCGCACATCCTCCTCGCGATCCTCCGCGTTTGCTACGAGCAGGGCGACCCCGAGCTCTACCTGCTTCCGCTGACGTTGCGCCCGCCGCTGAGGGCGCTGGAGGCCACGGCGCCGATCCTGACGATCGCGATGGCCTCACGCGATGTTTCGCTCTACGAGGCATTGAGCGAGCCGGCCGCCGCGCTCGCCCTGGTTCGGATCATCGAGACGGAGGCCGAGCATCGCTCGACTCATGGGGCGTTCCGCGGACACCGCACTCCCGAGTGGGCGCAGCTGAAGCAGGAGATGGAGCCCGTGCGCCGGATCGCGGGGGAGCAGAGCAACACGTCCATCGCGCTCGGGGAGAGCGCGCTGCTGAAAGTCTTTCGGAAGCTCGAGCCGGGGATAAACCCGGACGTCGAGATCTCACGGTTCCTCGTGGAGAACACCGACTTCCGGAGCTTCCCCGTGCTTGCCGGTTGGGTCGACTACGTCGGCGAGGATGGATCGGAGAGCTCCGTCGCGGCACTCTATCGCTACGTGCCGAACCGGGGCGACGCGTGGACCTACACGCTGACGAGCCTCGACCGCTTTTTCGGTGCGGCCAGCCGTAGCGCCGCGGATCCCTATTCCTCATCCGGCAGTGCGGCTTTGCGACGGATGGCGGGGGACTACCTCCAGGTCGCGGCGCGTCTCGGCGTGGTCACGGGCCAGATGCATCTCGCGCTCGCCTCGTCGACGCGCGACCCTGCATTCGCGCCGGAGCCCATCAGCAACGACGATGTGGAGGCCTGGATCGAGGCGAACCAGAAGGAGGGTGAGGCGGTGCTCGCCGAGCTGGGCCGGCGGCTCGACGCGATCCCGGGGGCATTCCCGAGTACACTGCGCAACGACCTTTCCAGCATCATTCGTCAGGGTCCGGATCTGCGGCAGCGGATGGACGACCTTCGCCTGCTGGCCGAGCAGGGGGTCACCAGATGTCGCATCCACGGCGACTTCCACCTCGGGCAGATCCTCCGGGCGCGCGATCCGGATCCGGGGGGCAACGAATGGGTGATCCTGGACTTCGAGGGTGAGCCCGCGCGATCGCTCCACCAGCGCCGGATAAAGCGGTCGCCACTGCGCGACGTGGCGGGAATGCTGCGATCCTTCGATTACGCGGTGCAGAGCGCCCTGAGGGTCTTCAACACGGACGACCTCCGCGTCGAGAACGCGTTGCGCGCATGGGCTTCGGTGTGGGAGGAGGCGGTCCGGCGGGAGTACCTGCGAGCCTACCGCGAAACGGTCGGGGACGCGAGCTTCGTTCCCGATGACGACGAGACCTTCGAGCGGGTTCTCACAATCTTCGAGCTTCAGAAGGCGCTTTACGAGCTGGGCTACGAGATCGACAACCGGCCCGACTGGATCACGGTTCCGCTTCGGGGGATCGTGGCGATCAGCTACCGCAGTCGCTGATGTCCAGCCCGGATGGCCGCAGGGAATGTCTGGAGCGAGTCGGGCTTCCCCCTTCGAGAACAGGTGGACGGGTGAGGGAGGAGAGCGGCGTGAGCGAGCCCGGGTTGATGAACCGTGATCAGGGGCGCCCCGGATGACCGCGTTCACCAGGGGGGCGAGCGGCGAAGGGATGGAGCGACGGGCCGGCGTGCTCCTGCATCCGACGTCACTCCCGGGCCGCGGGATTGGTGAGATCGGTGAGCCGGCGTTCCGCTTCGTGGACTGGCTCGTGGCTGCCGGTCAGGCGTACTGGCAGATCCTGCCGCTCGGGCCCATCGACCGCGGAGGATCGCCGTACAACAGCCTGTCCGCGTTCGCGGGGAATCCTCTGCTCGTCGCGGAAGCCGATCTGCGAGCCGAGGGGCTGGTGCCGGCGGCCTTCACGGCGGAGGTGGAACCGGAGCACGGACCTATCGACTACGGCAGCGCCATCGGTTGGAAGACAGCGCTTCTCACCGTTGCGTATCAGACCTTCGCTTCGCTCCGGCCGGTGGCGCTGGCTGCCGAGTTCGATGCATTCCGCCAAGCCAATCAGCACTGGCTCCCGGACTTCGCCCTGTTCGCCGCCGCTCGCGCCTGGCACCGGGAAGTGGCCTGGACGGATTGGCCGATCGAGCTACGGGATCGGGACCCGGCAGGGCTCGACGACTGGCGCGCGAAGCTCGCCTACGAGGTCGAGTTCCAGGAGTTCCAGCAGTTTCTGTTCGATCGCTACTGGGGCCGGCTGCACGAGCATACACGCAGTCGCGGGATTCGCATCATCGGAGACGTGCCCATCTTCGTCGCGTTCGACAGCGCCGACGTCTGGGCTCACCGCGAGATCTTCCAGCTCGACGCGACCGGGCGGCCCATCGTTGTGGCGGGGGTACCGCCCGATTACTTCAGCGCTACGGGACAGCGATGGGGCAACCCCCTCTATCGCTGGGACGTCCTTCGGGAGCGAGGCTACGATTGGTGGGTCGAGCGCTTCCGACGCGCCTTTCAGCTCGTGGATGTGCTGCGCATCGACCATTTCCGTGGTTTCGAGAGCTACTGGGCGATCGATGCGGCGGAGGAAACGGCGGTCAACGGTCGGTGGGAAAAGGGCCCCGGGGCCGAGTTCTTCCACGCCATGGAGGGTCAGTTGGGCAGCGTTCCGCTCATCGCGGAGGATCTCGGGATCATCACTCGTGAGGTGGAGTTGCTACGCGACGAGCTCGGCCTCCCGGGCATGCGCGTCCTCCAGTTCGCCTTCGACGGCGACCCTCGCAACCCCCATCTACCGGAGAACTGTCCCTTCAACTCCGTGGCGTATACGGGGACTCACGACAATGATACTCTGGCGGGCTGGTGGGCCAGCCTCGGCGATGAGGAGCGTGGCCGGGTCTATCGCTGGCTGGCGGGACAGGAACCAGGCAACTGGACTTTCATTCGCAGGGTGTTCGACTCCGCGGCCGCCCTGGCGGTCGTACCGATGCAGGACGTCCTGGGCCTGGGAAGTGAGGCGCGCATGAACACGCCCGGCGTGGCTTCTTCGAACTGGACCTGGCGGCTCACGGACCTGCCGGGAGAGGAGGTGGCCGAACGACTCAGGGAGGTCACCCGGGAATCCGGGCGACTTGCCCTTTCCTCCGGGCCGTAGGGCAGATCGGATCGGGCGGGGCGACGGATCTCGGGCGCTCTCAGTCGAGACGCCGGGCGTCGCACCGCGACCCCGATTTCAGTTGCGAATCGCGGAATCCTGCCACCAGGGAAACGGGAAGGCCGGCGATGAACGACAAGGTGGTTCTCGTGACCGGAGGCGCAGGCAATGTCGGGCGCTCCGTTACCAGGGAGTTCCTGGATGCGGGGGCACGCGTCGCGGTCCCCGTCTACAAGACCGACGCTACCGATGCGCTCGACGAGCTTGCCGCGCGGCATCCCGATCGGCTCTACGTGTTCGCTCTGGACCTCACGACCGAGCGCGGGGCGGAGCAGGCGATCCGTCAGGTGGTCGAGTGGGGGGGGACGCTCGGGTCGGTCGTTCACCTGATCGGCGGCTACCGGGGCGGGACGAAGGTGGCGGATACCCCATTCGAGGAATGGACGCGGATGGTCGATCTGAACCTCACGTCCGCGTACCTGGTGAGTCGGTTCGCGATTCCACGCCTGTTGGATGCCGGCGGAGGCTCGTTCGTCTTCGTCTCCTCACGAGCCGCGTTCGAGGGACGAGCGCAGCACGCCGCCTATTCGGCGACCAAAGCCGGGCTGATCGCTCTGGCCGCGGCGATCGGCGAGGAGTACGGTTCGCAGGGTATCCGCTCAAATGTGATCGTTCCGGACACCATCGACACAGAGGCGAACCGCCGGGCGATGCCGAAAGCCGATCACCGCCGCTGGATCAGTCCTGCGGAAGTGGCTCGCGTGATCCACTTCCTGGCTTCGGAGCGGGCGAGCGCCATCAACCAGGCAGCCATTCCGATCTACGGGAGCGGGTGAGAGGGCGGCGTGGAACGCGACTTGCCGCCAAGCATCGGTCCCAGCATCCCATCACACCCGGAGAGGACTTCCATGAAAACGACGCCACTGCTCGCGGGATTGGTAGCGGTTCTGCTTGCGGGTTGCGCAGGAGACACCGCGCAGGACGATCTCGAATCGGCCGACATGCCTGCCCCTCCCGCCACCGAGCAGGCGCCCATGGCCGAAACGCCCGCCCCTTCCGCCGGGATGAGCGCGACGGCGCAGTTTCAGGCGGTGGGCGAGTCCGGAGTCACGGGGGAGGTCCGCATAGCCGAACGCGGCGCCCAGACGGAAGTTGTCGTTACCCTGCGCGGCGCGCCGGAGGGTAGCCGGCCCGGGCACATCCACACCGGGACCTGCGACGCGATCGGCGCCGTGATGCAGCCGCTCGAGCCGGTCACGGTCGACGCGAGCGGCTCCGGCACGGCAACCTCGACGGTGAATCTGAACGCGATGTCCGTGATGGACGGACAGCATATCGTCGTCTATCACGGTGAGGGTGGAACGCCCGTCACCTGCGCTCAGATTCCGACGCACCAGATGTAGGCGAGGGAGCCGCCGTCCGACTCGAGGGCGCCTCGGCGGCATCGGGAAAAGCGAACGGAGCAGGAAGCTCCCCGGGTGACCGGGCTACCTGCTCCGTTTGCCGTCGATCCCGGCCAAAAACCGTGAACGATCTACCCTCGCTACTGTCTCTACCAAACGTCATCGCGGCGCAGGAGGCCGTGTCAGTACTGCCGGGTGGTCCTTCGTCGCACGGGCCCGGTGTACCTCGGGGACGGTAGCGAAGTAGACCGTTCACGGTTCCTTGCGAGTGTGACGGACTGGGATCGACAGTTCTGACACACTCTCCTGCGCCGGGCTGACGATTGGGGGATACGGCGGGGTAGGCCGCTCACGGTTTCGGGCCGGCGTAAACGGGACTGGATCGATGGTTTTGACACAGTCTCGCAGGCCGGGATCCATTATTCTGAAAACGCAGATGGGTGTTCGGTTTGACGGGCGCTTGCATTGCGTTGTTGTCAAACGGGTTATGCATGCATCCGCGCATTGACAGACTGACGGGTCCCGGCCTTCGCCGGAACGACGGGGAATCGACCGCCGCCAATGGAGACCCGGTCAGTACTTGGCGACCTCCTCCACCGCCTTCGCGACGTCCTCGGCCTCGGGCAGGATCGCCCGCTCGAGCTGGGGCGCGTAGGCCACCCACGTGTCGAGTGAGGCAACGCGCCGGACCGGGGCATCCAGCCAGGGGAACAACTCGTCTGCGATGCGAGCGGCGAACTCCGCCCCGATCCCCCACGACAGAGAGTCCTCGTGCGCGATGACGACGCGATTCGTCTTCCGGACAGAGGCCGCGATCGCGTCCATGTCGAATGGGCTGATCGTGCGGAGGTCGATGACCTCTGTGGAGATCCCCGCGCGCTCCTCCAGCATCCGCGCCGCGACCAGCGAGCGCTGAACGAGCGCACCGCAGGTAACGACCGTCACGTCCGTCCCTTCGCGGACCGTCTTCGCCTTGCCGAACGGCACCATGAAGTTCGGTCCCGGATACACGCTCTTGTTGTAGACCTGACGGTAGAGGTGCTTGTGCTCGAGGAAGAGGACCGGGTCGTCGCACCGGATCGCCGTGCGCAGAAGCCCGGCGGCGTCCATCGCGGTCGACGGAAGCACGACGCGTATGCCCGGGCAGTGCGCGAAGATCGATTCCCCCGTCTGCGAGTGATAGAGAGATCCCCCCTTGAGATACCCACCGTACGTGGCGCGGATGACGATCGGACAGCTCCAGTCGTTCGCCGAACGGTAGCGGATCATCGCCAGCTCGTCCCGGATCTGCATCATCGCCGGCCAGATGTAGTCGAAGAACTGGATCTCGACCACCGGCTTCAGTCCGCGGATCGCCATTCCGATCGCGCGCCCGACGATGTTGGCTTCGGCGAGGGGCGAGTTGAACACGCGGATCGAACCGAACTCCCGCTGGAGCCCTGCTGTCGCCTTGAACACCCCTCCCTTGCCGGGGACCTTGTCGAGCAGCGCGTCGTCCGAGACGTCCGCGACGTCCTCCCCGAAGACGAAGATCCGCGTGTCGCGGCGCATCTCGTCCTTGAGGGTGAGGTTGACCGTATCGACCATGGTGGTCTCCGGCCCCTGGAAGCGCGGATCGTCCTCCGTGTCGAACTGTTCCGCCGTAGGGTCGACGTCCGGGGAGTAGAGATAATCCATCGCCGTGGAAGGATCCGGCTGGGGCGACCCCAGCGCCTCCTCGACCGCGGCGTCGATGGTCTCGCGAACCTCCCGTTCGATCGCCTGTAGCTCCTCGTCGGTCACGTCGTACTGATCCCGGAGCAGCGCGACGGTGCGGACCAACGGATCTCGCCGCGCCTCCTCCGCGCGCATCGCCTCGGTCTTGTAGGCCCGCTCATCGTCGGAGAGCGAATGGGAGTAGGGGCGAACGACGTGCGCGTGGACGAAAGCCGGACCGTTACCTGCACGGGCGTACTCCACCGCCTCCCGCATCGTCTCCCACGACTCGATGATGTCGGTCCCATCGCATTCGAGGATCTTCAGCGACGGAAAGCCCGTCAGCAGCCGCGAGATGCTCCCGCCCGGCGTATTCACGGACACCGGTACGGAGATCGCATACCCGTTGTCCTGGATGACGTAGACGACCGGGAGCCGGAGGTTGCAGGCCGTATTCAGACTCTCCCAGAACTCGCCCTCGGAGGTGTGGCCGTCGCCGCCGCTGACGAAGACCACCTCGTCGGAGCGGGCGCGCGTGAGGGTGATGAGCGAATCGTCGTCGAGCTGCAGGGCTCGCCGGGCGGCCTCGGCCGAGCCGATCGCCGGGAGGAACTGCGTGCCCGTGGGAGACGAGGTCGTGACGATGTGCAGCTCGCTGCTGCTCCAGTGGGCCGGCATCTGCCGTCCACCCGACATCGGATCGGCCGCGGCACCGAACGCCTGGAGCATCTGCTCCCTGGCGGTGATCCCGACCTGCAGTGCGAATGCGCGGTCGCGATAGTAGAGGTAATACCAGTCGTACCCGGGCCGTGAGTGCGCCCCGGCCGCGACCTGGATCGCCTCGTGCCCGGCGGCGGAGATCTGGAAGAAGATCCGGTTCTGGCGTTTGAGCTGGATCTCCTTGTCGTCGAGCCGCCGGGAAAGGAGCATGGTGCGGTACAGCTCCAGGATCCCACTACGGTCCAGGCTGGTCTCCTGCTTGATCTTGGTCGCCATGTGCCCAGGGTCGAAAGCTTACGTCGCAACCCGTGTCGGCGGTTGCGCGTACGGCTCAGCCGGCGGAAGTATACTCGGGCCGTCATGCCGGAGCCAGTGCGCAGGCCCTTTCCGGCCACCCTCTCCACGTGAGCGAACCGTATGCGGCTAACACACATGCACGTGCGGGACCACGACGGATACGCACCACGTTCTCGGTTTCTGTACACCGGACGGGGGCCGGAGTGATGCTGCGCGTCGCCCTGACGGGCAACATCGCTTCCGGCAAGTCGACGGTCGCCTCCGTCTGGCGGAAGGAGGGCGCGCTGATCATCGACGCCGATGACCTGTCCCGCCGTGTAGTCCAGCCCGGCACGCCCGCGCTCACGAAGATCGTGGAGCGATGGGGGCCGGGGATCGTCCTGCCGAGCGGCGAGTTGGATCGCGCCGCCCTCCGCGACGTCGTCTTCCGGGATCCCGAGGAGCGGAAGCAACTGGAGCGCATCGTTCATCCGGAGGTCCTGCGGCTCCGACGACTCGAGGAGGAGCGGGCACGCCAGGAGGGCAGGAGCATCGTCGTGGCGGATATCCCGCTCCTTTTCGAGGTGGGCATGGAAGGCGATTACGATGTGGTCGTGCTCGTCGATGCTCCGGAACCCACGCGCATTCAGCGCCTGATCGTGGATCGCGGCCTCAGCCGGGACGAGGCTCGGCGCATGATCGAGGCACAGTGGCCATCGGAGCGAAAGCGGCCCCATGCCGACTACATCATCGAAAATACCGGCTCGATCGAGGACCTCGAACGACACGCCCTGGACGTCTGGTCTCGCCTCAACCTCCGCGCCGCGCACAGCCATTGAGCGATAGTCTCGTCCGTGTGGATATGCACCTCCACACCCACCGGTCCTTCGATTGCCTGTCGCACCCCCGGGACATCCTGGCGGCGGCCACGGAACGAGGAATCGATCGGATCATCGTCACCGACCACAACGAGATCGCCGGCGCGCTGGAGGCGCGGGAGATCGCGCCGGAGCGCGTCGTCGTGGGTGAGGAGGTAAAGACGCGGGAGGGGTTCGACATCATCGGCATCTTCGTCAAGGAGCTGATCCCTCGGGGCACGCCCGCGCGTGAGACCTGCGTCCGGATCCGGGAGCAGGGCGGCGTCGTGTACTTTCCCCATCCCTTCGATGGCTCACGCGCGGGCGGTGCCCGATTCCTGCGGGAACTGGACGCACTCGTCGACGTGATCGAGGTCCACAACGCCCGTTGCTTTCCCCGGTCGCTTAACGAGCGCGCTCTGGAGTGGGCCACACAGCAGGGAAAGTTGATGGGCAGCGGGTCGGACGCTCACACCATCCGGGAGGTGGGTCGCGGGTTCGTCGAGCTTCCGCCCTTCGCGGACGAGCGCGAGTCGTTCCTCGCGGCGCTGGCCAGGGGACGCGTGGCGGGGAGAACCAGCACTTCGCCGGCGTATCGTCTCGCGTCCAACTGGGCCAAGATCCGGAAAAAGTTCGGGTAGGCCGATGGACCGCCTCTGTGTCCTCCCCGCGGGGCGGCGCTGCCTTTGATGGCTGAGGGGCGGGGAGCGCAGGCGCCGGTTTCTGCGCGTGTTCGAAGTGCAGATCCTTCGACTCCGCCCTGGTGTTGCCCGGACTCCGCTCAGGATGACAGGGCGGGGACGGAGCTTCGGCCGAAGCATCAGGCGTGGGAGCGGGGGCAACGGGCCAGCGCCTGTCGTGGTATTGTAGCCAAAGTCGCGGCCATCGGGGTGCGGCCTCCCGCGGAGTTCGAGCCTGTCTCAACGGGCACGCCGTAGGCGACTTCGTCAGAATGCCAGGGATCCCGTTTGTCGGGGGTGAGGTCCGCTTGGCCTGGCTTCGGGCCGCCACGCTGCCTCACCGGGGCGGTCGCGATCACCCATGGCCGTCAGATAGGGATCCTCGACCCTCTGTTCCTTTTCTGCCCATCGCGGGGACGACCCGCACGGAGTACGCGCCGGCCCGAGCGGAGGCCGCCGGCTACCGGGATTCCCTTCCTGTCATGCTGAGAAGACCCGGGTCCAAGTCCGGGTCGAAGTCGAAGGATCCGCACTCCTCGTCAGAGCCGCTTCTGCGCCAGCCCAGCCTGTCTCGACGCTCCGGTCCCAGCCTTGCCTGTCACACCATGCGGATTGTCGACGATGAGTGAGGCACCGATCACCCGTTTCCACGGTCTCCAATGACTTCCCCGACCGAGGGACAGCCGACCCGGCCCATCGACCTTGCCTCCATCTTCCTCGGCCCAAAGGGAGAGAACGCGGAGGTGTTCGAGCGGCTCCTCGTGGAAGCCGTCCGCGATCACGTCTTCTGGCGACGCAACTATCACCCCGAGGACGGCTTCCTCGTAGACGAGCTGGAGAAGCACGATCCCGTTTACGACCGATCCATCTCCATCCTGCGGCAGGAGCTGCTCGGGCTGCTCTCGGAACTGAAGGCCGGGGTTCCCTTCTTCAGCCCCCGCTACACGGGGCACATGTGCTCCGACCTGACGATGGCGAGTGTGGTCGGCTACTTCGCGACGATGCTCTACAACCCGAACAACGTCGCCGCGGAGGCGTCACCGGTCACGTCGCGGATGGAGCTGGAGGTGGCAGCCCAGCTCGCCCGGATGATCGGATACCCGGAGGGCCAGCAGTGGGGCCACCTCACGTCGGGAGGGACGGTCGCGAACTTCGAGGCGCTGTGGGTCGCGCGGAACGTCAAGTACCTGCCGGTCGCGGTTCGCTGGGCTGCCGAGGATTCAGGGCAGGAGATCCCGATCGAGCTGCCCGACGGAACGGTCGCGGACATCGCCGGGCTCGACCTCTGGCAACTCCTCAACATCTCACCGCGGGCCGCCCTGGATCTCGCCGACCGGTTCAAGGCCGAGCTCGAGGATCCCTATCAGGCGATCGACATCCTGCGCAACCATTCGCTGGCCGGAATGGGCTACCAGCAGTTCGGCCGGAGGCTGGCCCGCGAGTTCGGCGATCCGCTCCCGCCCGCGGTTGTCCTCGTTCCCTCGACCGGGCACTACTCCTGGGAAAAGGTCTGCCGCGCCCTGGGCATCGGCGGCTCGAACCTGATCCACGTTCCGGTTGATCGCTACTTTCGGATGGACCTGGACGCGCTCGAGTCGACGCTGCGCGACCTGGCGGCGAACCATCAGGCCGTGATCGCATGCATCTCGGTGATCGGGACGACGGAGGAGAGTGCCGTCGACAGGCTCGATCGCGTGCTGGAGATTCGCGAACGGGTCGGGCGGGAACTGGGGATGGGTTTCCACGTTCACGCCGACGCCGCGTACGGAGGATATGCGGCGGCCATCACGCGGAGGCCGGGTGGCGAGCGGCGCACGCTGGAAGAAGCGCGCTCCGACATCGGGCCGGAGGGATGGCCGGACGCTGCCGTCTACGAGGCATTGTGCGCCCTCGGCGACACCGATTCCGGCACCATCGACCCGCACAAGCTCGGGTTCGTCCCCTATCCGGCGGGGGCCATATCGTTCCGCGACAAGCGGGCGCGTGACCTGGTCGCGGTGGAGGCGCCCTACGTGTTCCACCGCGGCACTTCGGAGTGGGGGTACATCGGCCGCTACATTTTCGAGGGCTCGAAGCCGGGAGCGTCAGCGGCGGCGGTGTGGCTTTCGCACAAGGTCCTGCCACTGGATTCGTCGGGATACGGCCGCCTGATCGCCGATACGGCCCGCGGGGCCGCCCTTCTCCACCGGCGGCTGCTCAGCGGCGACTGGGCCCCGTTCAGGGTGGTGCCCCTGCCACCGCCGGACATCAACATCGTCTGTTTCGGCGTCAGCCATCCCGACCTGCCGACGCTGGCGGACGCCAATCGGTTCTGCGACCGTGTCTACCGGGCGATGAGCGTCGCAGACCGTCAGTCATCCCCCACGCCCGACTACTTCGTCACCAAGACCGTGCTACGCGCGGAGGAATACGGACGGTCAGCAATTCCGGTTGTGGAGCAGCTCGGCTACACCGAGTCGGACTATGCCGGGACGGGTGGCGTCAGTGTTATCCGCTGCACTGTCATGGACCCCTTCGTAGCCGATCGAAGAGGAAAGGTGGATCACATCGAGGGCTTCGCATGCAACCTTGAAGGCGTTCTCCGGCGTGTCCTCGCCGACCCCGGAGAGGACGCTCGTGCGACGCTCCAACACTCTTGAGAGGTCTGGTCGACACCGGCTATTCTGAGCCGATCTTTTGCTGGACCCGTGCAACAGATGCGGACGCCGGGCGTCGTTTCGGGACACTCCAACGGCCGGCGCCGAGGCTGTAAGTAACAGTAAAATAACGACCTCTCGGCGACCGTGGGTCAGGCATGCATTTTGATATACGGCGGGCCAGTCTCAGCACCCGTTCACTCCGCAGACCGCAAAACGGGAAAGTACGCATGACAAACCCAACGACAGAAGGTCAGAACTCAGGGAAGCCCTCGTTGTCGCGCCGTGAGGTGCTTCGACGCGCGGGCTGGGTGGTTCCCGCCGTCGTGGCGCTGCCGCTGGTTGCTACACCGGCGCACGCTGGGGGGAGGCGACGGACGAAGTACGCGAGTCCTGGTTCCAAGACGAGCTATGGCTCGAAGTCGGGGTCGTACTCGGGCTCGGTATCGGGCTCCCACGACAGGAACTGGTCGTACGGCGGGTTCCTGAACTTCTTTAGCTACTTCAAGTAGTTCTGGTCGCCAGCCGGTGAGCCTGCTCTGAGATCATGCAAGAGGATAGTGCGATGTCGATGATGACCACGGAGCGGGCTCCAACCCGCCTCGACAGGGTGGCCGTAGCCCCTCGCCGACGTGAGGGCGTGATCGGCCACACTGTCGCGGAAGAGATGGTGCTATTCAGCACCGAGACCGAAACTGCCGTATCGCTCAATCTTACAGCAGCGGCGGTGTGGGAATTGTGCGACGGAGACGCCACTGTCGAGCGGATCATCGAGCTACTTGCGGAGGATGCGGGTGTTGATCCCGCCACGATCGCCGACGACGTGGAGGCGATCCTCCACCAGATGGAGTCTCTGTCTTTGCTGGACCTCACCCGCGCTGGCGCATCCGACGCCCGCGACAACGAGCAGGCCACGTCACCTTCCCCGACCCGATGGCCCG
>CAZJEH010000106.1:0-13750 GCA_964544905.1 uncultured Gemmatimonas sp.
CGGAGAAGATGTCGCCGTGCCGGTGTACGAAGAAATTCGTGAGCGCTTGCGGCAGGATACCCCGATCGCGATACTCGCCTACCGCGGTCGCCCCGTGGCGTTTGGAGAGCCGTCTTCCGTCGGGGCCCAGGATCATCGGAACATGGGCGAACAACGGCGGCTTCCTGCCGAGAGCCTGGTAGAGCAGCAGCTGGCGCGGAGTGTTGGACAGGTGATCGTCGCCGCGGATGACGTGCGTGATCCGCATCTCGATGTCGTCCGAAACGACGGCAAGGTTGTAGATCGGCGTGCCGTCGGTTCGGATGATGATGAAATCGTCGATCTCGGAGTTACGGAACCGGGTCTCGCCATGGACGGCATCGTCCCAGAACACCTCGCCCTCGGGCACACTGAAGCGGATGGCGTGGGGCTCGCCTGCGGCGGCCCGCTCTTCCGCGATCCGCGGATCGATGTCCCGGCAGCGCCGATCGTAGCGGTAGACTCCCCCGCCCACCTCAGCAGCCTCGCGGCGTGCCTTCAGTTCTTCGGGCGTGCAGAAACACCGGTAAGCCCGGCCGGCACGGAGCAGCGTCTCGGCGTCGCGCCTGTGGCGCTCGAAACCGTCCGCTTGATGATAGGGGCCCTCGTCCCAGTCGAGCCCCAACCACCGCAAGCCGTCGAGGATCGCGGCGGACATCTCGTCGCTGGAGCGCTCCCGGTCGGTGTCCTCGATGCGCAGGATGAATACGCCACCGTGCCGTCGCGCGTACAACCAGTTGAAGAGCGCAGTCCGCGCCCCGCCCACGTGCAGATAACCGGTAGGACTGGGAGCGAAACGAAGCCTAGGCGTCTCGGACACGGTCGACGAATCTCCAGAAACGATGTTGCAGGCCAGGTCTGCTGGCTCGAAGCAGGTTACGCGGAGGCGGTCACGGCACTACCCGCAACAACTCGCGCATGAACTCGAGCGCCGCCTGGTAGACTCCAGGCTGCCCGGACTCCCGCGGCCCGGCAACGTTCAGCCACGGTTCGACCGGCAACCGGGTCAACCATTCGCGTGCAGCCGGAATCGCCGACGGCGCGGGAGCGAGAACGAGAAACGGTCTCCCGAGTCCCTTTGCCCGTTTCACCGTAGCCGCGGTTCCACCGGTCGGCTCTCCGAAGCAAAGTACCAGGGTCGCGTCGGAATCCCGAACGTTCCAGCGGGTGCGCTGAGCCGGATTCGCCTTGGGCGTCTCGACGAGCGGGTACCTTTCGGGGATCACCCCATCCTCGGCCAGTCGTCCGGCTGGACACCAGCCGCGCACGGGGACGCGCGCCTCGAGCGCGGCGTCCAGGGCAGCACGATCCACCCCCGTCTGTCCGCCGGATACGATACCCCGTACGAGCCCTTCGTGAGCCACGAACATTCAAAGGCGGAACCGCTCGACGATCCGCTTCTCCTCCTCGCCGGCGAACTCGCCTTCGAGCTCCACGTACGACTCGAGACCGCTGCCGCTGAGCTTGTCGCGGAAAAGCTGATCGAGCTGGAAGATACCCGCCGAGTTGGAGAGCTCTATGCGGAGCCGCACCGGCCGGGTGTCCCCTGCCTCGATGTGCACCGCCTCGATCGCGGCCGCCGACACCGAGTGGATGCTCATGGACCCCGCGGAGAACGGGATCCGGGAGCGCCCCTTCGCCATGTCCAGCGCGTCCGCGACGCGAACGATGCCGGCCTCGAGGGTCAACGGCCGCCCACCGGATCGATGCGCGATGATGGCGTGCATGATCTCCGATTTCAGCACCGTCGCCGTGGCTCGATCGTAGAGGCCCGACAGGAGCTGTTCGGTCTTCCGGTCGGCGATGAAGATCGAGTACGTCTCGTGATCGGCGCGATGGATCGACATGCCCGTATCGTGCAGGAGCGCCGCGAGGGTAACCACGATCTCGGCGTCGTCGAGTGTGAGGCCGTAGTTCGTCACCACCGCGGGCTGCACGCCATGCTCGACGAGCAGGCGGAACAGCTTGTCGGCGATGTTCATCACGATCTTCACGTGAACCGGGCCGTGATCGGTCATCCCGAGCCGCTCAACGGCGTTCACGTTCCCGGCGAGCCACGTCGCGTAGAGATCGTCGTCCGCGTTGATCGCGTCGATCAGCGTGCGGAGCTTCTCGTTGGTGCCGGAACCGGGCACGTTGAAGATGACGCGGTTGGCCAACCGTTCCGCGAGCGACCGACCGAAGGATGGCTCGTCAGTCACCACCAAACCTCGTTCAAGGCTGCATTGCGTTCGCGAGCTTGAGCCGGACGCCTTCCTCCGCTTCCCGTGCCGCCCGACGCCCTTCCTCGACATCGACGGTCGCCAGCAACAGTGCGCCGATGATGAAGAAGCTGATGATCGACAGAATCGCGGTCCGGCTGGAGCCGGTCAGAGCGATCGCTACGCCGAAGGTCAGCGGCCCAAGGATCCCGGCGAACTTCTCGAAGACCGCGAAGAAGCCGAAAAACTCCCCGGACTTGTGGCGCGGGATCATGCTCGCGAACAGCGATCTGCTCAGGCCCTGCGTTCCCCCCTGCACCATCCCTACAAGAACGGCGAGGATCATGAAGTGCGTGCCGTTCGTCATGTAGTACCCCAGGACCGTTATCCCGGCGTAGACCAGGAGCCCGGCGAAAATCGAGCGTTTCGCTCCAACCTTGGCGGCGATCATCCCGAAGGCGAACGAGAACGGGATCCCGACGAACTGCACGATCAGGATCGAAAGGATCATGACGTTGCGGTCGATCCCGATCTCCTCGCCGTAGATCGTGGCCATCTTGATGATGGTCCCGATCCCGTCGTTGTAGATGAGAAACGCCAGCAGCATCACGAATGCCTGGCGGTAGTCGCGCAGTTCGCGGAAGGTCTCACCGAGCCGGATGAAGGCGACGCGGATGGGTGACTCCGTCCCGGCCTCGTCCGGCTCCAGCGCGCGCGGCGGCTCGGGGACACCACGGAAGAACGGAATGGAAAACAGCAACCACCAGACCGCCACCGAGAGCAGTGCGAGTCGGGCGGGCAGCGTGGCCTGCGCGGGCGTGATGTCGGGGCCATCCGGCAGCCCGAAGAACGCCGGCATCGAAATCCACGCGAGGTTCAACGCCAGCAGGATCCCGCCGCCCAGATAGCCGAGCGCGTAGCCGGACGTGGAAACACGGTCGACCTCGTCCGGCCCGGCGATATGCGGCAGAAGCGAATCGTAGAAGACGAAGCTCGCCCCCGCCCCGATGTTGGCGAGGATGAACAGCACCGAGGCCAGCAGCAGATCGCCGTGGCGAATGAAGAACATCCCGGCCACGCTCAGCGCGCCGATCGCCATGAAGACGGCCAGCATCCGCTTCTTGGCCGCGCTGAAGTCGGCCACCGCGCCGAGAATCGGTGCGAGTATTGCGACGACCGCCAGCGCGATCGTGGTGATGATCGAGAAGCGGAAAGTCGCTTCGCCGTCCGGGAGGTTGGCGGCTGCGACGCTGGAGTAGAAGATCGGAAAGACCGCCGCGACGACGGTGGTGACCATCGCGGAGTTGGCCCAGTCGTACATCACCCACGCCCGCAGTTCGGGCCGGTGGATGCCGAGCCGCACGAGGAGCCCGGTTTCTTGGGGCGACGCGTCTACGTCGGTCATGAGAATGAGCGGATCGGATAAGGGCGATTGAACCGGCCGTGAATATGTGTGCGAGCGGTGGGCGGCGCGAGCACCGCCGCCTGTCTGCACCGGCTGCATGAGGGTCCGCGCGTCCGGAGCATGCTACCGCGGCGCGTGGCAAACGCGGGGAGCGTTGCGCCGCTCAGCTACCGGCGGTATGGTCCCAACCCTGGCCGGGGCATAGCCCCCGGAGGAGCGAATCCTCGGCGCCCAACGTTCAACCCTCATGTGACCCGATGCGGATGCTCTTCTTCGCCCATTCCGGGCTTCGCTATCTCATACTGATCGTGGGCTTCCTTGCGCTGGTCTACCTGGCCTACGCCGCCGCCACCGGAAAGGGTTCCGACCGCACAGCGAAGGTTCTCGGCTCGGCATTCGCCGGGCTGCTGGACCTTCAGGGTCTCATCGGGATCGTGATGGTCGCGCTGGGGCTCTTCTACCCCGCCCTGATCGGACACATCTTCATGATGGTCGGCGCGGCGGTAGTCGCTCACGTTGCCATGTCGATGGCCCGCTCGGCGCCGCCAGAGAAGGCGATCAAGCTGAGGCTCGCGGGCGTCATCGTCGCCCTGATATTGATCGTCGGCGGAATCATGGCGATCGGGCGCGCGGTCTTCGGGACGGGGGTGCCGTCCATCGGCTGAGGGCGACCTCGGACTTACGGAACCGATCATGGAGATGGCGCCGGCCAGCCGTACCGGCTCCGGACACCAGGTCGGGAGATGTAGGCGGCCGCCGCTACCTCCATGGCCATCTCGATCAGCCCGGCCCTCGGCGACCCCGGGGTGAACACCACGCGAAGTACCGAGGATACGAAGAGGAGAGCGATCACGGTGGCAAGACACGCCCACGTCCATCGCTCCAGGTGGATGAGGTGGTAGACGAAGTAGAGGATCGCAGGGCTCACCAGGATCGAGACCACGCCGGCCCAGGGGGATAGCGCTCCCTCCGTCAGCAACAGGTACCCGCCGCCGACGAGCATTCCGACGCCACCGACCGCCAGGGCCCCGGCGATGAGCAGCATACCCAGCGGAGCCTGCCGTAGCGCGAGGAGGAAGCGGGCTCCGCTCATCCGCGGGCGTTGATGAAGATGAACGAACCGAGGATGAAAACGCCCGAGGCGAGGAGTCCCGCCGGGACGCTCTCCAGCAGCAGCATGATGCTCCCGATGAGCGCCCCGAGGAACCCACCCAGGTAGATGATGAGGACCAGCTCTCGGCGGCTGACACGCCAGATAAGCTCCTCGACCTTGCTGATGGGATAGGAGCGGAGCTTCTCCTCGACCATCCGGGCGACTGGGAGGTCCGCGATCGCGGCGGGAACGCGGCGCTGGAGGAAGTTCCACAGCGGATCGAACATGAGCGCTTCCGCGCGGCGCACCGCGTCCGGGGGAAGGTAGTCGCCGAGCCGACCGATGGGCACGCTGAGCATCCACGCGGTCCGATGTTCGATCACACCCCTGAGGAAGTTGAGGACCCGGGGACCGCGCAGCGTCTCGACGACCCAGTCGGCGGCCCGATCGGTCAGTTCCCGCGACCTTTCCCCGTCGACCAGGCCGAGTACGTCTCCGACCTTGCGCTCAGCGACAGCCGCAACGAGTTGATTCAGCCGCGTCAGGACCACTTCCTCCGTCGTTCGATGACGGAACAGGTAGAGGACGCGCTCCACGAGAGCATTCCGGAGCCGTTCAGCCCGCTCAGGCGATATGGAGCCGAACAGTTCGCGCATCGGCCGATCGAGCAATTCCTCCATCCCCTGGTTGACGGATTCGGCTATTCTCGCCTGAACCTCCGGCTCGCGAATCAGGGCCGCGATCTCTTCCATCCCGCCCTGCTCGATGGCTTCGACCGTTTGTTCGAGGGTGCGTTCGGTGATCACCAGCCGGCCGACGAGGCGTTTCCAGGTGCGCTGCGCCTCCAGGAAACGGTCGGTGAACCGGCGAAGGGTTTCGCGAAGCTTCTCCCGGGTGGTGGGGTCGTCGAGAATTCCGCCGAGCCGATCCAGAAGGATGGGCAGGTAATTGGCCACGAAGGACTCACCGAGGTTCACCGCCCCGGCAGGGACGTAATGACGAAGCGGCTTCTCCGAAGTCAGCATGCGCTGTACGCCACGGTCGAGTGCCTCGCCGATCACCCGCGCGAACTCCGGGCTTTCCCGAACGCTCGCCCAGACCTGCTGGAGACCCCTCCCGATGTCGACCTGGAGCTCGGGGGTCAGCACCGTCGAGATCGGACGCTCGCGGAACTCCCCGCTGAGACCGCGTGCGATCTCCCGAATTCGCCATTCCCACTCAGCGGAGTTGAGGTACACCGCGACCGCCTCGAGAACCTTGCTCACCAGCCGGTCGAGGACTTGTTCGACCTCCGCCATCTGCTCGGGCGCGATCAGCTCGCGCGGGGCACCTATCTCCCGGTCGAGAAGCGATTCGAGGGCGTCGCGGAGCGCCTCGTCGAAGCGGGTGCGGAAGGCATCGGAGGAAAGCGTACGGGCGATGTCCTCGGGCGTCAGGAGTTCCCGCCCCACGGTTTCGCCGATCCTTCGGGCGATGCGATCGATCTCCTTGGGAATGGCGCCCATCGGGAGGATGCCGATCCTACCCAGCCTGATGGGCCGGTAAGGATGGAAGAGCATCCAGATGGCGATGGCGTTCGTAAGGAAGCCGGCGGTCGTGCCGATGAGGATCGGGATGAACCACTCCCACGGCGTAAGCCCGAGGAACTCCATCAGGCGGAAAGGCGGCGGAGCGACGTGGACCGTTCGAACAGCGGACGACCGTCCGGAACGGCAGGAGAGGGAGCGGCGATGGCTGGAGTTCCAGCTCCGACGAGCGCGGGAGGATTCCCTCGATGACGGCGGAGGACAGGATCGCAGCAGCGAGATCTCTCCTGCGCTCCCGGGATGCCAGCACGATCGCCGAGCAGATCCGGATCGCGGCGATTCCCTCGCCGACCGGGGCCGAAGCCGCTCGAGGGGCCTACCTGGCAACCAGGTTCCGGGAAATCGGGCTGGAAGACGTCTCGACCGACGAAGCCGGCAACGTAATCGGCTTTCTCGGCTCCGCCGGGCAGGACGACGCACCCGTGATCGTGGCAGCGCACCTCGACACCGTCTTCGCGGACAGGTTGGACATCCAGCCCCGGATCGAAGGCGGCCGGATCCTCGCGCCCGGCATCACGGACAACGCTCGCGGGCTCGCAGGGCTGATCGCGGTCGCTGCCGCGATGCGCGATGCGGACCTCGCCCCTGAGCGTCCGATCGTCTTCGTGGGGACGGTTGGGGAGGAAGGCGCCGGCGATCTGCGCGGCGTCAAGCACCTGATGCGTGAAGGATTTCCCTTCCGCCGGGCCACCGCCTTCATAGCCATCGACGGTCCGGGATCGGCGCGGATCGTCAATCGGGGTATCGGTTCCCGACGTTTCCGGGCGATCGTGGCAGGACCCGGCGGGCATTCCTGGGGCGATCGAGGCACACCGAACCCCATCGCCGCTCTGGCGAACGCGATTGTCCGACTCGGCGCTCTGGAAGATCGGCTGGGTGATGCCGCGTCGGTCAACGTCGGACGGATGGGCGGGGGTAGTAGCGTGAACTCGATTCCGTGCGAGGCATGGATCGAGATCGACATGCGTGCCCACTCGGAGGAGAACCTGTCCGATCTCGAGTCTCGAGCCGTCGAAATCCTCTCCGAGGCGACGAAAACGGAGCGCGGGCGGCTCCCGGGTGGTCGCCCGCTGGAATTGACGATCGATCGGATCGGAACGCGACCGTGCGGAGAAACGGCTTCCTCGCACCCGCTCGTCCAGGCGGCCATCCAGGCCAGCAGGATCGTCGGCGAGCAGCCCGAGCTTACCGCGGCTTCGACGGACGCCAACGTGCCCATGTCCCTGTCGATACCGGCGATCACGCTCGGCGCAGGCGGGCGGGGCGGTGGCATCCATACTCCCGACGAATGGTTCGAGAATCATGATGGCCCGCGAGGAATCGAGCGGGTGCTTCTCACCGTAGCCGCAGCCGCAGCCATGTGACGGGCCAATCTCGGCGAGAACTGCGGATCTCGTCAGTCGCCGCCGCGGACCACCGAGTGGTCTCCGATGTCCACCTGACCGCGGACTCCGGAAACGGTCGCCTCGTTGCCTACCAAGGAATCGTGGAGATCGGCATTCTCGATGACCGAGCGCTCGCCGACGATGGTGTCCCGCAACTTCGAGGCGCGGACGAGCGTGCCCCGGCCGAGGGTCACGTTGGGACCGATCTCGCACTCCTCCAGTCGCACGCCGTCCGCAACGTGAACCGGGTCGTGGATCGTCACCCCCGGCGTCTCGGGGGGGCGCTTTCCACGCGTCGTCTCGAGGACGTGCCGGTTCGTCTCCAACAGCGTCTCCGGCTTGCCCGCATCGTACCACCCCTCGACCGGAATCGTCTTGATCCGGGCGCCGTGGTCGATCATGTACTGGAACGCATCCGTCAGGAAGTACTCACCAGATGGGCCCGGCGGAGAGTTGAGCGTGTGCTCGATCCCTTCGAAGAGGAGTCGCCAGTCCTTGATGTAGTAGAGCCCGATGTTCGCGAAGCGGGAGATGGGTTCCCTGGGCTTCTCGATGATGCGCTGCATGTAGCCCTCGGAGTCCGTCACGATCACTCCGAAGCGCTGGTAGTCCTCGACCTCCTTCGCCCAGATCACTCCTGCGACGTCGTCCGGCAGGTGTGTCACCACCGATAGATCAGCGTCGAAGAGGGTGTCCACGAAGATGATCAGCAGGTCTTCGTCGATGAAGGGGCGAGCCAGCGCGACCGCTCCCGCCGTGCCATCCTGTACCTTCTGCTCGACGAAGTGCGCCACGAATTCCGGGTACTCTGTGCGTACGTACTCCTCGACCTTTTCCTTCAGGTGTCCGGTGATGAACACCGCCTCCGTGACACCGAGCTTGCGCAGGTCATCGAGGATATAGGCCATTACCGGCTTGTCTCCGACACGGAGCAGCGGCTTCGGCGTCACGTGCGTGTGCGGGCGTAGACGCGTTCCCTTGCCCGCCAGGGGAATGACGACTTTCAAGGATCTCTGAGCTCCTGGTTTAGCAGAGAAAGCGGTGATGCCACCGAGCGGCGATGGGGGTCTCGCTGCGACACCGACCTGCGCCACTCGAGGCGTAGTCCTCAACCGCGCCGGCGGAACCGAGAAGTGGCCGTGCACGGATCGCACCCTGTTCGCCACGGAGGCGGCGGCCATAATATCGTTCGCCCGCGAACCCGGTCAAACGCGGGCAGATCCTGCTCCAGACCCGAGCCACCCAGGCCTCGCTACGTAATTTGAACGATATTCCCTTCCTGCGGAGCCTGGGGATCATGGTTCTCGCGGCGGCCATGTTCGTGCTCGTCGCGCGGCCCGCCCGCGTCCCGACCATCGTCGCCTACATCCTCACCGGGCTGCTCCTTGGACCCCTTACGGGCCTGATCAGCCTGACCGAGGGGACCGCCCTGATCGCGGACGCGGGGGTGGTCCTCCTCCTCTTCCTGGTCGGGCTGGAGCTCAGCCTGGAGAGAATTCGCGAGGTCGGTCGTGTCGCGATCATCGCGGGGCTCGGGCAGGTCGCGTTCACGTTCGTCGGTGGGATGGGATTGGCCTACCTGCTCGGCTTCCCTGTCGGTCAGGCGCTGTTCATCGCCGCGGCCCTCACCTTCAGCAGCACCATCGTCCCCGTCAAACTCCTTACGGAGAAAAAGCAACTCGATACGCTCTACGGACGGATCGCCGTCGGGGTTTTCATGGTGCAGAACCTCGTGGTCATCGTCGCGCTCGCGGTCGTCTCGGGAATCAGTGGCGCGGAGAGCGGCGGCGCAGGAGCGATCGTGACGGGATTGCTGGCCTCCTTCACCGGCATCGGAGCGATGCTGGTGATCGCCCTTTCCGCTGCCCGCTACGTATTCCCCGCCCTCTTCCGCTGGATCGGCTCCGCCCTGGATGGGATGTTCATCTGGAGCCTCTGCTGGTGCTTCCTCTTCGTGGTGGTCGCGGAGTGGCTCGGTCTGTCCGTCGAGATGGGGGCGCTCGCGGCGGGACTCGCCCTGGCGCAGCTGCCCTACACGCCCGAACTCCGGCGCAGGACCAACCCCCTGATGAGCTTCTTCATGGCCATCTTCTTCCTGTCTCTGGGGATCGGCCTGGAACTGGAGAGCGCGCTCGATCAGTGGCTGCCGGGCCTGCTGTTCTCGCTTTTCGTGCTCCTCGGCAACCCGCTCAGCATCATGTGGCTGATCGCGCGGATGGGATACTCCGAACGGACCTCGTTCATGGCCAGTGTGGCCGTCGCGCAGATCAGCGAGTTCTCTCTCGTGTTCGGAGCGATGGGAGTGACCGCCGGATTGATCGGAATCCCGATCCTATCGGTCCTGACGCTCGTCGCGCTGATCACGATGGTCGTCTCCGCCTACATGATCTTCTACAGCGAACGCCTCTACGAGGCGCTGAAGGGGACGGCGGTCATGAGGATCTTCCACGCCGCGGAGAAACCCGAGGAGGACGCCGATGGCCGCCGGGGCAAGGCCCGAGGGCACGTGATCGTCGTGGGTCTGAACTCGCTCGGATCGAGGCTGGTGGAGCGATTGATCGATCGGGGGGAATCGGTGCTGGCCATCGACACCGATCCCCGGAAGCTCGCGCCCCTTCCTTGCGCAACGCTACTCGGCAGCGTCGATCACCCGACCGTCCTGGAGGAGGCGAACCTCGCGGAAGCCAAGCTCGTGGTCTCCGCGCTCCAGATCGAAGACACGAACAACCTGCTGGTCTACCGCTGCCGCGAGGTGGGCGTCCCCTGCAGCATCCACGCATTCGACAAATCGGTCGTGCGTGAGCTGAGGGACATCGGGACCAACCACCTCATCATCCCGAACAACAACGGGGTGCGCCGGTTGCTGGATGAGCTGCGGTCCAGAGGCATCCTGGAATCATGATCGGTATCGCGATCCTTCTCGTCGGAGCCGCGGTGGCGTTCGCCATTGCGCGTTGGCGCCGGCTACCGGTCGTTCCGTTCATGCTCGCCGCGGGTGTGGCGCTGAATGTCCTCGGCCTGGCCCCGTCGCGCGACCTCCTGCAGGATTCCCTCCAGCTGGGGCTCGTCTTCCTCGTCTTCGCAGCCGGGATCGAGCTGAACCCCCGAAGGGTGGGCAGCCAGGGAGGCCTGGTCCTGCGGATCGGGGTGGCACAGCTCCTGGCGCTGGGGGTCGCCGGCTTCGCAGCCTCGTGGCTGCTCGGAAACGGGGCCCGCGAGAGCATCTACCTGGCGCTCGCCGTCGCGGCCAGCTCGACGCTCCTGGTCGTCCGCCTGCTCCAGCAACGCCGGCAGATGTTCGAGCCGTTCGGGCGAATGGTTCTCGGTGTCCTCCTCCTGCAGGACCTGCTGGTGATCGTGCTCCTTCCCGTTCTCGCAGGGCTGCCGGAAGGATTCGGGGCGGTGGCCCGCGGCCTGGTTGCTTCGCTCATCCTCGTCGCAGGCGCCTTCGCCTATCTCCGATGGGTCGCGCCCCTCGTCATCCTCCGCTTGCACCTCGATGACGAGTCGCTCGTCCTGGTGACACTCGCGACGCTGTTCGTCTTCATCGGGATCGCGGTACGGCTCGTCCTGCCCACGGTGGCCGGGGCTTTCCTGGCGGGCTTCGCGCTCTCCGGCTATCCGGTCAACGGCATCGTACGTGGCCAGCTGGCATCGATGTCGGACTTCTTCATGGCCGTGTTCTTCACGGGGCTGGGCGCCATCATTCAACTGCCGGAGCCTCGTGCGCTGGCTGTGGCCACGGCGCTGACGGCGCTCGTCGTCCTGGTCACCCCTCTCCTCGTCACGATCATCGCCGAGGCGGCGGGGCTGTCTGCACGGGCCGCGATCGACGGGGGCCTGCTGCTGGCCCAGACCAGCGAGTTTTCCCTGGTCATCGTCCTGCACGGGATCGCCGCAGGCCACGTCAGCGAGCAGACCCTCACCGTCGTGACGCTGGTAACCATCACTACCATGTTCCTGACCCCGCTACTGGCGACGAATCGGATGACATGGCGGCTGATGGCGCTGCACCCCCTTCGCCGCGCGCAGGAGGAGGCGCTCTCCCCAACCGGGCACGTAGTGCTCATCGGGTGCGGGGAGAACGGGATGCCGCTACTCGAGACGCTGCTGGGTGCGGGGCGTACCGTAGTGGTGGTGGACGACGATCCCGCAGTGATCGAGCAACTGCGGGAAGGGGACGTTCCCTGCATCCGCGGCGACGGGTCGGACTTCGACGTCCTTCGTCGAGCTCGCGCGCGGGAGGCGGCTATCGTGGTCTCGACGATGCGTCGGCCGCGTGACAACATCCACCTGCTGGACTGGGTCGGCCGTGTACCCGTCCTGGTGAGGGTATTCGAGGACCACGACGCGGAGTCGGTTCGACGTCACGGGGGAATTCCGATATCGTATGCGGAGGCCGCGACGGAAGACTTCTTGATGTGGTTGGACCAGGCGGAGACGATGGGCCTCCGACAGGAGCGACGGACGCGCCCGAGGCTTGCCTGAGGGCTCAGTCTGGTCGATGGCGATTGGCGCGACCATCTACGCGGGTCGATACTCCAGTAACCGACCGGTAGCCGACACGCCCAGAGCATTGAGTGATGCCGAAGACTCGCCCGCAGAGCTACGATCCGGAAGACTCCGTTCACGGTACCCTTCCCGAGCGGATCCCGGTGATGCCGGTGAAGAGCACCGTGCTGTTCCCCACTGGTGCGACCGGCCTCCAGGTGGGCTTCGAGCCCAACGTCGCCGTGCTGGCAACCTTCCGCGACCGGAACCTGGTCGTGGGCATGGTTCACTCCGGGGACGACGAGCTCCCCATCGAGCCCGCGTCGCTCGAGAAAATCGGGGTCCTTGCCCGCATCCTGAATCGGCTGAACCTGCCGGGCGGCACGATCCAGACCACCGTGCAGGGCCTCATCCGCATCCACCTCGACGACGTCCGCTTCGAGAACGGCTACTACACCGCCTATCCCCGGCTGGTAGAAGAGACCCCGGCGGACGACGCGGAGGCGGAGCGGCTGATCGAGCGGATCCTCACGACCATCGGCGGTATCGGTGCAAACGTCGAACGATTGGCCGACGTCCCCAAGATCCTGCGCGGGAACCTCGGCGATCCAGGGCGCTTCGCCGACCTCGTCGCAACCCTGTCCCACTTCAGCCCGGAAGACAAGGACGGCGTTCTCCAGCGGCTCGACGTGAAGGAGCGGCTCGAGTTCGTGCTGCATCGCCTGGAGATGGAGTGGGAGCGGCTGAAGGCCCGGATCGAGGCCGAGGGGGAACCGGAAGAGGCGCGATCGAGCGGGGACCGAGCGCGGGATATCCGAAAGCGTATCGCTACCCTGCAGGCCGAACTGGGTGAGCTCGACCCCGCGGAGAAAGAGACTCTGGAGCTGCTGCGACGCATCGAGCGGAGCCAGCTGCCGTCGCGCGTATCCGCCGTGGCGCGAGCGGAGGCGGAGCGCTTGCGCACGGTCAGCCCGGCGGGGCCCGACGCAACTGACATTCGCACTTATATCGACCTGCTCCTGGAGCTGCCCTGGACCACCCGCAGCAACGGAAGTGACCTCGACCTCGCCCGTGTCAAACGCGAGCTCGACGAACGGCACGTGGGACTCGACGAAGTGAAGCGTCGGATCCTGGAGTACCTCTCCGTCGTCCAGCTCAAGAAGGAGGTCCCCCCCGCCGTGCCCTGCATCGTCGGGCCGCCGGAGGTGGGCAAGCGGTCCCTGGCTGAAGCCGTCGCGACGGGCCTCGGTCGACCCCTTGTGCGCCTGGAGCTCGGCGGCCGCGGCGAGTCACAGCTGATGGGCAGCCGGCGGATCCGCACGGGAGCGAGGGTCGGCAAGATCATCGCGAGCTATCGGGAAGCGGGCATTCGCGACCCGGTCTTCCTGCTCGAGGAGGTTGACCTCATCGGGCTCGGCAACGTTGATGGAGACCCGGTCGAAGCGCTCGAAGAACTGCTCGATCCGGAACGTCGCTCCGAGTTCATCGACCGCTATCTCGATATTCCGTTCGATCTGTCCGACACCATCTTCATCGCGACAGCCAACGACTTCTTCAAGGTCCCGCGGAAC
>CAZJEH010000107.1:0-13651 GCA_964544905.1 uncultured Gemmatimonas sp.
GCAGGAGCGTCTGGCGAAGCTCGCGGGTGGCGTGGCGGTCATCAACGTCGGCGCCGCCACCGAAACCGAGATGAAGGAGAAGAAGGCGCGCGTCGAGGATGCGCTGCACGCGACGCGGGCGGCCGTCGAGGAGGGGATCGTCCCGGGCGGCGGTGTGGCGCTGCTCCGTGCGCAGAAGGTTCTGCGCGACCTGAAGGTGGACGACCCCGACGAGCAGATCGGCATCCGGATCATCGAGCGGGCGCTCGAGGAGCCGATCCGCCAGATCGTGCAGAACGCGGGGGTCGAGGGCTCGATCGTCGTCGAGAAGGTCCGCAGCAACGAGGATCCGAAGTTCGGCTACAACGCCCGGACGGATGTGTACGAGGACCTTGTGGCCGCTGGCGTCATCGACCCGACGAAGGTTACCCGTACGGCTCTGCAGAACGCTGCCTCCATCGCGGGCCTGCTCCTGACGACGGAGTCGGTGGTCGTCGAGAAGCCGGAGAAGGAGAAGGCTTCGCCGATGCCGGGTGGCGGCGGAATGGGCGACATGTATTGAGCCTTTCCGACTCCGGCAGTCGGACTCCGGGCGCCCGAAGGGGCGCCCGGTTTGGCTTAACGGAGGGATAGGCTCAACGGAGGGATATCGGAGCTGGCCTGCAGGTCCCGCTGTCCGGGGGGCCGTCTCCCGTATCCATTTTCCCTGCGGATGGGCGGCACCTTTCGGGGCTTCGCGACGTGGGGACTGAGAAACTGACAGCGGGCCGAGGAATACGGGGCGCGCCCGCGATCTTATGTTCTCTGTAGACGTCGGTCGCAACGGGTTGGTGTCCGCACCGCGGAATGCTTAGCTTTCGCTGAGCCGCACCGGGTGATCTCTCCACACGGTGCGACACGACGCGGGAGCTGTTGCGTGTGCGAACGCCGCTCCGACGGTTCCACGCGAGCGCATGATCCTGAGCCAAGGTGCCCGACATTCTGTCGGTTCACTCAAACGACCAACCCCGAAACTCTCATCGCGGATGGGGTTCCCTGGCGGCTCCGATCTACAGGAAATGACTCTCTCACTGGCCCTCCTGCTCTGCTGGATCGCGGCGCCGCAGCCGGATGCACCGCCTGCGGAGCCCAACCCGGCGCCGTACCAGGCGTCGGCTCTGCCTCGCGCTGCGGCCGCCACCGACACGATTCCCATCGCCCTCGTGCTGGCTGACCGGCTATACAGTGGTTGGGCGCGAGCGTCGATCGTGCGGCCTCGGGGTGACGGCCCGGACATCATCGTCGTAACCCGCGAAACGACGCCCGCGGACCTCGCTAAGGCGGTCGGGATGCTGCTCGAGTCGCGCGAGAGCGCGGAGCCGCCCCTCGACTACGAGATCCGGGCCCATGTCTCTGCGAGCGAGGAGGCACCGGAGCCGTCGGAAATGGTGGATGTCCTGGCTGATGGACTGGAACGCCTTCCTCAGGCGCCCGCCGCGAACGTTCCGGACTACGGGATGGTGCCGAGGCTGGTCATCGAGGTGCCGGTTGAACCGGCGGCGGTGGGCGAAGACATCGGGTTGTCGCCGGTCCCCGACGTTCAGGACCGGGTGGCGAGCCTGCAGTACGACCGAGCTATGCCTTCCGGCGCCCGCTCCACGACCGGGATGCCCACGGGCGACGTCTGAGAGCGGTCCGACTCCCAGGATGCGGCTGCTCGCGACCCCGAGCGGCCGCTTTTTCTTTGGTTTGTGCCGTGCTAGCTTGGTGGCCTTCGCCGAGCACGAAACGACAGGAGAGCGATGACGCAGACGGCTGAGAATGGAAGGATGATCCGTCTCACGCTTCCCGATGGTTCCGAGCGTGAGGTTCCAGCTGGGACGACCCCATTGGAAGTGGCCGAGTCGATCGGGCCGCGCCTCGCGCGCGCCGCCGTGGCTGCCAAGGTGAATGGAACGGTGACCGAGCTCAGCCGGCCCATCGAGCGGGACGCGCGCGTACAGATCCTCACCGAACGCGATCCCGAGGCCCTCGACGTCCTTCGCCATTCCGCGGCGCACATCCTGGCGACCGCTGTCCGTCGGGTGCGTCCCGGCGCCGGTATCGGCTTCGGGCCCGCCATCGAGGATGGGTTCTACTACGATTTCGAGGTCGACCACCCCTTCACGGCCGATGAGTTGGAGCGGATCGAGGCCGAGATGGAGAAGGTCGTCGCCGCCGACGATCCGTTCGAGCGCGAGGTCGTAACGCGCGAACGTGCCCGGCAGCTCTTCGCGGACGATCCGCTCAAGCTCGAGCGGCTGGAGGAGTTGGGGGACGACGAGGTCATCACCGTCTACCGGAACGGGCCGTTCCTGGACCTGTGTCGCGGGCCCCATCTCGTCAGCACCGGCCGGCTGAAGCACTTCAAGCTGCTCAACACGGCGGCGGCCTACTGGCGGGGCGATTCGAGCCGACAGACCCTCCACCGGATCTACGGGACCGCGTGGTTCTCGAAGCAGGACCTCGAGGCGTACCTGCATCGCCTCGAGGAGGCGAAGAAGCGCGACCACCGGAGGCTCGGCCGCGAACTGGACCTGTTCTTCTTCCACCCGACCGCACCCGGGTCGGCGTTCTGGACGCACAAGGGAACCCTCATCTTCCAGTCACTCGTCGACTGGATGAACGAGACGCTGCTCGCGAACGACTACGAGATCGTCAAAACGCCGCTTCTGTTCAACAAGGCGCTCTGGGAGATCTCCGGCCACTGGGGCAAGTATCGGGAGAACATGTTCCTGGTGCTCGATAACGAGACCGGTGAGCACGACTTCTCGCTGAAGCCGATGAACTGCCCGTCGCATCACCTGATGTATGCGGCGAAGAAGCGCTCGTATCGAGATCTGCCGATCCGGTACGCCACGCAGGACGTCCTGCACCGGAACGAAGTGTCGGGGGCGCTGAGCGGGCTCACGCGCGTGCGGCAGTTCCAGCAGGACGACGCCCACATCTACCTGGCCGAGTCACAGATCGTCGACGAGGTGCGCAAACTCGTCGCACTGCTCGACAGCTTCTACGAGGTGCTCGGCCTGTCGTACGTGGCGAAGTTCGCCACGCGGCCGGAGGTCCGAGTGGGTGACGACGCGATGTGGGACAGGGCCGAAGCCGCATTGCGCAACGCCCTGGAGGCGATCGGGCTGGACTATGAACTGAAGGAGGGGGACGGCGCGTTCTACGGTCCGAAGATCGACTTCGACGTCTCCGACTCCATCGGCCGCCGCTGGCAGCTCGGTACTATCCAGCTCGATTACGCGAATCCCGAGCGGTTCGACCTGACCTATACGGGCGAGGACAATCGAGATCACCGGCCGGTCATCATCCACCGAGCCATCTTCGGATCGTTCGAGCGGTTCATCGCGATCCTGGTGGAGCACTTCGCCGGCGCGTTCCCGGTATGGCTGTCGCCGGTCCAGGTGGCGGTGCTCCCCATCTCGGACGATCAGAACGCGAGCGCCCGCGAGCTTCGCGACCAGCTGGTAGCGGCCGGCATCCGCGCAGAGGTGGATGATCGGGCCGAGACTCTCAACTACAAGATCCGCGAGGCCGAGACGCAGAAGGTGCCGTACATGGCCGTCGTCGGGGCACGGGAGGTCGAGGCGGGTACCGTGGCCCTGCGCGTGAGGGGGGCGGGAAGGAAGCAGGAGATCATTTCGCGCGAGGAACTGATCGGGCGGGTCACGCGGCAGATCGAGACGAAAGCGCTGGAGCTGAGCTGACGTCGCTTCGACGATGGGTCTGCCGCGCGTTGCAGGCGTCGGGGCCGGCCGGCGTCGGCCGCGGTCCGAACCGACCGAAAACGGCCCGCCGACTCTCTTGACCGGTGGGCGTGGAAGCCCCTAGATTTGCATTCGACAACCAGTCAAGCAGGAGCCGGCGGCTCCTCACCTTTCGGCTCGCTGAAGCGATGCCGCCGGGTCTTGCGGACGACCAAGCCCACCCAGCACGGGTGCGGTGGGGGTGGTCGTCTCTGTAAGGCCTGCGAGTGCAGGCCTTTTTTGTGACCTTTCACGGAGAGCGACGGCTATCAACGAGAGAACGCGAGTAAACCAGCAGATCCGGATCAGCCCAGTCCGCGTGATAGACCCGGAGGGGAACCAGGTAGGGATTCTACCGATCGAGAAGGCGCTGGAGACGGCGGAGGAGATGGGGCTCGACCTCGTCGAAGTGGCGCCGATGGCGCGACCGCCGGTCTGCCGGATCATGGATTACGGCAAGTTCCGTTACGAAGAGCAGCGCAAGGCGAGGGAAGCCCGAAAGAAGCAGCATCGGGTGGATCTCAAGGAGGTCAAACTCCGCCCGGGCATCGAGGATCACGACTTCGAGTTCAAGGTCCGGCACGCGCGGCGCTTCCTCGAAGAAGGCAACAAGGTGAAGGTCACGATGATGTTCCGGGGGCGGCAGATGGCGCATCCGGAGATCGGTCGGGAGGTGCTGGAGCGGATGGTGGCGGAGGTCGCGGACGTGGGGAAGGTGGAGTCCGCGCCCACCATGGAGGCGCGCAGCATGACGATGGTTCTCGCGCCGCTGAAGTAGGAGCGCGAGCGAGACGAGCGCGGGCCGCGCAGGGAAGTCGAAAGCGGCGATGGATTCCCGACGATAGCGCTCCGTACTACGGCCCCGGCCGGAGGCGGAGCAGCAGGATAGCAACCGTCGAAGGTGCTGGCGCCTGGCGAGCAGCCCCGGAGACTGACCAGGGAGATGCAGAAATGCCGAAGATGAAAACGCACCGCGGTGCGGCGAAGCGCTTCAAGAAGACCGCGAATGGCAGGATCAAGCGGGGGCAGGCGTTCACCAGCCATATCCTCACCAAGAAGTCGCCCAAGCGGAAGCGACATCTCCGGCAGGGGACCCTGATCGCGAAGGCCGACGAGAAGCGGGTCAAGCGCCTGCTCTCGAGCTGAGTCTCCGAGCCAGGTGAACCTTCAAAGGACGGATTGAGAGATGCCACGGGTTAGCACGAACGTCGCGCGGCTGAAGCGCAAGAACAAGATCCTGAAGCAGGCCAAGGGCTACTTCGGGCGACGGAAGAACCTCTACAAGACGGCCAAGGAGGCGGTCGAGAGGGGGTGGCGGTACTCGTACCGTGACCGGAAGAACCGGAAGCGGGATTTCCGGCGCCTTTGGATCGTGCGGATCAACGCCGCCGCGCGCCTGCACGAGCTTTCCTATTCGCGGTTCATGAACGGCCTAAAGCTGGCCGGGATCGAGATCAACCGGAAGCAGCTGGCCGATATCGCGGTCCGCGATCCGGAGGCCTTCTCGCGGCTGGCCGAAGCGGCCAAGGCCAAACTGGGCTGAGATCGAGGTCGAGCCTGCGAAGTGAGCAGGGGGGCGCCGGAGGGACTCTATCCTCCGGCGCCCTCGTCTTTGATGCCGGTCGCTGGGGCGTTGAAAGGTGGTCACGGCCCCTGACCCGGCGGTTCAGCCGGGGCGTTCGAAGCCGATCGGCGATGCTCACAGATGGCTTGCGCTGGGAGCCTGCTGGACGCAGGCTGAGCCCATCGTCGATCATCCGCACACCTTAAGGAGAAACGCGATCCGATGCGTCTGCGAGACCTCGAGAGCCGGGTGTTCTTCACGCTGGTCATCCTCTCGACGGTGTTTTTCCTGTGGATGGTGCGCAGCTTCCTCGTTCCCGTATTCTGGGCGGCGGTCTTTGCGACGCTCTTCAGGCCGCTCTATCTACGGGTGCTGGGGTTGGGGCGGAACCGGCGGGCGCTGGCGGCGACGGTCGCCACGTTGTGTGTGGTTCTGACCGTGCTCGTGCCGTCGGCTCTCATCGTGATGGCGGTCACGCGGGAAGCGATCGATCTGTACGCGCGGATCCAGGAAGGATCGCTGGATGTCCAGGCGCCCATCGCCTTCGTCGAGCGGTATGTTCCGATGGTCGCGGAATTCCTGGAACGCTACGGTGTGGAAACCGAGCAGATTCGGGCTCGCATCGAGGCCGCTGCCGGTTACGTGGCCCAGTACATCGCGGGACAGGCACTTGCCTTCGGTCAGAACGCGCTGGCCGTGGCGATCCTGTTCGGCCTGATGCTGTATCTGTTGTTCTTCTTCTTCCGGGATGGTGACGCGATCATCGCGCGGATCATACGGGCCGTCCCCATGGGGGACGATCGGGAGTTGCGGATCCTGACGCGGTTCGCGGAAGTCTCCCGGGCGACCGTGAAGGGAACGGTAATCGTCGCCGCGGTGCAGGGGACGCTCGGGGGGATCATGTTCGGGCTGGTCGGGCTGCAGGCGGCCGTCCTCTGGGGTGTGATCATGGGTATCCTCTCGCTGCTCCCCGCGGTGGGACCGGCGCTGGTGTGGATTCCCGCCGCGATCGTGCTGTTCGCAACGGGGCAGATCTGGCAGGGCGTAGTGGTGATCATCGGTGGCGCGCTGGTGATCGGCCTCGTCGACAACCTGCTGCGGCCGGTCCTGGTCGGTCGCGAGGCGAAGCTTCCCGACTACCTCGTGCTGCTCGCCACGCTGGGCGGCATCTCCGTGTTCGGGATCGCCGGGTTCGTCGCCGGGCCCGTGATCGCTGCCTTCTTCCTGGTGATGTGGGAGATGTTCGCCGAGGAGTATGCCCCGCTGGACTCGTCGGCCGTGGTGGTGGAGGAGATCCCGCAGACACCGGCGGACATTGCGGCCGCCCGAGCCATCGGCGAGGGCGCGCAGGGCGAAGTTCCCCCAGCCGAGGAACTACCGGATACCGACGAGGTCTGAGCGCGTGGTGGAGGTCCCGCCGGAGTTCGTGCGGAGGATGGAGGGCCGGTTGGGCTCCGAACTGCCGGCTTTCCTGGAGGCGTTGAGGGAGGCCCGGACGGGGCTCCGCGTCAACAGTCTGCGCCTGTCGGCCGAGGAGTTCGAGAAGATCGCACCGTTCCGGATCCAGTGTCTCGACTTCCCGCCAGGGGGGTACCAGCTCGAGCCGGAGGCACACGCGGGCCGCGATCCCTATCACGCGGCGGGGCTGTACTACCTGCAGGACCCCAGCGCCATGGCGGTAGGCGCCGTTTTCGGTGCGCAGCCCGGCGAACGGGTGATCGACCTTGCCGCGGCCCCGGGCGGGAAGACGACGCACATCGCCGCCATGATGGGCAACGAGGGGCTCCTGGTCGCCAACGACGTGAGCCGCTCGCGGGCCGTCGAGCTGGCCGGAAATCTGGAGCGTTGTGGCGTGACCAACGCCGTGGTGACAGTGGAGCGGGTGGAGCGGCTCGCCTCGGCCCTGCCCGGCTTCTTCGACCGGGTCCTGCTGGACGCGCCCTGCTCGGGTGAGGCGATGTTCGGGCGCAGCGCTGCGGCCCGCGCGGACTGGAGCCCCGCCGGCGTTCTCGGATGCGCCGGACGGCAGGCGGACCTGCTCCGCGACGCAGCCCGGCTGGTACGGCGCGGAGGGGTGCTGGTGTACTCGACCTGCACCTTCTCCGCGGAGGAGAACGAGCGGGTCATTGCGGACTTCCTGCGGGAGTCGCCGGAGTTCGCGCCGATGGCCGCCGAGGTACCGGGCGCCGAGGCGGTGCCGCTGGATGTACAGGCGGTCGAATGGGCCTCCGACGGGCGAGGCGGCGAGGTGCCGCCAAGCCGCACCGGCGCGGCGTACCGGCTCTGGCCACACCGATCGCCCGGCGCGGGTCACTTCATCGCCGTGCTCCGTCGGTCGGGTGAGGAGCGGGTCGATACGCCTGCCCGTCGTGGCCGCGCCCCGCGCGAGGCATTCGAATATCTCCGGTCCTTCCTCGGGGACCTGTACCCCGGATGGGCCGTGGACGCGGGGCGCCTGATCGAGCGCAACGGCGAGATCTTTCTCGAGCCCGAACAGTCGCCGGGATTCATCGGCCTCGACGTACTGCGACCCGGACTCTGGTTGGGCACGGCCAGACGAGGTCGGTTCGAGCCCGCACACGCGCTAGCCCTCGCGCTCGACCCTTGTCTGGCCCTGCGGCGCCTGGACCTCGCCAGGGCCGACCCGCGAGTCGAGCGATACCTCAAGGGGGAGACCATCATCGAGGAAGGCCCGCCCGGCTGGCTCGTCGTGACCGTCGACGGATTCGCGCTCGGTTGGGGTAAGCGGGTAGGGTCTGTCATCAAGAACCACTACCCCCGTGGCCTGCGATGGCGGTGACGCGTTCGGGGTGGCAGAAGCGCCCCGGGTCACGCAGATTCTACGGCTCCCTGGAGTGCGCTGCTGCTCCCATGAATAGCTTGCGATGTTGCACGAAGTGACCGATCTGATCGACGAGCTCGAACGGCTGCACCGGGAAGGCCGGGACGCCGTCGACCGCGCCGACACGGCTGAGGAGCTGGAACGGCTCCGGCTGGATCTCCTTGGACGGAAAGGGAGGTTGACCTCCATCCTCCGGCGGCTGGGTGAACTGGACCCGGAGGAGCGCCGGCGGGTCGGGGCGCAGGCCAATCGGGTCAAGGACGATCTCACCGCGCTCCTGGCGGCCCGGAAAGCCGCCACGGAAACGTCCGCGAGCCCGACGGATCGACCAGACCTGACGTTGCCCGGACGCTCGACCTGGCGCGGGGGTGTGCACCCCGTCACCCGAGTGGTGAACGAGGTGTGCGACATCTTCGCGGCGCTCGGCTTCGTCCGGGTTCGCGGCCCCGAGGTCGAGACCGTCGACTACAACTTCATCAAGCTGAACACGCCGCTGGACCATCCGGCGGCGGACATGCATGACACCTTCTACCTGGCCGACGGGGTGGTGCTGCGTACCCACACCTCGCCCATGCAGGCGCGGGTGATGGAACGCCACCAGCCGCCGGTGCGTGTGGTCGTGCCGGGGATGGTGTACAGGCGCGACCCGTTCGACGCATCGCACGCGCCCGCATTCGAGCAGATCGAGGGGCTCGCCGTCGACGAGGGCATCACCTTCGTCGACTTCAAGGCGACCATCACCGAGTTCATCCAGCGCTTCTTCGGATCCGGTACGCGCACCCGGTTCCGGCCCTCGTTCTTCCCGTTCACGGAGCCGTCGGCCGAGGTGGACGTCTCCTGTCAGCTTTGCGGCGGGAGCGGTTGCAGCGCCTGCAAGCGCACGGGCTGGATGGAGATCATGGGAGCCGGGATGGTGCATCCGCGCGTGTTCGAAGCGGTCGGCTACGATCCCGACCGGTATACCGGCTTCGCCTTCGGCATGGGCGCGGCTCGCATCGCGATGCAGCGCTACCGGATTCCCGACATCCGGCTCCTCTACGAGAACGATATGCGCTTCCTCGAGCAGTTCGTCTGACGCGTCCCGATGAACGTTTCGTACAACTGGTTGAGATCGATCGCGCCGACGATCGAGGAGGATCCGGCTCGCCTCGCGGAGCGTCTCGGGATGCTGGGCGCCCCGGTCGACGAGATATCGGTAAGGGGTGAAGGCCTGCGTGACGTGGTCGTGGCGCGCGTGGAGGAGGTCCGTCCGCATCCGAACGCCGACAGGCTCCGGCTGTGTACGGTGAACGCCGGCGGAGATCGGCTGCAGGTGGTCTGTGGCGCTCCCAACGTCGTCGCGGGGCGGTTCTATCCGTTCGCTCCGATCGGCGCCATACTGCCGGGCGGCATCGAGATCCGGAAGGCGAAGATCCGGGGCGAATACTCCGAGGGGATGCTCTGTTCGGCGGCCGAGCTGGGCCTCGGCCGGGACCACTCCGGGCTGCTCACGTTGAACGGCGAATGGCAGCCGGGTGCGCCGTTCGTGGAGAGCGTGGAGGTCGAGGACACGGTCCTGACGCTGGACATCACCCCGAACCGACCGGACCTCCTGTCGCACGTGGGGGTCGCCCGGGAGCTGGCCCCGGGGGGAGAATCCGACCTGCGCCTCGTCCCGGTGTCGGGGCGGCCGTTGGAACTCCGCTACTCCAGCGGCGACCAGCCGGCGCTCGGCGTCGGGATCAGCATCGAGGACCCCGCGGACTGTCCGCGATATATTGGTGCGATCATCGAGGGCATCAGCGTGGGCCCCTCGCCCGAGTGGTTGGCCATGCGGCTACGAGCCGTCGACGTGAGGCCGATCAACAACGTGGTCGATGCGACCAACTACGTCCTCCAGGAGCTCGGGCAGCCGCTGCACGCGTTCGACCTCGACCGCCTGGACGGTCCGGAAATCAGGGTCCGGCGCGCGGCCGAGGGAGAGGTGCTGCGCACGCTCGATGGGGTCGAGCGCCGGTTGAGCCCCGGGATGCTGGTGATCGCCGACCGATCGCGGCCGGTCGCCCTGGCGGGGGTGATGGGCGGCGAGGACAGCGAGGTGACGGACTCGACACGCCGCATCCTCATCGAGTGCGCGGTATTCGATCGCAAGCGGGTTCGAGCGACCGCGAAGGCGGTGGGGTTGTCCACGGAGGCGTCTCATCGCTACGAGAGAGGGATCGACCCGGAACAGCAGCGGCGGGCCGTCGAGCGGGTCATCGACCTGATCCTGGCCACCGCGGGCGGCAGTGTCGCGGAGCCGATTTCGGACATCCACCCGCGTCCACACACGCGTCCCATCGTTCCGGTGCGCCTACCGCGGGTGCGGCAGGTGCTGGGGATCGACTTCACCCCCGCGCGCATCGTGGACGTTCTTCGCCCGATCGGCTTCGCCAGCGCCGGATCGAATGGCGTCGTCCAGGTGGAGGTTCCCGGCTACCGCCCGGACGTGGTGGAGGAGATCGACGTCATTGAGGAGATCGCACGTCGTCACGGCTACGACGATATCCCGTCGGAGCTGCGCGGCTTTCGCCCGGGCGTCGTTCCGGGCGATCCCCTGGAGACGTCGATGCGGATCGCCCACGACGTCTTCATCCGCTGGGGGTTCCTCGAGGCGCGCAGCCTGTCGTTCGCACCGGCCGCCGACACCCGGGTCGCGATCCTCAACCCGCTCTCGGCGGAGGAGAGTCACCTGCGGGAGAACCTCCTGTCGGTGTTGATCCGGCGGCTCCATCACAACTGGGCGCACGGCGTTCGCTCGATCCGGCTGTATGAAGCCGGCAGTGTGTTCAACTCGACCCGGGCGGAGCGGCCGCTCGAGGAGGTTCGGGTAGCGGCGATCTTCACCGGTCCCCGGCGGCCTCCGCACTGGAGCGAGAAGGTCGAGCCGTACGACGTCTGGGATCTCAAGGGCCTCCTCGCCGATCTCGCCCGCCAGATTCCGGGAGCGGGCGTCGTATCGACGGATGAGGTTCCGGACCACCTGGACAGCGGTGCATCGTTCGCGATCCGGACCTCGGACGGGACGGTTGTCGGATATGGGGGACGAGTGGCGAAGCAGGCCATGGATCCCCCGGCCTGGGCGGACCCGGTCTGGGCGCTCGAGCTGGAGCTGGCACAGATCCGCCCCGCCGGCGAGCGGCTGTACCAGCCCATCCCCACGCTGCCACCGGTCGAGCGCGACATCGCGCTGCTCGTACCGTCGGGCGTGACGGCGGAGCGGGTGGAGTCCCTAATCCGGCGTGAGGGCGGAGAGGACCTGGAGTCGATGTCCGTGTTCGACGTCTATCAGGGAGAGGGCATCGCACACGGCGCGCGGAGCATCGCGTGGCGGCTGCGGTTCCGCCGCGCGGACCGCACCCTGACGGACTCTGAGGTGGACGAGCGTCTCGGCCGCGTGGTGAGAGCGCTTCGGGAGGAACTAGGTGTCCAACGGCGATAGGAAGCGGTCGGAAGCGCTCCCTCCCGAGTGGAGGCGGCTCGAGCGGTCGGCCGAGGAGGCCGGTGCGCTGCTCGCCCGCTGGGTCGCGCGAGCCCGTGAGGCCGAGGAGGAAGTGCAGCGCCTTCGCCAGGCACTCGAGGAGCTTGCCTCTCGCGAGCCGCAGTCGGAGGGTTCCACCGACGAGCTGCGGCGCCTGAAGGCCGAGAACGCGGCCCTCCAGAGTCGGATGCTCCAGGCGCGCAAGCGCGTCGGATCCCTTATGCAACGATTGGCCGCGCTGGAGATCGAACCGTGAGCGAACAGTCGACCCGCCGCAGCGTCACCGTTGAGATCGCCGGAGAGCGCCACGTGTTGCGCTCTGACGCCCCGCCGGAGTATACGCAGAGCGTGGCCGCGCATGTGGATGGGACGATCCGCGCCCTCGGACTGGGGACAACCCTGGATCCGCATCGCGCCGCCATTCTGGCGGCCCTCACCATCACCGACGAGCTGTTTCAAGCCCGACGCGAGTTGGCGGCCCTTCGCGAAGAGGTCGTCCAGCGGTCGAACCGGCTTGCCGATCTTCTGGAGCGCGCCTGCGAACCCGCCCGCATCCTCGCGCCGACCGAAGATACCGCCGACCAGATTTAGCCCGATTCTGCGGGGCTTCGGGGTTGCGCCCCCTTCGTAATTCCGCCTAGATTCAAGCTGTATCTTCCTGCCCGCGCGCCCTCGGCACGCTGCGTTCAGCCCCCCGACCGAATCCCGGCAGGATCACCGCTCGCCACAACAGTCGCGTCACCGGTGTCTCTGTCGGCTGGATCCAGTTGGAGGATAAGTGAAGCCTGCGGTCGCGCGCGGGTCGACGACGTACGAACGGGTCACTCCCGTGCAAACATACACCGGACTCCATGGACATCGCTCTGACCGCCCTAGCGGTGGCGGTCCTCGCCGGCATCGCCGGCTTCCTGGGCGGTCGCGGGGTGGAACGTGCCCGCCTGCGGCGCGCCCGCGCTACGGCCGAGCAGGAAGCGGAGCGGATCATCGGCGCCGCTCGACAGGAGGCGGATAACCTCCGCAAGGCGGAAATCCTCGCCGGTAAGGAGGAGGCGTTCCGCGCCAAGGAAGAATGGGAACGGGAGGAAACACGGCGCCGCGACGAGCTCGAGCGGACCGAGCGCCGAATGCAGGAACGCGAGGAGGTACTCGATCGCAAGTTCCTCCTGCTGGAGGAGAAGATCCAGGCGCAGGACGAGCGCGCCGAAGCGCTATCGGGTCGCGAGCGTGCGCTCGCCGATCGCGCGCAGGAGATCGACCGGCGCGCCGCGGATGTCCAGCAGCGGCTGGAGGCGCTCGCGGGTCTGAGCGCCGAAGAGGCGAAGCGGCAGCTCATGCAGGCGATGGAGGAGGAGGCCCGCGCCACCGCCGCCCAACGGATCCGTGAGATCAAGGAAGAGGCCCGACGGGACGCCGAGCGCGAGGCCAAGAAGATCATCTCCCTCGCCATCCAGCGCATCGCAGCCGACCATACCGCCGAAAGCACCGTGTCGGTCGTCGCGCTTCCCTCGGACGAGATGAAGGGGCGGATCATCGGCCGGGAGGGGCGCAACATCCGCGCGTTCGAGCAGGCGACCGGCATCGACGTGATCATCGACGACACGCCGGAGGCCGTCGTGCTGTCCGGGTTCGACCCCATCCGTCGCGAAACGGCCCGGCTGGCGCTGGAGAAGCTCGTTTCCGACGGCCGGATCCATCCTGGCCGCATCGACGACGTCGTCGCGAAGAGCCGGAAGGAAGTCGAGAACGGCATGCGGGAGGCGGCGGAGGAGGTCCTCTACGAACTGGGCCTCCACGGGCTGCATCCTGAGATCATCAAGGTGCTCGGGCGGTTGAAGTTTCGCACCTCCTACGGGCAGAACCAGCTCCTGCACTCCAAGGAGGTGGCGCTGCTCGCGGGCAACATGGCCGCCGAGATGGGCTTCGACGTCGACATGGCGAAGCGGATGGGCCTGCTGCACGACATCGGCAAGGGTCTGACGCACGAGCACGAGGGCACG
>CAZJEH010000108.1:0-13622 GCA_964544905.1 uncultured Gemmatimonas sp.
GGCCTTCTCGATCTCGTCAAGGAGCAGGACGGCGTGCGGCGAGCGCGCTACCGCGTCGGTGAGCAGCCCGGGCTGATCGAAGCCGACGTACCCCGGCGGCGCGCCGATGAGTCGCGCGATCGTATGCGCCTCCGTGTACTCCGACATGTCGAAGCGGATCAACTCGATGCCGAGCACCTCGGCTAGACTCCGGGCGACCTCCGTCTTTCCCACACCGGTGGGGCCGGTGAAGAGGAACGACCCGACCGGTTTCCGCGGATCGCCGAGGCCGGAGCGCGCCAGGCGGATGGCGGCTGCGAGCTCCTCGATGGCCCGGTCCTGCCCGAACACCCGCTTCTTCAGCTCAGGCTCGAGATCGTGCAACCGCTGGCGATCGTCCGTGGTCGCGGCGGAGATCGGGATGCGCGCCATGCTGGCGACGGTTCGCTCGATCTCGTCGACGTCTACCGTCAGGTGCTCCTCCGTCGTGGCCGAGAGCCGCACCGCTGCCCCGGCCTCGTCGATGACGTCGATAGCCTTGTCCGGCAGTTTCCGCTCGTGCAACCACCGGGCGGCCAGCTCGGCCGCCGCCCGGATCGCCGCTTCCGAGTACCGCACCCGATGATGCTCCTCGTACCGCGGCCGCAGGCCCTCGAGGATGGCGATCGTCTCCTCGACGGTGGGCTCGACAACTTCGATCGTCTGAAAACGGCGAGCGAGGGCTCGGTCGCGCTCGAACGATCGGTACTCGTCCCACGTGGAAGCCCCGATACAACGGAGCTGCCCGCTGGCGAGCGCCGGCTTGATGAGGTTCGAGGCGTCGACCGACCCTCCCTGGGTGCTACCCGCCCCAACGATCGTGTGGATCTCGTCGATGAAGAGGATGGCACCCGGCCGGTTCTGGAGTGCGGACAGGACCCCTTTCAAGCGCTCCTCGAAATCCCCGCGGTAGCGCGTGCCGGCCAGCAACGCTCCGATGTCGAGCGCGAAAATCTCCGCGTTCTTGAGCGGCCGCGGCACGTCGCCTTCGTGGATGCGAAGCGCAAGACCTTCCACGATAGCCGTCTTCCCGACCCCCGGCTCACCCACGAAGATGGGGTTGTTTTTCCGACGTCGGCTGAGGATGTGGAGGGCGCGCTCCACTTCACGCTCGCGACCGATCAGGCGGTCGAAACGGCCCTCGGCCGCCAGGCGGGATAGCGGGAGGGTGTAGCGCTCCAGCGCTTCTTCGGTGGTAGACGGTCGGTCGGCGGCCTCGTCATCGACCGCTGGCGCACCCGGGCTGGCCGCGTCCGCCGGCTCGTGCTGGTACTCGGAACGGCCGTGCGAGAGGTAGCGGAGAAGCGTCAGGCGGGTCAATCCCGCGTCCTCGAGGAAATGAGTGGCGAACGCATCCTTCTCGTCCCAAAGGGTCGCAATGACGTGGAGCGGAGTCACCTCGTCCTTCCCGGCGCGCATCACCTGGAGCACTGACTGACGCAGCACGCGCTGGAAGGCCAGCGTGGGGAGCGGCTCGACCTCGTGGTCGCCGGGGACTGCCTCGACACTCGAGTCGAGGAACTCGGAAATTCGCCTCGCCAATGTGGGCACTTCCACACCGCACGCCTCCAGGTCGCGGCGTGTGCGCTCATCGTGGATGAGGGCGAGAAGGAGATGCTCGAGACCGATCATCTCGTGACGCCGTCGTGCAGCTTCGAACATCGCCAGACGGACGGCTTCTTCCACTTCCGGCCTCAGCACGGGGTGCGGCACGGCTACTCCGGTTCCATGGTCACGAGCAACGGGAACCCCTCCCGCTCTGCTTCAGCAGTCACCTGCGCCACCTTCGTTTCCGCCTGGTCGCGGGGATAGCGACCCGCGGTGCCCCGACCCGTGAGATGGACCTGCAGCATGATCCGGGTCGCCTCCGCTTCGCTCTTGTGGAAGTACCGCATCAGGATCGATACGACGAACTCCATCGTCGTGAAGTCGTCGTTGTGGAGGATGACTCGGTAGAGTTTCGGTACCCGGGTGGCGGGCTCCGATCTGGTGAGGACATCCTCGCCGGTTTCCGGTAAGCCACGGTGCGCCATGGGTCGAATCTATCGCGAGCGGAACCTGCGAGCACGTTCCCGGCTGGGAGGCTGCACCGGCGGAACGATCGGCGCAGTTCACCTCGTTCAAACGGGCCCACGGGGGATGGGGAAGCGACCTGGAGGGGGCTGGAGCCGTTCAATTCTCGGCCCCCGACGTGAGGCAGTCGCTTCCGCGGGAAGGTGCTCGGTACTCACGTCAGAGCAGCAGACCCCGCGCGTGCCCTTGCTCGGTGGTTGCGTGGCCAGCTAGTCGGTGGTGCGAATCGGATATTCTGTTCCAGGGGCGTGACGACTGATTCTCCCCGGTCCGGGATGAGTCGGATGCGCGCACGAGGTCTGCCGACGTCGACACGGCACCAGCCTAACGGGCGCCCGGTACCGGACCTCGGGCCCAGCCCTCCGAGAAGCCCGCATCGGTCAGACCTCGGTCCGTGTACTCTCCACTATACAGCCCGCGCACCTCCCAAGGCCTTACCGACCCCGTCTCGTCTGATAGGACCAAATGATTACCGGTGGTGGCGTCCCCTTCGTACATCGGGCTGCGGGCATTGAAATCCCGGATCACGCGCAGATCTCTGTCGGCTTCGACGACGCCGCCCTCCTCCCACGATGCCTCGCCCCTCGGACCGCCGCGGTATTCGATCGGGCCGTGGATCCCGCCGAACCCGCCGGCGGTTTCCAGGTCGTCGCTCCAGTCACGGCGGTACCAGCCGTATGCCGCCAGACCCGGGCTACGCCGCATCCGCATCCCCCAGTAGCCCCCGTCGTCGTAGTTGGGATCGGCGGAGTGACCTACCGTCGGCTCCTGACGGTCCGGGTCATCAATGTATCTGGCCATTGTTCAGGCTCCTGGTCGGGTAGTTTCCGAATTGCGAAGTAGCCAGAAGTATGCCCTCGGCGGCGATGGGGCGGGGTGCAGCGCCAGGCCCGGGCGGTGATTGGTCGCGCTGAGGCGCTCGTCGATCAGTCGTTGGAGAGCCTGCTGACGGGCGCGGCCGGCACCCAGACGCTCCGGGTTCAGGGTGCGAATGCCCGGGTCACTGGTTGGCGGCCCGGCCAACACGATGACGGTCCCGAGAGGGTCCGGAAATGGGCCCCGGAAAGTGTACCAGACGGTTCCGCCGGTTCGGGTGCTGATCGATCCCGCTCCAGGTAAGTCCGGGCAGAGGGTGAGGGTGGGAGTGACCGAACAGTTGGAAGCGGCGATTCGGGCCGGCAGGGTCGACGAACGGTGGCGATCCGAGGAGCCCTACCAGCGGCGCGCAATACGTGCGATCCGAGGTCCCTGGCTCTCAGCCCCGGATGAACTCGTCCAACTGAGCGGACCGCGCCTCGGCGTCGGCCTCGCCGAGCTCGATGAGCCTCCGTATGTAGTCGGGCTGGAACATCAGCATGCTGAGGATGTCCGGGCTGGCCATCTGCCGGGTGCCCCATCCGCGGCTGAGGAAACGGAATGTGGCGGGCAGGCGCGGCTCGTAGTAGCGCGCGAGCCGCCCGAGGTCCCGGGAAGGCCGTTGCACCAGCAAACCGACAACTCGCATGCCCTCGCGCTCCTCCTCCGGCAGCTTCCGCAAGATCCTGTTCATCCGCTCCAGGCGAACCGCGTCCTGGTCGATGACGTCGAGGAAGACCGCATTGTACAGGACGCCCAGCACCTGCGCCGGCGGGGGATATCCGACCACCTCCACCCGGCCAGCCTCCGATCGCGAGCGGACGTAGCGGTTGGACACGGCGAGGATCTTGTGCGCCCCCAGGTGCAGGGCAGGAGACAGTGGGGCGCTCATGCGTATCCCCCCGTCGCCATACCACGCGGAGCCGATCTGGATCGCGGGGAAGAATAGCGGCAGGGCGGCCGACGCCATGATGTGCGAAACGGTGAGCTTCGTCTCCACCGACTGGCGGTTCGGTCGCTCCCAGGTCTCGATCCCGCTTCCCTCGATCCAGGTGACGGACTGCCCCGTCGTGTAGCTCGTGGTACTCACCGCGACCGCGTTGAGCACGCCCCGAGCGAGGTTGAGGGCGATTCCCGGAAGCTCCTCGCCGTTGCACTCGAAGGCTTCGTTGAGCAGCTGGCGAAGCGGCTCGGTGTCCACCATCCCCCGGATCCGAGGCCTGGTCGCTCCCCCGGCGACGAGCTGCGTCCCGGACCGCACGACGTTCCAGACCAGATTGGGCGCGTCCACCCGGAAGACCGTCTCCGGGAGCAGCCCCTCCCAGAGGTTTACGAGGTCCTCGACCGCCTCCAGGAAGGTCCCGCGATGCTGGGCAAGGTACGCCGCGTTCACGGCGCCCGCGGAAATGCCGAAGAGGATACGGAAGCGAAGTTCCTGGTAGCGCCGGGCGATGTACCGCAGCATCCCGACCTGATACGCGGCCCGCGCTCCGCCACCGGTCATCACCAGGGCGAACTCACCCGTGTCGCGTGAACCACTCGACGGGGGGGGAGATGTCGCTGAGTCGCTCGATGATCCGACGGCGCGCGTCATCTGGGATCGCGTGGGATGAGCTGGAACGGAAACGGTGGCGCGGCGGGCATGAATCTGTTCCGGATGGCAGTTCGAGACAAGAACGGTCGATATCGAGCCGACCTCGGAACGGCGCGTGTCACGGGGTAGCAGAGCCGCACAGGCGCGCTAGATTGTCGCGTCCGCCGATACGTGCTCCGCCACCCATCTCCGGGGGTCCGCCGCTGGGTAAGCTCCTCGTCCTCATGATCACGGCGTTCATGGACATGGTGGGCCTCCTGATGGTGGTCCCGCTGCTGCCGTATTACGCCGTGGATCTCGGCGGTAGCGGATTCATCGTCGGCGTGCTGGTTTCCTCGTACGCGCTGGCGCAACTGATCAGCGCTCCGGTGTGGGGGAGGGTATCGGACCGCTACGGTCGGAGGCCGGCCCTGCTGATGGGCCTGGTGTTCTCCGCCGTCGCGTACGTCGTCTTCAGCTATGCCGCTTCGATCTGGGTACTGCTGCTGTCCCGGCTCATCCAGGGCGCCGGCGGAGGCACGACGGGGGTCATCCAGGCCTATGTCGCCGACGCGACCGAACCCGAGAACCGTGCCCGGAGCCTCGGGTGGATCTCCGCCGCGACCAACGTGGGTGTCGCGATCGGTCCGGTCCTGGGCTCGCTGACGTTCGCGTGGGGGAAGGAAGCCCCGGGGCTGATCGCAGCCGCTTCGTGTCTGGTCAACATCGTTTTCGCGGGCAAGTTCCTCCGCGAGTCCCACGACATCCACGCGGCGGCGTCCGAAGGCGTGAGGGTGAAGCGGTCTCGGGAGGCGGTGCTCGGCGTCGTCACCCGGGTGAACGAGCCCGCCTCGCGCCTGATCTGGATCTACGCGATCGCCATGGGCGCGTTCCAGGGGATGACGGCCATACTGGCGCTCTTCCTCCAGGACCGCTTCGGCGTCGACGAGAGGACGATTGGCTACTTCTTCCTCTACATCGGCGTGATCTCGGTGGTGACGAGAGCTCTAATCCTCGGTCCCGTCGTGGATCGCCTGGGGGAGCCGCGACTGTCTCGCTACGGCACCACGACGTTGGCCCTCGGGCTCCTTCTCATCCCCTTCACACACGACTACGTTCACCTGGCCCTGGCGGTAGCCCTCGTTCCGCTCGGTACCGCCTTCACGTTCCCGTGCATCACGGCCCTCCTCTCGCGCGTGATCGGCCGACACGAGCGCGGGCTCTACATGGGCGTCCAGCAAACCTTCGGCGGTGTCGCCCGGGTGATCGGTCCGCTCTGGGCGGGCTGGGCGTTCGACCACCTCGGCATCGGCGTTCCGTTCTGGACTTCGGCCGCGCTCGTCGCCTTCACCCTCCTCCTGGGCTTCGGGATGGAGGAATACACCCGCTCCCAGCCTACTGCCACAGGGGCAGCCGTCTGAACCTTTGACAGGCGACAACAGGCCCTCTACTGGCCCGCATTCTGAAACGAATACGACCGGGCCCGCGTAGGTCCACTCTGGAGCCCTGATCGGCTCCGATCACGCGAAAAGGAGCGTTCGATGGAAAACCAGAACGAGCAGGAAACCGGTCGGTCGCGGCGCGATGCCTTCGAGGAGCTGCAGGCGAGGCTCGAGCGGGCCGTCGAGGACCTCAAGCCCAAGGTTCGGCGTGCCCTCGATGAACTGGACTCGAGCATCGATGCGGCGGTTTCCGAACTGAAGCCGAAAGTGGAGGCGCGGGTGAGGCAGGCCCAGCCGAAGGTCGACTCCTTCCTGGCGGACGTTCAGCCGCGGATGGATGCCATCCTTCGCCGGGTCCAGAACAAGCTGGAGGAGGTCCGGCAGGAGCTGGAGAGCCGTGCGCGGCGTGCCGAGACTGCAACCACCAGCGGATTCGAGGAGCCGGAGTCGGGCGCGGCAACCGGATCGGCTTCGGAAGGCGGAATGGCCGAGCCGGGTGGAGATACCGGCGAGCGTCACGGCGATCCGCTCAGTGGTTCGAGCGGCTACTGATTGGCCGCGGATCACGGCGATTGCATCATCGGTAGCCGGCTGCGGCCGACGGGCAAATGAACGAGGGGGACCAGCCGGGTCCCCCTCGTTCGTCCGCGCTGCCTTCCGCAGGGTCAGACGGTAGCTTCCGACCCGTTGCGTGTGAAGTAGCGGAGCGCCTTCAATACCAGCCAGCCCACGAACAGGATCGGGCCGAGGGTGAAGACTGCGAAGAAGAGTAGGCTGACCGCCACCTTCGCGAGCGCAAGGCCAACCTTGATCGCGACGATCGCGAGGATGCCGATCAGCATCCAGACGACGACATTTCTGAGAAAGCTTCCGTTGTTCATATCTGTGCCCGCGCTCGGTGCCAATTTGGTGTTGCGATGTTCCCTGGTCAGCAATACGGGGAGGGTGTGACGAAGGTTTCGGGGGCGACTTCCCTGGCTGGCGTTTCAGACCGGTCCCCGGTCGTTCTCGATATCACGGAGCGCCACTCGATCAGGCGATTTCTTTTTCTTTGACGGCTTCGACACGATGAGTCCCGCGATCGTCACATCGACCGGGCCGATCGACTTCTCCGGCGCCCGCTTCTCGGCGCGGCGACCGTTCGGAGCGGCCGTCACGCGGTGCCTGATCTTCGCGCTCGCCCTGATGGCGCTTGCTGCCTGCGACACGGACGGGGAAGACGTGCAGGAACCCCCCGCAATTCCAGCGACTGAACAGCCGGCACCCGCGATCGACGATGCGACGCTGAACCGTGTCATCGCGCCGGTCCGCGAGCAACTGGAGGCCGGGGCGTACCCGGGAGCGGCGATCGCCCTGGGTTTGGGCTCCGATGACGTCCACCTGGTCGGGCTGGGCGCGATCGGCTGGACGCGCAACGCCGCGCCGGTCGACACCCGCACGACCATGTACGATCTGGCGTCGCTGACCAAGGTCGTGGCGACGGCCACCGCGGTGATGCTCCTCGTCGACGAAGGCCGTCTGACGCTCGACGATCCGGCGGGGCGGTTCCTCCCCGAGTTCCGGGAAGGCCCCAAGGCGGCTGTGACCGTCAGGCACCTCCTGACGCACACCTCTGGCGTGCCGGAGGGGGCGGAGCTCGCGGAAGGCTCCAGTCGTGCGGAACGGATCGCAAGGGCGCGAAGATTTCCCATCTATCCACCCGTCGGGGCGCGGGTCCAGTATTCCGACATCGGCTATATCCTGCTCGGCGAGATCATCGAGGCCGCCGCGGGCGAGCCGATGCCCGATTACCTCGAGCGTCGCCTCTTCGGCCCGCTGGGAATGACCTCCACCCGCTTCGCTCCCGGCCTCGACTGTGAAGCCTGCGCCCCGACCGGCCGCCTGCGCGACCAGTCATTGTATCGCGGCAGGGCGTTCGACCCGCTTGCCCAGCGGCTGGACGGAATCAGCGGCCACGCGGGGCTTTTCTCATCCGCCTACGACCTCAGCCGGTTCGTCAGGATGCTTCTGAACGGCGGCGAGCTCGAAGGCGTTCGCGTCCTCTCCCCCGAGTCCGCCGCCGAACTGTTGAAGCCACAGCCGGTTGGCCGGGAGTACCGGCTGGGTTGGGAAGTGATCTGCCCCGAGCCGACGAGTCCCGAGGGTGAACCCTGCGATTTCCCCGACGCCGTCCGTCACACCGGGTGGACGGGAACGTCCATCCATATCGACCTGCGGACGCGCGCCTGGGTGGTGCTGCTCACCAACCGCACCTACGAGCCGCGGGTACCGAACCCGCTGGCGGAGGTGAGGCGGGCGCTGTTCCGCAATCTCGTCGAGGTGGCGGCCACGCATGGTGGACGATAAGCGGTTGCTCTAGCCGTAGACGGCTAAAAGTCGTCCCGGAAAGTGACGACCTTCAATGGAGAGCCTGCAGCAAGCTGGCTCTTGGGGAGTTCCGGGACTACATTCGCAACCGGGTCGTCGGTCGCACGCGGCCACGTTACCCGCGGCTCCGCATTGCTTTACACCGGTGCCAGGTCAGGTCATGCCGAAGTCATCCGCCATCTCCCTTCGACTGGCAGTCGCTGCCCTCCTCGCAGGAACTCCGGGATTTCCGGCGTGGCTGCACGCCCAGGTCCCGGCCGTCGTTCCATACCAGCCTGAGACCCGGCCCCCGCCTCTTGTCAGTGCACCTACCGAGACCTCCGAGAAGTCCCTCGACCACGGGGGGGACATGCTCAGGAAGGCGGCCACCGACAGCATCTATCAGGCGCACGCCGCCGGCTCCTACGGCTATCGGAGGTTCTCATACGTCAGTCGGGTGGGTGATCTCGCGGTACCCGCCTATCTGTTCCAGCCGCTCGACATATCCCCCGGTGACCGGCTGCCCGCCCTGATCTGGGTGCACGGAGGCGTCCATAGCGACTTCAGCGCGGGCTACCTGCCATTCGTGAAGGAGGCCGTCAAGCGGGGATACGTCGTGATCGCGCCCGACTACCGGGGCAGCACCGGATACGGCGCGGAGTTCTACGAGATGATCGACTACGGGGGCTACGAGGTCGACGACGTCATCTCCGTGGTGGACTACATCCGCGAGAATCTCCCCCACGTCGATCTGGATCGGATCGGGATCATGGGCTGGAGCCACGGTGGCCTGATCGCCGCGCTCGCGGTATTCCGAGACGAACACCCTTTCCGCGCCGCGGTTGCGGTCGCCCCGGTCGCGAATCTCGTATTCCGCCTCTCGTACAAGGGGCCCGCGTACCAGTCCCATTTCCTCCGGCAGGAACGCATTGGGGCGCTCCCACATGAGCGGCCGGACATCTACATCGAGCGCTCACCGGTCTACCAGGTGGACAAACTCGGTGTCCCCTTCATGGTGCAGGTAGCGACCAACGATGCCGATGTCGATTTCGTCGAGTCGGAGATGCTGTTGCACGCGTTGCAGGTGAAGAAGCCGGACCTCGCGGAGATCCACGTATACGAGAATCCATCCGGCGGACACTTCTTCAGCCGACTCGTCGATACGCATTTCCAGGTCGTCGACACCCCTGCCATGCGCGACGCCTGGGACAGTACATGGAGGTTCTTCGAGCGACACCTCGCGCCACGCGCCCTGTCGGCGAACTGAGGACAGGGGTCGGCGCCCCCAACCTTCCCCTTCGGGCCGAAACCTCATCGCTTCGGCGCCCGTAGACTCAGCCGTAGGTGCGTTTCGTGCTCGTGGGGCGGAGCCGGAAATCTTCGCCGTCTCACGCAGGCCGGGCCGGCCGACAACGGTACTGCGTTGGCGACGAATGGTCCCGTGCTCAGGAACTACCACGCGTCCGGACTGCCGTCTCCAACCAATGCCCCTGGGCGGGTAGCCGGTCAACAACAGCCAGGTCCATCCCTTGTCGACTGCCGTTCTGCTCGCCGCCGCCCTGCTTCAGGTCGGCGTTCCCGCCGCTGAAACCCCGGACCCCGCCTACCTGGATTCGGTGGCGGCCGCCATGGTACTCGGTGCGCGGACGGCGTCCATGGTCGAGAACGAGCGGATCTCGAGCTATCGCGTCACGGGACGGCAACGGGTTGTCGTAGGGTTGCGCGTGCTGAGGCGCGATCGACCGGTGTACCGCTCGGAGACGGCGGCACGGCTGCTCTGGCGCCGCGACGGGCCCGAGGAGGCGGAGATCCTCGGCGCCCGCCAGGCGATCCCGATCGTGCGAAGGGGATTGCTGTCCCCGGATGAAGGGGACCTCAACGACGCGCTGGACCTGGCCTTCAACCCCGCCGATGCCATGCTGCTGCGCATTGTCGAGAACGACCGCGCGGACAGAGGGGGCGGTGACGGTGACAGCGATGACAACGAGTACGACCCCATCCATCCGCTCGCCATCGGAAGCGAGGCACACTACCGCTTCCGGTCGGGCGAAACCACGACGATCCGGCTGGCCGACGGCCGAACGATCCGCCTGCTGGAGCTACAGATCCTCCCCCGCAGGTCGGTCCCCACACTCGTAAACGGCTCGCTCTGGCTGGATGCGGACACTTACGCGCCAGTCCGCGGCGTCTTCACCCTCGCCGCGCCGCTGAGGTTTTCGCCCGAGCCGGCCGGCGGGTTGATCCCGGTTCCGGTCCCCGACGCGGTGTTCTCCATCCGCCACCTGTTGATCGAATACTCGCTATGGGATGACCGGTGGTGGATGCCCTCGCTGATCACCTTCGAGGGGACGATGGAGGTGGGAGGCGTCTCCGGCACGCTCACCTTCGAACGCGCCTACGACGACTACGAGATCGCGGCCGATGATGAGCCTCCGCTTCCCCCACTGGCATACGACACTGCGCAACACTTGCTGATCGACCCAGGTTGTGATGAGGATGACGAGGATTGCCGCGGAGACGTTGTCTTCATCCCCCGCGACACGACGCTGTTGCTGAACGGTCCCTATCTCCCCCCGTCCATCTACTCGGAGGAGGGACGGCTGGCTGACATACAAACCCTGGACGAACTCGCCTCTCTGATCGATGCATCGGGTGCTCGCGCACTCGCGACGCGTCGTCCCGATGTCGATTGGGTCCCGGTCGCCGGTTCGCTGCTTCGCTACAATCGCGTCGAAGGGCTCACGCTCGGAACGCTGGCGTCGGTGCGACTCGATCCCGTGGAGGTGACGGGGGCGGTGTGGATCGGCCTCGCCGAACGCGAGCCATCCGGTGTCATCGGGCTGACGCGGTCACGGTACGGAGGCTCGCAGTCCTTCGAGGTCTACCGGCGCCTGGAGGCGTTCACGCCGAGCGATCGGCCGTTCGGGCTGGGCAACTCGTTCGCGGCCCTGGCCTTCGGCCGCGACGAGGGAGACTACTACCGGGCGACGGGCGTGGCGCTGGGCGCCGAGTACCGATTGAGCCCTCGTGTCGAGGTCTCCCTCCGCAGCTACTTCGAGAGGCAGACCGCGGTCGAGAAGAGAACCGATGCCAGCATCCGACGCTGGTTGGGAGACCATCAATTCCGGGACAATCCGGAAGCCGACGAGGGCAGGCAGCTCGGTGCCGAGTCAACGCTGCTCCTGTCGGCCGGGGTGAACCCGGACCGCGTCCGTGCCACGACCACACTGACCGCTCAGGGTGAAACCGGCACGCACCGCTTCGCGAGACTGCGGTTCGACCTGCAGACCGTGATTCCGATCGGGGGGATCGCCGCGGGTATCGAGACCGCGGCTGGTACGTCATTCGGACCCGTCCCCCTGCAACGGATGTGGCAGCTTGGGAGCGCGTCGACGGTTCGGGGGTTCGATGCCCGGGATCGCGTCGCCGGGACCGCGTTCTGGATGGCAAGGGCAGAGGTGGGGACGCGAGGGCCGGCAGCCAGGCTCGTGGTCTTCGGCGATGTCGGGTGGGCGGGAGATCGCGGAGACATTCAGGCAGATCCGAGCCTGGTTTCGGCCGGCGTGGGGTTCAGCGCGCTGGACGGTCTCATGCGCTTCGATGTTGCCAGGCCGCTACGCGGAGGAAGCGGATGGGCAGCCTACGCCAGGTTGGACGGGGTGCTGTGAGCTGCCGCGCCCGATCTTCGAGCGGATGAGATCGGGGGCACCACACGAAGCCGCAAAGCCGCAGAGGGTACACAGAACCCCGCCATCACGAGACCTTTGCCCGGTGGGTTCTCGGGAGTCGTCTCTATGCCTGCCGGCTGAGACCCAGGCGATCTCGTTGGCCGTCGCGCGTGCGGGTACGCACAGGATGGAGGGGCGGCGAGTCCGACCAGGTGCGTTCCGTCCCGTCCTTCGCCCCGTTCCCTTCCGCCCCTCGAAGCTCTAGATTGGCCGGCCGCACGAACCCGGAAACCCGAGGAACGGAGGAGCGATGTTGCTACGAAAAGCGGGACTATCGGCCTTGCTCGTGGCCATCACAGCCTGCGGAGGAGCGGAAGCCCCCGACGCTCAGACCGAGGCCGCTTCGGCCGCACCGGGCAGCGAGACAATGGCGCAGGCCCAGGTGACCGCGGCGTGCGTGCCGGACGAGCGGATGGAGGTCGCCGGCCGTCCCAGCCCCTTCGACTCCGCGACGGTCCAGTTCGCCGGCTCGGAACTGAAGGTCTGCTACGGCCGCCCATCGATGCGGGGGAGGCAGATCTTCGGGGGGCTGGTCCCCTACGACACCATCTGGCGGACGGGCGCGAACGAGCCGACCATCATCCACGTTCCCGTCGTGGCGCGGATCGCCGGGATCGCCGTGGAGCCGGGTTCCTACTCGCTCTATACGGTCCCCCGTCGGGAGCAGTGGACGGTGATCGTCAACCGGTCGACGACTCAGTGGGGGATCGAGAGCCAGTACACGCCGGAGATCCGGGCGCAGGAGGTCGGGCGCGCCCAGGTCTCCTCGGAGACGATCGATTCACCCGTCGAGATGTTCACGATCACGGGCGAACCCACGGGGGCGAACTCAGTTGATCTCGTGCTCGAATGGGAACAGACCCGCGTTCGCATCCCGGTTACGGCGGGCTGACACGGGCCGGGGAGCCGAACCGACGACGCGGGGTAAGCCCGCTCGAGGCCTTCGCCTCGGGCGGGCGCCTGTTATCGGCGCGCGACTGTCGCGCGCGCGAATCGCAGACACTTCGATAGCGAAATGGCTGGTCCTGAATTCATCTACGTTCTGAAGGGGCTGACGAAGGTCGTCCCTCCAAATCGCGTCATCCTCAAGGATATCTGGCTCTCGTTCTACCCCGGCGCGAAGATCGGGGTGGTCGGGCCGAACGGATCCGGCAAAAGCTCGCTCCTGCGCATCATGGCGGGGGTCGATACCGACTTCAACGGAGAGGCCTGGGCGGCTGAGGGCACGCGCATCGGCTATCTGCCTCAGGAGCCGCAACTCGACCCCGCGCTGGACGTCCGCGGCAATGTCGAGGAGGCGGTGAAGCACCAGCGCGACCTCCTGCGGCGGTTCGAGGAGGTCAGCATGAAGTTCGCCGAGGTCACCTCGGACGACGAGATGAACGCGCTGATCGAGGAGCAGGCGAAGCTCCAGGATCGGATCGATGCGGAGAACCTCTGGGATCTCGACCGGAAGATCGAGATCGCGATGGACGCGCTCCGCCTTCCGCCGCCGGACGCCTCCGTCGAGATGCTCTCTGGCGGCGAGAGACGCCGCGTGGCCCTCTGCCGCGTGCTGCTCGAGGAGCCGGACCTGCTCCTGCTCGA
>CAZJEH010000109.1:0-13468 GCA_964544905.1 uncultured Gemmatimonas sp.
CTCTCTACTGCATCGATCTCGGCTTCCGTTCGGCTTCTGTGTTGTCGGACGCTCCAAGTGAGTTCACCCGTTTGTACCGTCGATGTCCCGGAGGAGAGAGCGGGCGATCAGGAGGCGTTGGATTTCGCTCGTGCCTTCACCGATCTCGCATATCTTCGCATCTCTCATCATCCGCTCGACGGGATAGTCTGTCGTGTATCCGTAACCGCCGTGTATCTGCACGGCTTTGATCGTCACTCGCATGGCCAGCTCCGACGCATAGAGCTTCGCCATGGATGCTTCTCTCGAGTATGGAAGTCCGGCCTCCATGAGCGAGGCGGCGTGATAGACGAGATGCTTCGCCGCCTCGATCTCCGTGGCCATGTCGGCCAGCATGAACTGGATGGCCTGGAACTCCCCGATGCGTTTACCGAACTGCTGGCGCTCATTCGCGTACGCGAGGGACTGCTCGAACGCTCCTTCGGCGATCCCCAGGGAGAGAGCGGCGATTCCGATCCGGCCGGCATCGAGTGTCTTCATGAAGTTCACGAAGCCGGCACCGATCTCGCCCAGCACGTTCTCGTCGGGTACGAAGGCGTCCTCCAGGATCAGTTCCCGCGTATCGGAGGCGCGCCAGCCCATCTTGTCTTCCTTCTTGCCCGACCTTACGCCAGATGTGAACTCGAGTTCGGGCGCGTGGCCGATTCCCAGCTCCTCCGCGCGTTCGATGTCGCAGGTCGGCTTGGTGACGATGAACGCGGTGATCCCGTGGGTACCCGCGTCGGGATCGGTCACCGCTGTCACCACGAATACCTCACCCACACCGCCGTGGGTGATGAACACCTTGTTGCCGTTGATGACCCATCCGCCGTCTGCACGGACCGCGGTGGTCTGCGTGCCGCCGGCATCGGAACCTGCCGCCGGCTCGGTGAGCCCGAAGCCGCCGAGGACGCGCCCGCCGGCCAGCAGTGGTACGAATCGCTCGCGCTGCTGGGGTGTTCCGAAGTTCACGATCGGCGAGGTTCCCAGCGTCGTGTGCGCCGAGACCGTGATCGCATGCGACGCATCGACCTTCGCCAGCTCGTGGATGGCAACGATGTAGCTGATCGCGTCCAGGCCCGCGCCTCCCAGCTCCTCGTCCCACGGCATGCCGAGGAGCCCGAGTTCGGCCATCTTCTTGACGTTCTCCCACGGGAACGTGCCCGTGCGATCCAGTTCACGGGCGACGGGCGCGATCTCGCGCTGGGCGAAGTCGCGCACCATGTCGCGGATCATCAGGTGGCTCTCGTTCAGGTACCGCTCCATGATCTGCGACATTCCGGTGAACGTCCGCCGGTCGCGTAGTGCGGGCACTACGAAAACTAACGTGGCGAGCCGTGTGCCGGAAAGGGAAAGTCGCTGCGAGGCGAACTCACTTCACGCCTCGAGGTACTCGGCGATCACGCGAAGAAAGGACGGGCCGTATTTCTTGATCTTCGCCGGACCGACTCCCTTTATCCGGAGCAATTCGGCCTCGGAAGTGGGGGCGGCCTCGGAGATCGCGGTGAGCGTGGCATCCGAGAAGATACAGTACGAAGGGATCGAGGCCTCCTTCGCCAGGCGGTAGCGCAACTTCTTCAGGGTCTCGAGCAGGACGGGGTTGCCGCTGGAAGCATCGTCCTTTCGCGGCGGGGGGTCCGCAGCCTTCGATCGCCGTCTTGCTCGCGGTGCAGGCGTGTCGTCGGAGTAGTCCGAGCGCTCTCCGAGGCATACGTCGCAGGCACCGCAGTCCCGCTCCAGGCCGTGCTCGCCGAAGTACCGCAGGACGTACGCTCGCCGGCAGGTCTCGGCGTACACGTAACCCTGCATCTCCTTCAGCTTCCGCTCGTCGTTCCTTCGACGCGCTTCCAGGTAGCGCCAGTCTATCGGGAGACGGTCGAGCCGACTCGAGCGATCGAGCACCACGATCCCATCGGCCGTGCGCTCTGCCCATTCAATGAAGCCTTCCCGCTGAAGGCGATCGAGCAGTTCCTTCGCCCGGGCGTAGCCGCCACCCGCGGCGTAGACCTCGCGAGGCGAAAGGCTCACGCCCCGGTGGATGACCTCCCCGTTGGCCAGCTTCCAGAGCCGGCGCAGGTAGCGGACCTCCTCCTCCCGCCCACTGGCGGACAGCTCATCTCGGATCCGTCTGGGCAATGCGACGAGGCGCATCAACCCGAGCGTCTCCCCGGTTGATGCCTTCCCGCCCGCGATGAGACCCGCCTCCTCCAGCACCCTCAGGGCGGCATCGACCTGTCGCTCGCCCTTCCCTCTCGCCACGACGCGGCCGAGCTCGGCCGGACTGATGGGTGCCACCCCGTCGGCGCTTGCCCGCGATCGCAGCTCCCGGAAGGTCCGTTCGACCAGCTCCCGAGGCGGGTGCGTCTGGTCGATGAAGAACTCGTGTGTGAACCGGTCCCGATAGGCGTGGAGAAGGACGCAGTTGGCCGGCCCTCCATCCCTTCCGCCGCGTCCCGCTTCCTGATAGTACGCCTCGAGGTTCCCCGGCATCTCGTAGTGGACCACGAGCCGCACGTCCGGCTTGTCGATCCCCATCCCGAACGCGTTGGTGGCGACAACGATCCGCGCGTATCCCGCCATGAACGCGTCCTGCAACGACTTACGCTCGTTGTCAGGCAGGCCGGCGTGATATCCCACGGCGGGGAGCCCGGCGTCCTTGAGCAGGGTCGTGAGGGCGTCAACGCTCTTGCGGGTCGCGGCGTACACGATCATCGATCCATCGACACCGGCCTGCAGGAGCGACAGCAGCTGACGGTCCTTCTGCGAGTCGTTCTTCACCCGTCGGACCCGCCAGGTCAGGTTCCGCCGGTCGAAGCCGGTGACGAAGGACCGTTGGTTCCGCAGGCCGAGCTGCTTCTCGATGTCGGCGCGGACCTCCGGGGTCGCAGTCGCTGTCAACGCGACTATAGGTGGCCCCCCGAGGAGAGGTCGGACTCCCCCGATTCGCAGGTAGGAAGGGCGGAAGTCGTGACCCCACTGAGAAACGCAGTGCGCCTCGTCGACCGCCAGCAGCGATACGTTCCAGCGCCGCGCGCGATCGAGGAACCCCGCGTTGTCGAAGCGTTCCGGCGCCACGTAAACGAGCTTCACCGACCCCGACTCGATGTCGCGGAGCGACTGGTTCAGCTCGGACGGTGAGAGGCTGGAGTTGATCAGCAGGGCCGGGATGCCGAGCTGCTGGAGCCGGTCAACCTGGTCCTTCATCAGCGAAATGAGCGGGGAGACGACGATCGTGATCCCCGGGAGGAGAAGCGCAGGCACCTGGTAGCAGATCGACTTGCCGCCGCCGGTCGGCATGACGATCACGGTGTCCCGACCTTCGACGATCGAAGCGACGACGTCGCTCTGCCCCGGGCGGAAGTCCGGATAGCCCCAGTACCGGCCCAATACGCGCCTCGCCTCGGAGAGATCGGGCCTGCTCTCCGAGGCGAGGATCGAACTCATCTTGGGTTGCTTTGGCGGATGTCCCTCGGAACCTGCCGCCAGGAAAGCGCGCTCAGCCGCCCTTCCCGTACAGGATCGCGCGTTTCACCTCGCCGATCGCCCGGGTGATCTTGATTTCGCGTGGGCATGCTTCCGTGCAGTTGAAGATCGTCCGGCAGCGCCAGACCCCCTCGCGATCGTTAAGGATATCGAGCCGCTCGGCCGCAGCCTTGTCCCTGCTGTCGAATATGAAGCGGTGGGCGTTGACGATCGCTGCCGGCCCGACGAACTCCTCGTCCGCCCAGAACGAAGGACAGGAGGTGGTACACGCCGCGCAGAGGATGCATTTCGTTGTGTCGTCGTAGACCTCGCGCTCCTCCACCGACTGGAGCCGTTCACGATCCGGAACGCGTTCGTCGTTGACCAGGTACGGCATGACCGACCGGTACTGCTCGAAGAACGGCTCCATGTCGACCACGAGGTCCTTCACTACCCGGAACCCCATCAGCGGCTCGATCGTGACGTGCTCGCCCACATCGCGCATGAGCATCTTGCAGGCGAGGCGATTGACCCCGTTGATGCGCATCGCGTCCGAACCGCAGACGCCGTGGGCGCACGAGCGGCGGTAGGTGAGGGTCCCGTCCTGGTACCACTTGATTGCGTTCAGCGCGTCGAGCACGCGGTCGGTGGGCTCGACCTCGACGTCGTACTCGCGGTAGTACGGCGCCGCGTCGTTGTCCGGATCGAAGCGCTGGATGCGCAGCCTGACCTTCGGCATCAGTAAACCCGCTCCTTCGGCTCGAAAGTAGTGATCGTCACCGGCTTGTAGGCGATGTTCACCTGCCCGTTGTCGTCGAGCGAAGCGAGCGTGTGCTTGAGCCAGTTCCGGTCATCCCGCTTGGGGTAGTCCTCACGCGAGTGCGCGCCGCGGCTCTCCGTGCGATTCAGGGCGCTCACCGCGGTCACGTACGCCAGATCCAGCAAGTTCCGGAGCTCCCAGGCCTCGAGGAGGTCGGTGTTGAAGCGCCACCCCTTGTCCATCACCCGGACATCGGCGTACCGGGACCGCAGTTCCTGGATCTTCTCGATGGCCAGGCGCATACCCTTCTCCTCCCGGAACACGCCGACGTAGTCCATCATCGTGTCCTGCAGTTCCTCACGGAGGCGCGCCGCCGGCTCCGATCCGCTGGACGTCAGCAGGCGCTCCAGTTCCGCCTTCACCGGCCCGGCCGGATCGGCGGGCAGCGGACCGTGGTCGTTTTCCAGGCAGAAGCGCGCCATGTCCACGCCCGACCGTTTTCCGAAGACCACCAGGTCGAGCAGCGAGTTGGTCCCGAGCCGGTTGGCACCGTGGACGGATACGCAGGCGGTCTCGCCGGCAGCGTAGAGGCCGGGAATCAGCGTACCGTTCCCGTCGATGACGACGCGGCCGTCGATATCCGTCGGGATGCCGCCCATTGCGTAGTGAGCCGTCGGCTGGATCGGCATCGGCTCGCGGACCGGGTCCACACCGAGGTAGGTACGGCAGAAGTCGGCGATGTCCGGGAGTTTCTTCTCGATCACCTCCGCACCGAGATGCGTGGCGTCGAGATACACATAGCGCTTCCCGTTGATGCCCCTGCCCTCGCGGATCTCGTGGTAGATGGCGCGGGATACGACGTCACGCGACGCGAGGTCCTTCATCGTCGGAGCGTATCGCTCCATGAAGCGCTCGCCGTGGTCGTTGCGGAGCACACCCCCTTCGCCGCGTACGCCCTCGGTGATCAGGATCCCGAGCTTGTAGATACCGGTCGGGTGGAACTGGAAGAACTCCATGTCCTCGAGCGGGACCCCACGCCGGAGCGCAATCGCGGGCCCGTCCCCCGTGTTCGCGTGCGCGTTCGAGGTGATCGAGAAGATCCGACCGCACCCGCCCGTCGCGAAGTTGACCGCTTTCGCCCGGAAAACGTGCAAGTCGCCGGTCGCCACCTGGTACGCCACCACCCCGACGCAGCGGCCCTCCTCGATCAGTACGTCCATCACCTGGAACTCATCGAAGAACTCGACGCCGTTTTTGATGCAGTTCTGATAGAGGGTCTGGAGGATCATGTGGCCGGTGCGGTCCGCCGCGTAGCAGGACCGACGCACGGGACCCTGGCCGAAGTGGTGGGTGTGGCCGCCGAAGGGGCGCTGCGCGATACGACCGTCGGGGGTTCGCGAGAAGGGGAGCCCCATATGCTCGAGGTCGATCACGACGTCGATCGCCTCGCGGCACATCACCTCGATCGCATCCTGGTCGCCGAGATAGTCGGAGCCTTTGACCGTGTCGAAGGCGTGCCACTCGGGATGGTCCTCCTCGAGGTTTCCCAGGGCGGCGCCGATGCCGCCCTGCGCGGCCCCGGTATGCGAGCGGGTCGGGTAGAGCTTCGAGATGACCGCGGTGCGGACCCCCGGGACGCGGGAGAGGTAGATCGCCGCCATGAGCCCCGCGCCGCCCCCGCCCACCACCAGCGCGTCGTACGTATGTGTGTGAATCATCCGTCGGCCAGCAGGAGCGCGGGGTCGAACGTGAGCAGCGCGAACGTGCCGACGGCGAGCGTCGCGAAGAGTATCGTGTAGACGATGGCCTTGACCGCCACCTGCCATCCTCCTCGCGGCACGTAGTCCTCGATGCTGTACCGCGCGCCGTTGATTCCGTGAAGGATGGCGAACGTGATCAGGGCGACGTTGAACATCCGCCAGAGTGGATTGCGCCAGCGCTCGATCACCACCTGCGAGTCCAGGTGTTCGACGCCGATCACCAGGTTCCACCAGATGAGGTGGTACAACGCCAGCAGGATGAGGGCGAGGCCGGAGATGCGCATGAAGAACCAGGAGTAGACCTCGAAGCCTCCTCGCCCCCCCGCGGGTCGGGCATGCCCGCCGCCCCTTCTTGGCGTCCGCGCGCTCGCGACGTCTACGCCGGCGCTCATTGCGTTCCCTCCCCGGTTGCCATCACGCACGCCGGTGCGTCCGGCGTCCGCGCGCACCGCTCGATGTGGCGCTGAGAACCGGGCTCATCAGCAAGCCCGAAGACCGGAGCGATCATCGTCCATGTTATCGGAATCATCGCGAGCACAACGACCACGCCGACCGCCCAGGCGAACTGACGCTGCCTACGCATCACCATCGGCCAGAAATCCTGGATGACGATACGGAGCCCATTGACGGCATGGAACAGCACGCCGAAGAAAATGATCAGCTCGGCGAAGCGGAAGAACGGCGTCTTGTAGAAGGAGAGCGCCTCGTCGTAGAACTCCGGGCTGTAGATGATGGCCGCGGTTTCGACGACGTGGATGACCAGGAAGAGGAGGACTCCCAGGCCGGTGGTTCGGTGGAGCATCCACGTCCACATCCCCTCACGGCCCCGGTAACGCAGCGCGGTGGTCAAACCGCGGTTGTGCACCTCTATCGATTTCGTGGACACGACTCCACCTGCGGAACCTAAGGAACCCGCCGGCGGGATTGGCCGGCGAGTTTACAGCTCAGCCGCCGATGACCCGCATCGGCTCGCGGACCGCTTCTGCGGATCGCTCGAGCGCCTCCCGCTCCTCGGCGGTCAGCTCGACCTCGATGATCTGCTCGAGCCCGTTCCTGCCCAGCTTGCACGGAACCCCGAGGAACAGCCCGCGCATTCCGTACTCGCCTTCGAGCCAGGCTGAGCAGGGGAGGATCCGCTTCTTGTCCTTCACGATCGCCTCGGCCATCTGGACGGCCGCGGCCGATGGAGCATAGTACGCGGAGCCGGTCTTCAGGTATTGCACGATCTCAGCCCCGCCGGTACGTGTGCGGGCGACGATCGCATCGAGGCGCTCCTTGTCGAGCAGCTGGGTGATCGGGATTCCGGAAACCGTAGTGTAGGAGATGAGCGGCACCATCGTGTCGCCATGGCCGCCCAGCACCATCGCCTGGATGTCCTCGACGGATACGTCCAGCTCGAGCGCCAGGAAGGAGCGGTACCGCGCCGTGTCCAGCACCCCGGCCATTCCGATCACACGCTCACGCGGGAAACCGCTGGCCTCCTTGGCCACCCAGCACATCACGTCGAGCGGGTTGCTGACCACGATGATGATGGCGTCCGGCGCGACCCGACGAATGTTCTCGGAGACCTGGCGAACGATCCCGGCGTTGGTGTTCAGCAGGTCGTCGCGGCTCATGCCCGGCTTCCGCGCGATGCCTGCAGTGACGATAAAGATGCCGGAACCGGCCGCTTCCTCGTATCCGTTGGTACCGATCACACGGCTGTCGAAGCCTTCGATGGGAGCGGTCTCCCACTGATCGAGACCCTTCCCCTGCGGGATCCCTTCGACCACGTCGATAAGGACGACCTCGCGAGCGAGTTCTTTCTCGGCCACCCGCTGAGCCGCCGTCGCGCCGACGTTCCCCGCACCGACAACCGTGATCTTATCCATGCTCCGGCGCCTTCCCGAAATGTTTCAAGTTCGCGACCGTCCCGGCCGGGACGTAGCGGCGCAAAAGTAGACAGGCCAATCGGTACTGTCAACGCGACGCCTGCGGCTCATTCGAGCGTCACTGGCCGGGTCTGCCGCAATGCCTCGTACAGGCCAATTCCGGCGGCTGTCGCGAGGTTCAGCGAGCGCGTTCCGGGAAGCATCGGGATCCTGACGGTAAGCACGCCAGGGGAAGCCAGGATATGGGAAGGAAGGCCGCGGGATTCGGGGCCGAACAGGAGGGTGTCGCCCGGGTTGAAGGCCAGGTCCCAGAGTAAGTGCTCGCCCCGGGTCGAGAAGGCCACGATCCGTCCATCGGCGCGGGAAGCGAGGAAATCTTCGTAGGAGACCCAGCGCGATAGCACGACCTCCTTCCAGTAGTCCATCCCTGCCCGGCGGGCCGCGGGATGCCGGAAAGAGAAACCGAGCCGCCCGATCAGATGCAGCGGAGTACCCGTCGCTGCGCAGACCCTGGCGATGTTTCCCGCGTTGGGAGGGATCTCCGGCTCGAACAGGGCGAGCGAGAGGCCTGAAGAGGTCGGATCAGCCACCCACCTGAGAAAGCGCCAGCAAACCGCCGCTGCCGGAGTCACTCCCCTGCACCAGCCAGTGACGCTCAGGCTTGATGCCGAGCGTATGGCGCACGAGCGGCTCTATGGACTCACCCCGTCGCAGCGGATCCCTCAGGTTCGTCTGGATGTGGCCGAACAGGCACGGGCGGAGCTGACCGTCCGCCGTGAGCCTCATCCGGTTGCAGCGGTCACAGTAGTTGTGGCTCATGGGGCTGATGACGCCGATCGTCCCCGCGGCACCCGGCAACGCGAAGTACCGCGCGGGACCGTTGCCCGGGGGGCCGGCGACCGGGACGATCGAGTCGAGCCCGCGGATGATGTCGAGGACTTCGTCCGCCGAGATGAAGTCGTCGGCGGAAACGCCGAGGTTCTCCCCGGTCGGCATCACCTCGATGAACCGCACGTGCCAGGGGCGATCCAGCGTGATGCGTGCAAAGCCGGCGATCTCGTCGTCATTGCGGCCGCGCATGACCACGCAGTTGATCTTGATCGGCGCGAAGCCTGCCGCCTCGGCGGCGGACAGACCACGGAAGATGCGCTCGGCAGCGCCCCGCCGTCTGGCGATCGCGTCGATCCGCTCCGGAACGAGCGAATCGAGCGAAACGTTGATGCGGTCGACGCCCGCGTCGCGGAGGGCCGTCGCGCTCTCCTCGAGGAGCACAGCGTTCGTCGAAAGCGCGATGTCCTCGATGCCGGGGATCCGCCGGAGGAGCTCGACGAGTCGGGGAAGGTCGCGCCGGATGAGCGGCTCGCCGCCAGTGATGCGGATCTTCCGCAGCCCCATCGGCGCCATCGTCGCAACGATAGCGGCGATCTCCTCGTACGTCAGGAGCGCCTCGCGCCGCAGCCAGGGTAGCCCTTCCTCCGGCATGCAGTACACGCATCGGAGGTTGCACTTGTCGGTAACGGAGATGCGCAGATACTCGATCCGGCGGCCGAATGCGTCGCGCATGTCCCCGCTCGCTTCCGGGAAGGGTGCGACTCGAGCGGATGCCCCACGGCTGATCCCTACCAACGGGACGTTCATTCCGCGCTCATCCCTTCGGGCGCGTCGACACCGAGCCACTCCGTCTCGCCGGTAGCGTAGCCTTCCTTCTTCCAGATCGGCACCCGCCTCTTTAGCTCCTCGATCACGTAGCGGGAAGCCGCATAGGCATCGCCCCGATGCGGAGCGGCCACTGCGATGGCCACGCTGGCGTCCCCGATCTCCAACCGGCCATACCGGTGCACGACGTAGATCGCGCCCGTGTCCCACCTGGCCTCCGCCTCCTGGACGATCTCGCCCAGGGTGGACTCCGCCATGGGCACGAAAGCCTCGTAATCGAGGTGACTCACTTCGCGGCCCTCGTTGTGATTCCGGACGACCCCGAGGAAGAGCAACACTGCCCCGTCCTCGGGCCGAGCGACGTCCCGGAGGAACGCACAGGGATCGATGGGGTCGGTCGTGACGGCGACGCGAGGGCGACCCACGTCAACCTCCGCTCACCGGGGGGATGAAGGCGACCTCATCCCCGTCGCGCAGCGGCGTATCCAACGAAGCGTAGACGCGGTTGACCGCGACGGCGGGAGACGGGGGAAGGCCCTGCCACTCCCGCCCGCGCGAACGCAGCTGGGCGACGAGATCGACTACCGACGATTCCGGGGCGAGATCGACGGAGATCTCCTCGGAACCGGCCATGTCGCGGTACGAAGCGAAGAAGAGGGCTCGGATGCGCACGGACGTCATTACCCCCGGCGTCGCCGGACGGTTCACGCACTCGGTTCGGGCTGTCAGCCAGCGGGCCTGGGACCGCGTGGTCAACCAGCACCCGAGACGCCCGGCCCGAGGACGTTCTGTCGAACGTCGCCGGCGGGATCCAGCGTCGCGAGGAACTGGGAAAGCTCGTGATGAAGTCGAGACGTCGACCCACGCACGACCGTGCGATCGCCTTCCCGCCCGGTCCCGATGACGACCTCGCCGGCATCCGTGCTGAGGGAGATGTGACCCTCGCTTTCCTCCTGTACGAAGGCCGCGTAGGGGGTGAACCGGGTCGTGAAGAACTCTCGCGCGAGGCGGATTACCTCGCGCGGCTCCATCTCTGTGCGGACTTCCTGGACGAGCATGGGCGGCTCCGGTACGCGTCGATGCAATGCGCATTCGAAGGCTGCATCGACTCTCGCACACCTCCGAAGGGTTGTCTGAACGACGCCTGGAGCAAGAAGAACGCCCGGAGAGAAAAGAGAAAGCCGGCCCACGCCGGCTCCCTGTCGTCAGACGCTCAGCGGCCGCTCCTCGACGAGCGCCCTCAGCTCCTTCGATGGCTTGAAGACCGGCACCGCGCGCGGCGGAACCTCGACCGGATCGCCGGTGCGAGGGTTTCTCGCCAGCCGACTCTTCCGCTCCCGCACCTTGAACGTCCCGAACCCGCGGATCTCGATGTTCTTGTGTTCAGCCATGGCGTCCTTGACGGCGTTCAGGAACGCGTCAACGACGACGGCGCAATCCTTCTTGGTGATGCCTGGGCCGATCGCCTCGGACGCCAGCTGCACCAGATCCGCTTTGGTCATGGACATTCCTCCCTCGGATTGAAATAGGGTTTGGCATTCAGGAGGTTCGGATGGCGAACCTGAACTGCGAACTGATGCCGGGCTGCAATGGATGACGACAGGGTACCCTCCCGGGGAGCCCGGGAGTTGGTGCCAGATGGCCTAAAGATTTGTTGCAGCGAAGCTTACCCCAGCAACAATAATCCCGCGGCCAAAATTGTCAAGCAATCCGAACGGATGCTCCGGCACCCTCGCGACGCCGTATCATGTCTCCGATCATGCGGTCGAAGAGATACCGCGAATCGTGCGGTCCCGGCGCAGCCTCCGGGTGGTACTGAACCGAGAAGATCGGCTTCGTACGGTGCTCCAGCCCCTCGATCGTGCGATCGTTGAGGTTGATGTGGGTCGGCCGCAGGTCGGGAGCGCCGCGGATCTCCTGCTCGTCTCCCTCGACGGCGAAACCGTGATTCTGCGCGGTGATCTCCACCACACCGTCGTCGAGGCGCCGAACCGGGTGGTTCCCGCCGCGGTGGCCGTAGAGGAGCTTGTACGTGCGCGCGCCGAACGCGCGGGCGATGAGCTGATGCCCGAGACAGATGCCGAAGATCGGCGTCTCCCGCTCGCCGAGCGCACGGATGGTTTCCAACACGTGACCGACGGCTTCCGGATCGCCCGGGCCGTTGGAGATGAAGAGGCCGTCGAAGTCCTGCTCCAGGATCTCGTCCGTCGGCGTGGTCGCCGGCAGGACGGTAACGTCGCATCCGCGCTCGGAGAGCAGCTTGAGCGAGTGCGATTTGACGCCGAAATCGAAGGCCAGGACGTCGAACTTCTTCGGGCCGACGGCGGGAACGCGGTACCTCTCGGTCGTGGAGACCTCGCAAGCGAGGTCCAGCCCTTCCATTCGGGGCTGCGCGAGAACCTCCTGAAGGAGCGCGTCCCGGTCGGCGGTGGCCGGGGCGATCGCACCGCGCATCGCACCCGCCGAACGGATGTGCCGCGTCAGCGCCCGCTGATCGACGCCCGTGATCGCCACGACACCATTTCGTCGCAGGTAGCTCTCGAGCGACTCCTGCGCCCGCCAGTTGCTGTACCGAGGAGGCGCCTCGTGGATGACGAAGCCGGCGACCTGCGGGTGGTCGGACTCCGAATCTTCCTCGTTCGTTCCGTAGTTGCCGATCAGCGGGTACGTCATCGTGACGATCTGTCCCGAGTAGGACGGATCAGTGAGCACCTCCTGGTAGCCGGTCATGGAGGTGTTGAAGACGACCTCGCCGAACGTCTTGCCGGAGGCGCCGAAGGCTTCGCCCTCGAATACTCGTCCGTCTTCCAGGAGTAGGATTGCGGCTTCGGCCATTCGCGCCTCGTCGGGTCAAGTTCAATGGGGACGCGCAGTTGCGCGCCGGCGAAAATCTAGGGTTCGACGATTTGGTGTCAAGTAGCGGCGGCCGTCATGACCGCACTACATTCCCGCCCTCGCCTCTACCAGGGAGCTCAGTGGACGAACGGGTCGTTTACATCTACGCGGACGAATCCTGCCTGGGGAACCAGTTCCAGGATCAGGCCCGCCCCGGCGGTGCGGCCGGCGTGCTGGAGTACGAGCACCCGAAGATGGGGTGGGTCCGGCGAGACTACTGGACCAGCGAGCCCAACACCACGAACAACCGGATGGCCATCCTGAGCGCGCAGATCCCGCTGGCGGCGCTCAAACGGCCATCGCGGGTCGTGTTCACAAGTGACAGCCGGTATCTGGTGGATACGATGACCCGCTGGATCAACGACTGGATCCGTCGAGGATGGCGGCGGAAGACGGGCGAGGTGGAGAACGTCGAACTGTGGAAGGCGTTGGTGGCGGCGGCGGCCATGCACACCATCGAGTGGCGATGGGTTCGCGGTCACGCGGGACACCCGCAGAACGAATACGCGAACTACCTCGCCACCCGCGCGGCCCGAGAGCAGTCCGACAGCGGCGGCCTGGTAGAATCCAGGTTCCTGGAATGGATCGCCGAGGAGCAGGCACTCCGAAAGCGGTTCCTCGACTTCCGACCGGCGGGGACCGACTAGGTCCGGAGAACGTTTCAGCGGCCGAAGTGTCGGCGGAAGTGATTCGCCACCCGCTCCTCCACCTCCGCGATGGTTACCGGCCGCCCGAGCTCCGAGGCGATCGACCCCACGCCGTGATCGCGGATCCCGCAGGGGATGATGGTCTCGAAGTAGCCCAGATCGGTCATCACGTTCAGGGCGAAGCCGTGGGAGGTAATCCAGCCCGATGAGACCCGAACGCCGATCGCGGCGAGCTTGCGATCGCCCACCCAAACTCCCGTGAGCCCCTCGATCCGGCCGGCCAGGATGCCGAAGTCGGCGAGGGTATCGATCAGCACCTGCTCGAGGTCCCGCAGATAACGGTGGAGGTCGCAGCGGTCCGGCTTCAGGTCGAGGATCGGGTAGCCGACCAGCTGCCCG
>CAZJEH010000110.1:0-4331 GCA_964544905.1 uncultured Gemmatimonas sp.
CGGTACATCGGCGTGCCGGTCGAGGGGCCGTACAAGGCGGATCACTACCGGTACTGATATCCCCCTGCCTTCTCCGCAGGGGCGGGTGCTGGTGCAGGTACCAGAAGAGGCCGGGTCAGCGATGGTCGCTGGCCCGGCCTCCAAGTATCAAACGGTCGCGGAACGCGCGTCGCGACGATCAGCTCAGGCGGACTCGACTTCCTTGCGGCGCCGGCGCACCCGCCGGGGGAAGTTGAGGACACCCGTGCGCCCGCGGTATTGCAGCACCGCCTCGTCGTAGGCGCGCGCTGCATCCTCGGCCGAATCGAAGCTCCCCAGCCACTTGAGCTTCCCGCCAATGCGGATCGTCGCCTGCCACTTTCCGCGATAGGGAGATACCCCCTTGAACGAGCAGGCACCCTGTGCCGGGCGCGCCGTAGCGAGCACGCTGCGATCGAGCACCTGGAGGTTGGCCCGAGTGCAGTTCCGCGGGTTGCCGTCGAGGAAGCGAACGATCCGTGCGTCGCGGATGTTCAGGATCTCGCGATGCAGACGGCGGATCTTGCCTTCCTCATCCCTGAGGCACACGTGGCGATTGTGCACGAACAGCTTGGCCTTCCAGAAACGCCAAAAATCCTGATCGTCGAGAGTGACGGTCGTGCCGTCGCTCAAGCGAAGGTTACGGGTAACGGGCATGTCGGTCTTTCAGGAGAGTCCGGGAAGGATCACCGATTCAAACCGTACAGAAATCTAAGGCGCGTATTTCAGGCGATTCGATTTTCGTGACTAATGCGCCATAAGTTGTAAGTAGCGAGGCCCGGCGCGGGTTGCGACGCGATCCGATCCCCGGCCTAACAACTGGTTTTTCGACCGATTCGCGCCGGATTCGGGGTGAAAAACCGTGAGTAACATCCTCACGCGAAGGCCCGATGGGATGCTCACGCGAAGCCGCGCCGAGACGGGATGCTCACGCGAAGCCTCGATGCCGCGAAGTGGCATCACGCAGAGACGCCGAGACACGGAGGTTTGCGATTCCGCACGAGGGAATCCCGGTAGCCGGGTCTCTTGATGGGGAATATGACGGGGATCAGCGATGGGAGCCTTGTCCGCAGCGACAGGGAATGGCGCTCTGAGCAGGTGACTCATCGAACCGGACCGGCGTTCAATCAAACAACAACCGCGCCGGCGGTGTAGTCACCTGATAGGGCTGTTTGATAATTTCCAGAAACTGCCGCGTTCGAGGAAGTGCAGACCCCTCGACTTGCGCTCGCTGACAAAGGGCGACAAGGGAGTGAGGTCCACTTTCCGGCACGCGGAAACATACCACTGGATGCAGGGCGGTCGCCCGAACCGGTGGGTGTTCCGCTGATCTTCCTGGAGCACAGTCCCCCGGATCGCCCGGTCCGGGATCACCAACCTCGGCCCCGGAGAGTCGCCATGAAAACACCCGTGCTCGCTCTAGCGGCTGGCACCGTATTCATCGGTTCGTTAGGGGCGGACACGGCCACCGTCCAGATCAAGGAGTGGCCGGTGCCCTGGGAGGCGTCCCGCCCGCGCGACCCGTTCGTCGATCAGCAGGGACGGGTCTGGTTCGTCGGGCAGCGGACGCATTACGCGGCCTATCTGGACCCGACGACCGGCGAGTTCGAGCGATTCGATCTCGGCGAGGGCACAGGGCCGCACAACCTGATCGTCGATCCGGAGGGCATCGTCTGGTTCACGGGCAACGCCGCGAGCCACATCGGCAAGCTGAATCCCGCGACCGGGGAGATCACACGCATCCCGATGCCCGATCCGGCCGTGCGCGATCCCCACACGCTGGTCCTCGATCAGTCCGGCACGATTTGGTTCACCGCCCAGTTCTCGAACCACGTAGGCAAGCTGGATCGAGCGACCGGCGAGGTGCGCCTCATCCCCGTCCCGACGCCGAACTCCCGGCCGTACGGAATCGTCGTCGACCGCCAGGGGCGCCCCTGGTTCAACGAGTTCGGCGCCAACAAGATCGGGATGATCGATCCGACGACGCTGGAGCTGAAGGAGTACACACTCCCGTATCCCAACGCCCGCGGTCGCCGGATCGCCGCTACCTCGGACGGCGCTGTCTGGTATGCCGACTACGCCCGCGGGTCCATCGGCCGGCTCGACCCCGCGAGCGGGGAGGTGAAGGAGTGGCCCTCGCCCGGCGGCTCCCGGTCCCAGCCGTACGGGATGGCGCTCGACTCGAGCGAGCGGATCTGGGTCGTCGAGACGGGGAGCAACCCAAACCGGCTCGTCGGGTTCGACCCGCGGACCGAGCAGTACTTCAGCGTGACCGAAATCCCCAGCGGCGGCGGCGCGGTGCGACACATGTCCTACCACGAACCGACCGGCTCGATCTGGTTCGGCACCGACACCAACACGATAGGTCAGGCTGTCGTCGAGACGGACTGACGCCCCACCTCCGGAGCTTCTCGATGGCCGGCCGGTAGCCTTCGCGCACCCGCCGGCCATCGGCATTCGAGGCCGGATTCGCCACTAAAGTCACCTCCATCCCCGCCCGACACTACGCGTTAACGGCCAACGCGGCCGACACGTCTTTTCCAGATTCTTTCCAGGAGCGTTTCGATGGCCTTCGCCTTCGGCGTCGCGCGCCCGACGAGGGAGCTTCAGATGCCTCCCCGTCCGCGCCGACGCAGCCCGGTAGCCTCACGCATCAACGACGCGGAAAAGCTGGAGCGCGATTTCTGGCAGGTCTTCGACCTCGAGAAGTTCGCGACGGATTGGAACCGCTCGAGCGCCAAGCGGAGGGACTGAGCGACCAGCCCACCTATCCGCGGCGGTTCCAACACCGAAGGGGTGCGAACACAGTTCGCACCCCTGAAAACATTTCCACCCCGCCTGACGAACCAGTCCGCGGGCTCCGGATCCGTCCGTAGCCGGCAAACCCCGCGATGGCTGCGACGTAGGATGGCTCCCGGCACCCGCCCGGGGACGGACGTCCCCCGGAATGCCGATTGCCACCGTCCGCCGGGCCGCGGTGTGAACGACTCTCTCCATCCGAACCTGTCCGGCCAATGACCCGAACCTCCGACCGGCCGTCGTTCCGACCCGCCTTCCGGGGAGCGCAGCCGTGACGCCGGCCTCCGAGGGAGCCGACCAGGCTCCGAAACCCCAACTCGACATCCCTGCCGTCGCGCCGCTCCTCCGCCGGGCCTGCGATGCGCTCGCGGCGGACGCGATCACGGTGGCCGTCCGTCAGAAGGACACCGAGCAGCTGCTCGTCTGCGTGCGCGACGGGACCGTCAGGGAAGCGACCGGCTCGCTCTCCCTCGGGCTCGTCTCCGATGGCCCGACGAAGCTGGCCGGCGGCGCGGGGCTGCTGCAGGCGGTCGAATGCTCGTCCCTGCTGGGCTTCACCCCGTCCGGCTACCTCGGCGCGCCTTTCCAGCCCCGCCGTCGGGATCTGCGCGGCGGCGTGGCGGCCTGGTCGAAGGGGGAACGGCACTGGGATGCGGAGGACGGGACGCTGCTGCGGCAGGTCGCGGACGCCTGCGCCCGGGAGGTGGAGGAAGCACGGATGCGCTTCCCGTCAGCCCGAGGCGAGTTGTAGGGGCGGCGAAACGAGGGTAGTGGCCTGTTTTGATTGCTTCCAGACGCTGCAGCGGCTGCGAAGTGCAGGCCCCTCGGCTGCGCTCGGGGCGACAAGGGGAGAGATCGGGGTGACCGAGGAGATATCGGGGTGACCGAGGGGAGAGCCCGGGCGGAGTGCGGGCCACGCCCGGGGCTGAGTCGAAGGATCTTCCCGTCGCCTACAGCGTCGTCGCCCGGGGCACCCTGATCCGCGGGACCGCGACCTCCCCTTCCGGGGTGAAATCCTCACCCGGATTGACGAACCGCTCCGTCTCCCACGCGTACTGCCGGTCGTGCAGCTCGCGATACCGCCCCCCGGCCTCCATCAGCTCCGCGTGGGTCCCCCGCTCGACGATCTGCCCGCCCTCCACCACCAGGATCTGATCCGCGCTGCGGATCGTCGACAGGCGGTGGGCGATGACGAACGTCGTCCGCCCCTGTCGCAGCCGCCTCAGGCCGTCCTGGATCATCGCCTCGCTCTCGCTGTCCAGGCTCGACGTGGCCTCGTCCAGGATGAGGATGCGCGGGTCGGCGAGGATGGCGCGCGCGATGGCCACCCGCTGTCTCTGCCCGCCGGAAAGCTTGACGCCCCGCTCCCCCACGACCGTGTCGTACCCGTCCGGGAGGGACAGCGCGAACTCGTCGCAGTGAGCGACCCTGGCCGCGGCCAGCACCTCGTCGCGCGTCGCGTCCGGCTTGGCGAAGCGGATGTTGTCGAGGACGGTCCCGTCGAACAGGAAGTT
>CAZJEH010000110.1:4341-13123 GCA_964544905.1 uncultured Gemmatimonas sp.
AGCACGACGCCGAGGAACTTCCGGTAGTCCCGCAGCCGCAGGTCGCCCAGGTCCTGGCCGTCGACCAGGATCCGGCCCCGGAGCGGCTGGTGGAACGCCATGATGAGCGAGATCAGCGTGCTCTTTCCCGATCCGCTGGAGCCGACCAGTGCCGTGGTGGACCCCGCCGGCGCGTGGAAGCTGACCCCGCGTATCACCGGTACGCCCACGGTGTACTCGAACCAGACGTCGTCGAACTCCACGTCGCCCCGGACGTCGGACAGGGGCTGCCTCGCCTCGTCCTCCGCGCCCTCGGTGGTCATCTGGAGCAGTTCGCGGATGCGGTCGAGCCCCGCGAACGCTTCGCTGATCTGCGTCGAGATGGAGGCGATCTGGATGACCGGCGCGGCCATCATCCCCGTGAACAGGACGTACGCCAGCAGGTCGCCGAGCGTCATCTCCCCGCTGATGATCGACCGACCCGCGACGATAATCACAAGTACGCCCACCGCGCCGATGATTACCGTAGCGAAGGCGCTGACCGCGGACGTGCCGGTGATCGTCCTCGCGACGTTGCGGAAGAGGCGGTGGACCCCGCGGGTGAACACCCGGTCCTCGCGTTTCTCGGTGCCGTACGCCTTGACGATGCGGACGCCGCCGAGCGTCTCGGCGAGCCGGCCGGTGACGCGCGCGTTCAACTCTCCTCGCTCGCGGAAGACGGGCCGCAGCCGGGTGAATGCCGCGGCCATGGTGCCGCCGAACACGGCGAGGATGAGGAGGATGCCGAGCGTCAGCTTCCAGTTCAGCCAGAAGAGCACGCCGAGCGAGATGACGGCGGTGATGAGGCTGCCGGCGAGCTGGACGATGCCGGTCCCGACCAGGTTCCGGATCCCCTCGGCGTCGGTCATGATCCGCGAGATCAGGATACCGCTCTGGGTCGAGTCGAAGTAGCGGATCGGGAGGCGGACGACGTGCGCTTCCACGCGGCGGCGCATCTCGGTGATGGCCCGCTGCGCGGTCACGCTGATGACCTGCGACAGGCTGAAGGTGGTCGCTCCCTGCACCAGGGACGCGACACCGACCGCGAGGGCGAGCGGCACCAGGAGGTCGGTCCGCCCCTGGTTGATGATGTAGTCGACGAGAACCTTCGAGCTCGCCGGCAGTACGAGTCCCGCGAGCCGGCTGACGAGCATCAGCGCGAAGCCGATTGCGAGGTAGCGTCGGTGTCGCCAGACGAGCTCGCGGGCTTCGCGCCATACGACCGAGGCGGAGAGTTTCTTCTTTTCGTCAGCCATTGCTGCCGTCCGTCATCGCGGGGACCACGCACGCGGCGTCAGGGCCACGCGTCGAAGGGCGTTCATACACCGGACGCCGGATCAGGTGTCTGGCGACGACGGCGGGCGGAAGCGGCCGCGGCGCGACAACCTCGAGGAAGCCGATGATGATCGATCGAGTGAAGGTGCTGTCACGGATGATGATGGTGGGGGCGCTGGCCGGCGGTTGCGCCACCGTGCCGGGCGGCGTCGGCGTTCCCCCTGATGCGGAAGGAATCGTGACGATGGCTTCGCTCGATCCGCCGCCCGTCTACGCGCTGCTCGGATACCGGTCCGAACTGGGGCTCACCTCCGCGCAGATCGCGGCGCTCGACTCGATCGCCGAGGCCGCCCAGGACGAGACCGATCGCCTGGTCGAGGAGCTGCTCGAGCGGAGCGGGGGCGGGGCGATGAACCGCGGGTTCATCCGGCCGGGCCCGGAAGCGCAGCCGATCGTGGAGGAACTTCGGGCCGCGCAGCGGCGCGCGCAGGACGCCGTGGCCGATGTGCTGGCCGCGGATCAGCGGGAGGAGGTGTGCCGCCTGTTCAACCGGGAACGCCCGCGCCCCGACGGCCGCGCGCCGGCGGTCACGGAACGGCGACGGCCCGCGCCCGCGGGTGCGGCGGCCCCAACTCTGGCGGACAGCGCGAGCGGCCGGGGTATGGCCGGCCCGCCGTCGCCCTGGGCCTGGTGTCGGCCTCAGCAGTGACGACAGGGGCTCACGCGAAGCCGCCAAGCCACGAACTGAACTGCAGAGGCATCACGCAGAGCCGCTGAGCCGCGGAGGTTCACCGCTTCCGGCCGGCCGAGGACGTTTACCCAATCAAGAAAAAGAACGATTGGGGAATGACGAAGCCGGGCTCTTCGCGCGATCCCTCTGCGTCTCAGCGGCTCTGCGTGAGACCCCCTTCGCGGCCTCGTGGCTTCGCGTGAGATCCCCCGCGGCTTCGCGTGAGGACCTACAACCCCTGCAGCACCTCCGCCGCGTGCCCGACCGGGTCGACCTTCTCGTAGATCCTCGCGATCCGCCCCTCCTCGTCGATTACGAACGTCGTCCGCACGACGCCCATGAACGTCCGGCCGAACATCGACTTCTCCTGCCACACCCCGTACAGCTCCGCCACCTCGTGGTCCGCATCGGCCAGCAGCGGATAGGAGAGCTGGAACTTGTCGCGGAAGGCGCGGACGTCGCGGACGGGGTCGGGGCTGATGCCCAGGATCACCACCCCCTCCTTGTCGAACTCAGCGGAATAGTCCCGGAACTCGCACGCCTCGATCGTGCACCCCGGCGTGTCGGCGCGCGGATAGAAGAAGAGGACCACGCGCGAACCCCGGAGCGAGGAGAGGCGCACCGGATTTCCGTCCTGGTCCGGCAGCTCGAAATCGGGGGCGATATCGCCAGTTCTCAGCATGAGAAGTCGTCTACTGGTGGCTCGGATATGGACATGGCGCGGACCGTCGGATCCACGCCATGCTCCCGGATGATTGCGGACACCCGCAAGCCTTTGATACACAACGCCGTACCCGCTGTGCCCCGGCTCGCCCCGTGCCGCCGCGGCTCACGCGGGCGTCAATACCCCATCACCCGCTCCTGCTCCGGCGTCAGCGGCTGGCGCCCGGCGAACCCGCCGTCCACCTCGTGCCACGCCTCGATTCGCGGCTCCCCGCGGCGCCAGCAGAGGTAGACCTCTCGCCCCTCCCAGATCGTGGGAAAGTCGATGAGCCCGTACTCGAGTCCGCCCTGCGGGAAGCGCAGCCCCCGCCCCTCGATCTCCCGGATGACGATCTCCTCGATCTCCCGCATCAACCTGCGGATCCGTTCGCGGCACTCGCGCGCCTCGTGGTAGTCGGGGTTGTCCTCCGCCGTCACCCGGTCGCCCCACAGCAGGTCGAGCACGTGCAGCCTCTCCGCGGCCCGGTGCACGCTCTCCATCTTCCCATGGATGTCCGCGATCACCTCCTCCAGCACCGGGATGAGGGCGTTCGCTTCGTCGACGGTGAAGGTGCGGGTGTGCACGGCTGTCAGGGTCGTGGAGCGCAGCGGTCGGCCACCGCCCGGGCGTCGGAGCGCGCGGCGTCGGAGGGCGAGTTGCGGGTTCGGTCCTCCTCCCCCACGGCCAGCAGGCTGGCGGTCGCTTCCAGGGTGTTCCCCTGCGGATACAGCCGGGTGTAGACGAAGATGGTCAGCTCGTCGTACCGCGTCCTCCGCCCCCCGGCGAGGCCGGCGGTGATGAGTTCGGTCGCGGCCGCCGCGCCGCGGCGAGCCGTCTCCCCGATGCCCGTGATCTCGCGGCGTCCCTGCAGAAGCCCGCCGACGGTGTCCGCCAGCACAATCGTGTAGTCCATCTCCTGCAGCTGGCTCAGGGCGCAGGAGAACGCGTCGCGAAGCGGGTAGGGCGTCGGCCGCGTGTAGGAGCCCGGCGCGTTGCAGCCGGCGACGAGGAGGGCCAGGAGGGAGACGGTTAGCAGACGACGCATCGGATCAGGGGCCGGGTTGTGCGACCGGAGACTGCTCGGAGGCGGTGCTCCACCAATACTGCCCCTTCGGAGCGGATCAGTCCAGCCCGGGCGTCAGAACGTCCGACAGGAGCGGGCGCTCGAACCGGAATCCGGCGGCGAGGAGCGCCGCCGGCACGCCCCGCTGGCTCGCGAGCAGCATGGACTCGCCCATCCCCAGGGTAAACGCGCGAAGGGCGAAGGCTGGGACGGGGACAATGGCCGGGCGGTGCACGGCGACCGCCAGCGCGCGGGTGAACTCGGCGTGCCGCACGGGGTGGGGCGAGCACGCGTTGACGGGCCCGTCCAGCCGCCCCTCGAGCGCCCAGCGGTAGACGGCCACGATGTCGGGGAGGGAGATCCAGCTCAGCCACTGCTGTCCCGAGCCGAGCCTGCCGCCCAGGCCCAGCCTGAAGATCGGCGCGATGACGGCGAGCATTCCGCCCGACGGATCGAGCACGACGCCCGTCCGGCAGCGCACCACGCGGATTCCCGCGGCGCGCGCGGGCTCGGTGGCTTCCTCCCACGCGCGGCAGACCCGGGCGAGGAAGTCCGTGCCCGGCAGGCTGTCCTCGGTCAGCTCGCGGTCGCCGGCGTTTCCGTAGTACCCGATTCCCGACGCGCTCACGAGGACGCCCGGCGGGTTCCGCAACCGCGCCAGGGTTTCGGCGAGCAGCCGGGTCCCCACCGCCCGGCTGTCCATGATCCGCCGCTTCTTCGCCGGGGTCCACAGGCCGGCCAGGTTCTCCCCGGCGAGGTGCACGACCGCGTCGACGCCCTCCAGGCGCTCGGCCTGCAGCCGGCCGACCATCGGGTCCCAGCCGATCTCGCCATCCCGCGGCTCGCGCCGGACGATGGGCAGCACGGTCCACCCCTCCGCCTCCAGCGCGCGGCGGAGCGCGGTGCCCAGGAACCCGCTCGCGCCGGTGATGGCGACGCGCCGGGTGGCGGCGGGTTCATCCTCCATCCGCAGGGCCGGACTGGCGATGCTGTCCTCCGGGCTCGGATTGCAGGTGTGGGAGCGGCGGGACGCCCTTCAGCGGCCTCGCGGCTCCGCCAGGGGCTTCCGCCCGCGGACCGAGATCATCGGCGGCTGCGCCAGGTCCAGGATCCCCCGCCGCACGTTGTCCAGGTGCCGATCGATCTCCGCTTCACTGACGATGCCGTGGCGGACCAGGTCATCACGGACCATCTCGATCGTGGCCACCTCCAGCGTCGCGCACTCCGGCCTCACGATGGGGAAGTACGCCTCCGCGGACAACTCCTCGAGCCCGGCTTCGCGGAACATCCGCGGGAGCTTCCGCCCGAACGCCAGGTCGGCGCCCCGCCCGGCGAGCAGCGTCCTGAACCCGCGCCGGATACGGTTGGCCAGCTCCTGCTCGGGGCCGGACTCGTCGATGCAGCTCAGGGGCTGCAGCGCCGGATCGGCGTCCTCGACCACCAGCCACCCGCCCGGCTTCAGCGCGGCGACCATGTTCGCCAGGGCCCGCCCCCGCTCGGGGACGTGCACCAGCACCAGCCGGGCGTGCACGAGGTCGAACGACTCGCCGGCCGGAGGGCCCGAGGCGACGTCGTGCTCCCGCACCTCCACGTTCGCGGCCTCCGCCTCGCGGGCACGGGACACGTCGATGTCCGTCGCCAGCACGCGGCCCGTCGGCCCGACCCGATCGGCGATCCGGCGCACCAGCGCGCCGCCGCCCGCTCCGACCTCCCAGCAACGCCACCCGGCAGCCAGACCACAGGCCTCGAGCTGACGGAGGGTGCCGGGGTCGTACAGCGACGACAGCGCCGCGAACCGATCCGCGGCTTCGACCTTCCGGTTGTCCAGGAGGTATCCGCGATCGGGCGCGCCGGCCTCGACGTCCCGCCGCCCGAGGTCCTCGCGAAGGACGCGATCGCTCACCGGTCCAGCGGCGCGCGCACCTCGACCATGACGGAGTCGGGCCCGACACAGGTGAAGAAGATGTTCGGCCCTCCCACCTTCAGTTCCTGTCGGATCTCCACCCCGGCCTCGCGCAGCCGCTCGTACTGGGCCCGGACGTCGCTCTCCCGGTCCAGGATGAAGCCGATGTGGAAGTCGGATGGATAGGTGGGCGGGGGCGAGTGGAAGAGGTTGCTCACGCCCAGCGAGAAGCCCGACTCGTCCTCCAGCATCGCGAGCTCGTCGCGCCGCTGGTAGATGCACCGTAGATCGAAGTGCGTCTCGAAGAACTCGCGGGCGGCGTCGACGTCGGACACCTGCAGGTCGACGTGGTTCAACTTCATCTTCGCTCCCGGGCTGGGGTTCGCCGACGGTGATCCCCTCCCCCTACGCCCAGTCTCCCGATTGGTTTCGGAGCGGGCGGTCCGGGACACCATCGTGCCCCCGGAGCAGGACGCTGGCCGCGAGCGCCACCGCCAGCAAGGCCGACACGAGAAGGCGGGCCTCGACGCCATCCGGACGTCGGGACCCGCCGTGCTCTCGTCGCACCCTGTTTGCCTGTCCCAGCATATAACCCGCCCCGGGACTTGCGGCAAGGCCGGGCGCGCCGTGCATCCTTCCGGCCGTTCACCGGTCCACTCTCACCAGGGAAGGTCGTGATGCGCGTGCTCCTCTCCACCCTCGGATCCCGCGGCGACGTCCAGCCGCTCGTCGCCCTGGGCCTCCAGCTGAAGGATCTCGGCCAGGACGTGCGCATGTGCGTGCCTCCCGACTTCCGCGACTGGATCGAACGGCTGGGCATCCCCGTCACCCCGGTCGGACCCGAGCTGCGGCAGACCGCGAAGGCGCCACCCTCCAGCGCCCCGCCGACACCCGAGCAGCGCCGTCTGATGATGGAAGGCACGGTCGCGGCGCAGTTCGAAACGCTCGCGGCGGCCGCCGAGGGATGCGACATCATCCTCGGCGCGACGGCTCTGCAGGTCGCCGCGCCATCGATCGCGGAGAGGCTGGGCATCCCCTACGTCTTCGCCGCGTTCTGTCCGGCGGTGCTGCCTTCGAGACACCACGCGCCGCCCGTCCTCGCGATGCTGGGAGACGCGCCGACACCCCCGCCCGCCGAATACGGCAGGCTGTGGGAACAGGACGGGCTGCGCTGGAACCAGATGTGGGGTTCGCTGATCGTTTCCCACCGCGCGTCGCTCGGTCTGGCCCCGGTGACGGACGTCCGTGGCTACGTGCTGACCGAGCGTCCATGGCTCGGCGCCGACCCGACGCTGGCGCCCTGGCCCGAGCCCGACGACCCGACGGTGTTCCAGACCGGCGCCTGGATCCTGCCGGATACACGCCCGCTCGGCGCGGAGCTGGAGGCGTTCCTCGATGCCGGTGAGCCGCCCGTCTACTTCGGCTTCGGCAGCATGCGCGCCCCGGAAGGGATCGGCCGGGTGATGATCGAGTCCGCGCGCGCAGTCGGCCGCCGGTCGATCGTGTCGCGGGGCTGGGCCGACCTCTCGCTACCGGACGATCGCCCCGACTGCCTGGTCATCGGCGAGGTCAACCAGCAGGCCCTGTTCGAGCGGGTGGCGGCCGTCGTCCATCACGGAGGCGCGGGCACCACAACGGCGGCTGCTCGCGCCGGCGCGCCCCAGGTCGTCATCCCCCAGCTCTACGATCAGCACTACTTCGCTGAGAGGGTTCGGCAGCTCGGGATTGGTGCCGCGCATGCTCCCGGTGCGCCGACCGCAGAGTCGCTGACCCGGGCACTCGAGCACGCGCTCCGGCCCGAGACCGCCGCCCGGGCCCGGGCGCTCGCGCCGGCCATCCGCGTGGACGGCGCCATGGTAGCCGCCCAGCGCCTGCTCACGTACGTGTAGCCTCCGTCCAGGGGGATGCCGATGGCGAGCGGACGGCGCTCCCGTCGCGCGGACATGCATCAGGGCCGTTCTGCAGCAGGTGCCCTCGATCGCCCCCCGGAAGGCACGCTCGGAGACGTCGATCGTCATGGCCTTTCGGTTCCCTGGTTCAGCAGGGCCAGGTACCCGGCGTACACGAAGAGCCGATCCCGCCGCCTCCCGGTGAGCTCGCGGGCGATCCCCATTTCGGTGAGGAGGTTCATCGCCGAGGACGCAGCCGGAAGGAGAGCCCGGTGGTCCGGGTGATCTCGGGCAGGGAAAGGATCGGCCGAGCCTCGAGGGGATCATGGACACGGATCGCCGAGCCCGCCCGGCGTCCCTGGCTCTCGATCCGCCGCCTATCGTCGGCAGGGTCCCTGTTCTCGAAATCTGAATAGTGGCGATGGTTATAATATTTGGGTGGGCAAGTACTAATAGCGGCCCGGGCTCTCGCTACCGCCATCCGCCGTGTCCCACGCGGGCCCGTCCGCGGCGGAATCGAGATCCACGACCTAATCGTCGCCGGGGACAGCGCCCGGGTCGAGCTCATGTCGTGGTCACACGGTGAAGTGGCCGGAGAAGGGTGGGTGGCGAGCGACTTCGAGCGGCTGTACTACGCTCGGTCCGGACGCACTAGGGTTCTCGAGCGCCGTGAGCCCGGGGCGCACATGGACGCGGACAGATGCCGGCGGGGCGGATCCGGGCTCTTCGCGCAGAGGGCGGCCGGGTCCCCCCGTCCGAACCCGCCAGCCGTTGCGAGTCCGTCGCTGGCGCTCCGACCCGCCTGAACGCCCCACTGCAAATGATGGAGGTCTGTTCGGGACCTGCAAGGAAACATTTAGCTACGACCGTCCCGTGCGCTCGACCGGAGTCGGCGTCCGATGTCTACCCGAGATAAACATGCTGGTTGTGCCACTCCAGGTAGTCCCTGGCCGGGTGATCGCTCACGTTGGTGGGTAGGCTCAGCGGCTTCCCTCGAAGAGGATAGTACGACCGTCCATTGCTGAAATCCTGACGTAATCGATCGCTCACCTCCAGACGGTAGTCCCGGTCGACCGTGATATAGCCCTTGTCGAACAGCCGATGGAGGTCGGCCCGGAGAAGGATTCCGTTCCGTACCTCGTGCGGGCCATCGTGGGCGTAGGATCGTATGTGCGCGGCCTCCAGGGCGGGGAGCGAGTGT
>CAZJEH010000111.1:0-13106 GCA_964544905.1 uncultured Gemmatimonas sp.
AGAGCCGCCCACCACGGTCACTTCCTCGGAGAGCGGGAACGGCGGCGGGGCCTCCGTTTCCATCTGGATGACCCCTCCGGCGGTGTTGCCGTAGAGCGATGCGGCCGGCCCCCGGACGACCTCGACCCGTCCGAGCGATTTCACGTCGACGTGAGTCAAGCTGCTCTGGCCGTCCGGCAGGGTTGCCGGGATCCCGTCGACCAGCAGGCGGACACCCCTCACGCCGAACTGCGACCGCGCGCCGAAGCCTCGGACCACGATCCGTTCACCCAGGGCCTGGTTGAACCGATTGTCCACCTGGACCCCCGGAATCACCCTCAACGCTTCCTCGACCGAGATTCCCGGCTTTCCTCGCTGGATTTCGATCTCGTTGTTGACGGACACCGCGTAAGGGACCTGATCCATCGGTAGCGGTGTGCGGAGTACCGTTACCGACACGGGAGCCAGCGTAACGACGGAGTCCGGGTTGACGGGTTGAGCTTCGGCCGTAGCCGCAACCAGCAGAACGGCACCTCCGACTACTGCTATCGTACTCTTCAGCATATCGTTCTCCGTACTCCAGTTGATCGAACCACAGCGATAGGCCCCAAGCGCACAGAAGGTACGGCTTCTTCGAATCTCGGGGAAGTTAACGAAACGGCCGCGATGCTCTCCTCTCGCATTGCCGTTCTACAGGACGAACGATCGGCGGCCCAGCGTACGGACGCGCCGTCCCGGACGGCTGCGGCCGGGTCGATCTCCCTACCCCCTCTCCAGCACGACCCGGTCCCCGATGCCGATCCCGTGCTCCTCGAAGTAGCCAAGGTTCACCTCCAGCGCCGACCAGTACGGCACCCTCGCTTCATAGTTCGGACAGTACTGGGGATACTGGCTCGGGCAGGGCTCCATCTGCCGGATGTTCCCGATCGTTCCATCCTTGTCCATGAAGGCGATGCTTAGCGGGATGAGCGTGTTGTACATCCAGAAGACGCCGTCAGGCGGCTGCTCCTGCTGGAAGATGAAGATCATCCCCGAGTCCGCCGCGAGAGAGGTCCGATGCATCAACCCGTTCCGCCGCTGCGACTCGGTTTCCGCGACCTCGACTCCGAGCCGGAAGGTGTCCGTTTCGGTTTCGATCCGAACGGCACCTGCCCCATACTGCACAGCGAACGAGAGGGAATCGTCCTGGGCGGGAGGTCGATCACACCCGACGATCATACCCGCGAGCAGGACGTACAGAAGTGTGGCGCGTCGAAGTCGTCTCACGGCAATCACGGCGTTTCGATCGATGCGGCTCGGGTGGACTGCGCCCTCGTTGCGCCGGAAATCAACCCGTAACCGCGGGATTGGTTCCTTCGCCGGACCTGGACATCGAGTTGCCGGCGATGGCCTTCCCCGGAAGTAGGCAGGTCATCGATGCTGAAGGAAGCACCGTTGGGGCTGATCGGTTTCAAGATGAGGACGGGCGGGCGTCCCCCGGGAAGCGCGCTCGGGGAGACAGAGCTCACAGAACAGAAAACCGGCCGCACCTTGACGAAACCCCCGGCGGTGGCGATCTTTCGCGCTGACGTTCGTGCGAACGCGATAAGGTCGTGGATTCGTCCCCGCCCGATGTTCAACCCCAGCAAAGGAGGTGATCCTTGTCCAATTGTGATTCTGACCGCGGTCTGGCACGGGCAAGCGATCGCCTGAACGGCGTCTGACGCCGGCTAGAGCGATACCACCGCGTCGGCGCGAGAGCTGGTGATCGCGTCGGACCGTGGCGGAACGGGGCACCGTCGAAGCCTGGCTTCGGCGGTGCCTTTCCTTTTTCGTCGCCGGACCCGGGTCGGCACACTCCGAACCGATCGGGTGTACGTGCTAGAGCCCCCGCGCGGTGCGTCGGCGACGACTCCTACGCCACCACGATGCCAGGCAAGACGTCGCGCCTGTTCCTGCTCCTTCTCCTGACTCCTCTGGTGACCGGGTGTCTCGGGATGCTGTCCCGCAGCAGCCGCTGGGGAGGTGTCGTGGATCCGGAGGTTCGGCACGGCAGGCTCGACAACGGACTCACCTACTTCGTGCGGGAGAACCGGGAGCCGACGGGGCGGGCGGAGCTGCGGCTGGTCGTCAACGCGGGAAGCATCCTCGAGGACGAGGACCAGCTGGGGCTGGCGCACGTCGTCGAGCACATGGCCTTCAACGGCACCCGCAACTTCGAGCGCCAGGCGCTGGTCGACTATCTCGAGTCGATCGGAATGCGCTTCGGGCCGGACATCAACGCCTACACCAGCTTTGACGAAACCGTCTATCAGCTGACGGTCCCCACCGACAGTGCGGGCGTGCTCGAGACGGGCCTCCGCATCCTGCACGATTGGGCCACAGGTATCACCTTCGACTCGACCCAGGTGGAGCTCGAGCGGGGAGTGGTCATCGAGGAGTGGAGGCTCGGACAGGGCGCCGGCTCCCGCCTTCAGTTCCGGCAGTTCCCTACGCTGACCCACCAGAGCCGCTACGCCGAGAGGCTGCCGATCGGTACGTACGAATCGTTGCAGAGCTTCGATCTCGCAGCGCTGCGCCGCTTCTACGCGGACTGGTATCGTCCGGATCTCATGGCGGTCGTTGCGGTCGGCGACTTCAACGGCGAGGAGGTCGAGGAACTGATCCGTGAGCGGTTCGACAGCATCCCCGCGCCCGCGGCCCCCCGTCCCCGGCAGGAGTACGATATCCCGACCCACCGACAGACCCTCGTCTCGATCGCCACGGACCCGGAGCTGACCTCGACGTCTCTGAGCCTGTACCTCAAGCGGCGACCGCGAGACTCCCGAAGCGAGGCGGATTTCCGCGCGTGGATCGTGGAGTCGCTGACCAGTTCGATGCTGATCAATCGGCTGAGCGAGTTCACGCAGATGGCGGACCCGCCGTTGCTGGACATCTCCTCCTACCACGGGCGCTTCCTGAGAGCGCTGTCGACACTCGCGATCAACGCACGGATACCGGACCAGCAGCTCGAGGAAGGGGTCGCCCTCGTCCTGCGCGAGATCGAGCGAGCCGCGCGCCATGGCTTCACGCAGACCGAGCTCGACCGCGAGAAGAGCCAGATGCTGCGGACCATGGAGCAGCGGTTCGTGGAGCGGGACCGAACGACGTCGTCGACCTACGCGTCCGAGTACGTCTCCTACTTCCTGTATGGTGGACGGGTGCTCGATCTGGCCCAGCAGTTCGAGTTCTACCTCAGCGCGATCCCCACTGTCACCCTCCGGGAGGTGAACCGGGTGGTCCGGGATTGGACGCAGCCCGCGGACAGGGTGCTCCTGATCAGTGCTCCGGAACGTGAGGGCGTCGAACCTCCAGACGACGAGGCGATCGTCGAGCTCGTCCGGGCCGCGGGACAGGAGCGGCTGGCGCAGTACGAGGACATCATGTCGGATGCGCCGCTGATCGCGGACCCGCCCGAACCTGGCCGGATCGTCTCCGAGCGAAGGCTCGACGACATCGGCGTCCTGGTCTGGGAGCTCGAGAACGGAAGCACCGTCGTGCTGAAGCCCACGGATTTCCGGGAGGACGAGATCCTCTTCGCCGCGCGCAGCCCGGGCGGGACGTCACAGGTGGAGGACGAGGATTTCATCGCCGCGCTCACGGCGGCCGCTGTGGTGCAGGCAGGAGGGGTCGGAGAGCTGTCGGCGCTCGATCTGCGGAAGCGTCTCAGCGGGACCGTCGCCGGTGTGGGCGTGGACATCGGCGAGTACCACGAAGGGCTTACCGGCGCGGCCTCACCCCGCGATCTCGAGCTGATGTTCCAGCTCGCCTACCTGAAGTTCACCGCCCCGCGCCCGGATACTACGGCATTCCTCGCATACCGGAACCAGGCGCGGGCGTCGCTGGCGAACCGCTCCGCCAGTCCGGAGCTCGCCTTCCGGGACACCCTCCGCGTCGCCCTGGCGCAGGATCATCCCCGGGCTCGGCCGCCGTCGACAGAGATGTTCTCCCAGCTGGACATGCACCGCTCGTTCGAGATCTACCGGGACCGGTTCGCCGACGCGAGCGATTTCACCTTCTTCCTCGTTGGCAGCTTCGATCCTGAGGCGGTTCGGCCGTACGTCGAACGTTACGTGGCGACGCTTCCCAGCCTCGACCGCGAAGAGCACCCGATCGACCGGGGCATCCGACCGCCGGACGGGATCATCGAGAAGGTCGTGCGCCGAGGCCTCGAACCGCGAGCCGCCACACAGATCGTGTTCTCGGGACCGATCGAATTCGAGCGCGCGAACGTGCTCGCGCTCCAGTCGCTCGCCGATGTGCTCCGCATTCGACTGCGGGAATCGCTCCGGGAGGATCTCGGCGGCACCTACGGCGTGGAAGTTCGCGCCAGCGTCGTGCGGGAACCCTACGCCCACTACCAGCTCGCTCTCGGCTTCGGCACCGACCCCGATCGCCTCGAGGAGCTCACGCGCGTCACTTTCGCCCAGCTGGAGGATCTGCGCACCAACGGGCCTCGGGAGGAGGACCTGATCAAGGTGCGCGAGACGCAGTACCGCGCGCGAGAGATCGACATCCGCCAGAACTACTTCTGGATGAATCAGCTCATCCTCTACTCGCAGTACGGGTGGGACATCGGGCAGATCCCGACCTCCGCGACGCGACGCGACGACATCACCGCCGAGACGATCCGGGACGCCGCGGTGCGGTACATCGACCCCTCCCGCTACGTGCGGGTATCGCTGCTCCCCGAGGCGGCCGGCAGTTCGGCGCGCGGGGAACCCGATCAGTGATCGGTGGTAGTATGATGTTTCATTCCGCAACGGCACCGACCCGAGTCACCCCGCGCCAGGGGCAGCCGGGCGGCGACCGTTCTCACCCACCACCCACACGACCTGGAGGCGTTTTGGCCAAACACCAGCGAACGCTTTTCGATATGGCGCGCGACGAGTTGCTGAGCCACATCCACCGTTGCGGCGTCCTCAAGGCGTCCCCGGAACAGCAGGCTCTCTGGCTCGACGACACGATGCAGTATATGGCCGAGCGGTACACGCAGCTCTCCCCGAAGGACCTCGAGGAACTCCACACCATCGGCAAGCGGTTCTGCGAGCCGGTGATCTTCCGCGGGGAAACGACCTCGGATGAGGAGCCGGCAGCAGGCTACGAGGAAGGAGAGATGGCCGGCGCCGCCTGAGCGCGGCAGTTGCGAAATGAAGTGGCGGGCTTCTGCCCGCCCTTTTTGTTGTCCTGTATATTTGTGAAGATCCGGGGAGCCAGGCGGCACCGCCTGCAAATCGGAGCGAGGCCGCCTGAAGGCCGCTCTCCGTCGTAACCATGGAGGTTCTCGAGATGAGGAGGTTCGCGATCGCTGCCGTCGTCGGAATCGTCGCGACCGTTTCGGGTTGCGACCTGCGCGATCCGGGCATCGGTATCGGGCGGACCGCGCCGGCCTATGGAGCGCTCACGCTGGCAGGCGATTCCGCCCATCTGCAGGATCTCCGAGGGCAGGTCGTTCTGCTGAACGTGTGGGCCACCTGGTGTGGGCCATGCCGTGAGGAGATCCCCGCCCTCCAGGAGCTGTACGAGCAGCACCGCGATCGCGGCTTCGAGATCGTCGGGGTGAGCATCGACGGCGCGAGCGAGGTCCCCGCGATCCGGCAGTTCGCCGACAGCTACGGGGTGACGTACACACTGTGGCATGACCCGGCCGACATCATCGGGACTCGTTATCGGATCATCGGCGTTCCCGCCACCTTCCTGATCGATCGGGAAGGGGTGATCCGCTGGTATCACATGGGCCCGGTCACCGTGGACGACCCGCAGCTGAACCAGGCTCTCGACGCGGCGCTGGCAGCCGGGTCGGCCTGATCGGGCAGGTTGCCGACGGGCGGGCCGTTCCGCGACCGACCGGCCGGTTACCCCTGGACGGGCGATCTCCCCATCGAAGCGGAGAGGGCCGGCCGGAAGTCAAGGCGGGATGGATAATGGCAGCGTGGACTTGGGGCCGGGCCGGGCGGCTCCTTCCGTGACGATAGCACGCACAATGCCCGCTGGCCGCCGCTTTCCGCTACCGCGGATCGCGTGTTGCGTGGCCGGTTTCGGGGAAGGGATGAGGGCCGCGATGCGCCCCTCGAACAAGGGGCTGGCTGAATCGGGCGGACCCCCGTACATTGGCAGTACAGCCACTACTCGTGCCCGTACCATGCCACGCAGCGCTTCGACCTCCTTTGCGCCGCCGGCGCATCTGACGCTGAGAGCCCATCATCCCGCCCCGGCCCGGGTCGAGTTGATATGCCGTTCGCTGCCCGGGCGTGTCCTCCGTACCGTCTCCTGGTTGGTGGCCTGCTGGGGAGCGATCCCCTTCCTGCTGGTCATCCCGCCGCACTATCCGTGGGCTGCGATGGCCTTCCTGGGGGGCATCTACCTGGCGTACCGCAGCTGGACAGGGCGCTATGCGGTCCGGAGCTTCGCGGGGATCTGCCCGCGCTGTGGTTCGGCACTCTCGCTCGGCCGGCAGCGGACGATCGACCTTCCCCACACACTCACCTGCTACAGCTGCCACTTCGAGCCCCGGCTGGAAATCCAGCTGGCCGCGGAACGGCAACCGGCCGCGGAGCGGTTGGAGCACAGCACCGGTTCCTGCGTCGGCTCATGGGAGCTGCGGTGGCTCGCAGACGAGCGCTTCCTGTACTGTTCGCACTGCCACGCCGGCTTCCCGGCGACCCGCGCCCTCCGGGAGCAAGCCAGGCGGGAAAACGACGCGGCCGACCTGCTCCAACGCCTTAGCCGCGAGGGCAGGCACCTCATCTAGTCAGCCTCACTCCAGCTCCGTCGGACGAGCGGTCCCGCCGGAATTCCTCAGTCGACATCCCTCGAAAGTTTCATTCGCGAGCGCCCGCGAGACATCGAACCTTGCTGCTCGGCAGCTACCTCGCAGCGATATTGGCGCGAGTGCATAGTATGGCGGGGGAATCAGCGAAGAGGCAGAAGCGCGGAGGGTTCGTGGCGTTGCAGGCTCAGATCGCGTAAGTGCGGAGAACTACCGTCGGAGATGGGAGCGAGGGCCGCGGGGACGCCTTGAACCAATCGGCCAGCCAGGCGAGGAGGGAACGACCCCAGACTAGGTTGTTAGTCGCAACGCTTTTGCGTCGAAGGGGAGCGTGTAAGCGCGCCCGACGGGTTGTGGGACCTCAGCCGATCAGGCAACAAGTGCCGCCGGTCGTGTCCACCCGCGACGCGGCTGCGCGCACGAGGCGACCGATGAGGCGTGTCATCTCCCGGCGAACGGCGGGTTCGAAATCGGCCAGCAGGCGTTTCTCCTCGGCGATGACCTGGTGGTGGATCCTGGAGACCAGTCCGGTGCCCTCCTCCGTCGGGGTAAGCAGGAGCGCTCGGCGGTCGGAAGGATTGGCCTCGCGCTTGGAGAAGCCCTTCCGTTCCAGTGCGTCGACCACGCGGCTGGTCGTGCTCTTGTCGAGATAGAGGCGTGCAGCGAGGTCGTTCATCGACAGCGGTCCGTGCTGGACGATGACCGACAGGGCATGACATTGCGTGACGGAGAGATCGTGGCCGCCGATGACCTCGCGCTCCCTGAACTGGTAGACACGGATCAGCTCGAGCAGGGCCGCGTGGAGGTCGGTGGCGTCCTTCTCCAGTCGCGGATCCTCTCGTAGGCCGTACACGGGGGCGACGGGCTGGCTGGTGATCATCTGGTCTCCCTTGCCATGAGGTCGGAAGCGGGCCCGGGTTGACTGCGGATCGGGCACTCGCCGTCCGCGGGGCGCAGTGAATCCTGCCACGGGCATCCGGTGTCGTTGCTGAGCGCAACGATAGGCGACGGTCCGCAATCCGGCAAGAGGCGAGGATCGTGGCAGGAGCAGCGGCTGCCACAGGGGTTTGGGCCCTCTCGCCCTCGTCCGCCGATTGCTCCCAATCCTCCCGCTGGCGGACCTTTCACGTTCCGAACAGATTGCGCTGTTCGTCGCCAGAAGGGTTCTCACTCGGGCTCCACGAGCAGCGAGGAAGCGCTTGAAGCCGGCCTCGATCACCCGGTACGCCACCCTGGCGGTCGCCGCTGCGGCCGCGACGATCCTGCTGAAGGGAGGCGGCTACTTCCTGACCGGCTCGGTCGCGATCCTGTCAGACGCGCTGGAGTCGTTCGTGAACCTCGCGACGTCGATCATCGCCCTCGTGGTGGTGGTGATCGCCTCGCGCCCCGCCGACGAGGAGCACGCGTACGGCCACACGAAGGCCGAGTACTTCGCGAGCGGGTTCGAGGGTGCGATGATCCTCTTCGCGGCGGCGAGTATCGCCTACGCGGCGATTCGGCGACTGATCGACCCGGTGGAGTTGTCGACGGTCGAGGCTGGTATCGCGATCACGGCCGCCGCGACGCTGGTGAATTACGCGGCGGCGCGCGTTCTCTTCCGGGGTGGCAAGGAGCTCGGGTCCATCGCGCTGGAAGCCGGCGCCAGCCACCTGATGACGGATGTCTGGACGTCGGTCGCGGTCATCGGTGGAGTGGCGGTGGCGAGCATGACCGGCTGGATGATCATCGATCCGATCATCGCGCTTGGCGTCGCGGCAAACATCGTGCACACCGGGATAGACCTCATCCGGCGTTCGATGATGGGCTTGCTGGACACGTCGCTCCCGGAACCGGTCCGTGAGGAGATCTCCAGCATCCTCGAGCGGCATCGCCGGGCGGGCGTTCAGTATCACGCCCTGCGCACGCGTCAGGCGGGAAGCTGGCGATTCATCTCCTTCCACATCCTCGTGCCGGGCAACTGGACGGTGCAGCAGGGGCACGATCTGCTGGAGGAGATCGAGGAGGACATCCGCGGGGCGATCCCCAACAGCACCGTTTTCACCCACCTCGAGCCACTCGAGGACCCGCTGTCCTGGGAGGACACGGGGTTGAAGCGGTCCTAGGCGAACGAATTCCCGCGCTCCCCCGTTCGGGTCGGCCCACAACGGCCCGGGCCCGAGCCTGGCACGAGAGCGGTCAGCCCCCACGCTGTACCGGATTGACAGTACGGCTCAATGCGCCTTCTTCAGCCCCTTCCGGCCGGGCCCCCCGAGCGAAATTCCGCAACTCTTCCCCGTATTCCTCGAGCAATGGAGGGGGCGCCGCGACACGGCTTCCGCGCAGCATCGACTCGATCATGAACGCGTTGACGACCGCCTTACCCTGAAAGTGATTGTTTGTGACAACATACACGTCCGAGGTCTCGAGGTCGGCAGCGATCTCCCTGGCCCGATCCACCCACGGCTTCAGTTCGGCCGGCGTATAGAGGTAGTCGTACCGGGCGTGCGGAGAGTCCGATTTTCTCCACCACTCGCGGTAGTTACGGCCGTGGACCCGGATATAGCCCACGCCGGCCGTCCCAACGGCCGAAGGTGCGATGGAATCGCTGAACTGGGGCTGGTCGATATTGACGAAGCCGACCCCGCGAACTCGGAGATCGGCGAAGAACGATGGCTCGGCCCAGCTCGCGTGGCGGACCTCCACCACGAGTGGCAGGTCGGGGAAGGCAGTGATGACGTCTTCGAGCCAGGCCCGGTTCGCCTCGTCGTTGCGGAAGGACCAGGGGAACTGGAGGAGGACTGCGCCCAGCCTGCCGCCGTCGCGCAACAGGTCGAGTCCCGCCCTGGCCTCCTTCACGTCGTCTCGCGACCAGGCCGTCTTGCGCTCGTGGGTGAATCGCTTCCAGAGCTTCGCGGTGAAGCGGAAGCTCCGGTTGATGTCCACGCGCTCGACCCAGCGCTGGGCGGTTCGGTCCGTCGCGGGACGATAGAAGGTGGTATTGATCTCGATCGAGTCGAAGTAGCCGGCGAGGTACTGCAGTTCGTCGAAACCCTTCGGTTTTGGCTTCGGATAGACGATCCCCGCCCAGTCGGCGTAGGACCAGCCGGCCGGTCCGACGCGGATCATCGAAACGAGGTTCGAAGCGTGATCGGCATGGCGATCCCGGGTGCAATCGGCACACCAGAGATGTAGTCCTGGCCGATGGAAAGCCGGAAGTGGCGTGCCGAGGACTGGTGTTCGGCTTGCTGGTTGCGCACGTGGTGGGCTCGCACAACTGCGTCGGTGTTCCCGAGTCGGCAGTGGCCTCATCGTATTCGAGATGCCGACGAAGCTCTCAGGTATGCGGCGGAACCCCGTCCACCCGGCCGCAGGTAGTAACGGGTGGAGCCAGTCAGTGTGGCACTCTGCGGAGGTTCTATGATACGACCGAACGTCAGGGCGTCTTTCGGGAGACGGGAAGCGGAGCTTCTGCTCGCTCTCGCAGGTCCGGAGGGGGAGGTTCGGCTGCGAGAGGGAGGGATCGACTCCCTGCTGGACGACGCCCGATTGGTGCGGGAGATGTTGAAGCGCGGCGGGATCGATCTGGCGCCGGCCCCGTTGTTCTTCTACCTGCTCGTGCGGCAGGCGTTGCTCGAGCGGGAGATCCACGACCGTCAGCTGGCCGATTACACTGCGGCCGTCCTGCTGGAGTTCGGGCGTGTCGGCGTCCGCGGACCGCGCGCGGAGGGGCTACCGGACACGCTGTACCTGGCCGACATCCTCAAAGAGATCGATCGTGCGCGGGGAGATCGCGAGTTCGCACTCCGGGCGCACCTGGGCAACATGGCCCTCTGGATCGGCGGCATTTTCCCCGACTACATAACGCGCAGGGTGCAGAGGCGGGGCGCGCCCCCACTTTCCTACTACGACGAGTTGGGGGCGCAGAGCTTCCGGACGGCGGCTTCCATGGAGCTCGCACTCCGCTACGACCTCGGCGATCTTTTCCTGAGCTTCGCCGACCAGTTCGTAAACGTGAGGTCCGCGCTCAACGGCCTGTCGGATGCGCTCTTCTTCCCGCATCCGCCCGACGCTGTGGAGCGGGTCCTGAGGGAAGTGACCGATCGATTCCGGCTCGGTCAGGCGTAGGGCAGCGAAGGTGACCCTGGCGTCGTCGCGGAGCGCTGAAAGGCGAGCGCCGGGAGACACGGGCGACGGTCAGGGTAGGGGCCCATCTCCGGGACCGACCGAAGGCGCAACGACCGGAGGAGCGGTCTTACACCAATGGGCCGCGTGGGGGCTTCTTCGGCTGCCGAAGGACCCAGCTGTCCCGGAGCGCTGGCGATTCGGGCCTCTGCTGACCACCTTTCCCGGGCAGGCTGATGACGCGTACGGTGTACCGAAGGGCTGACATGCCAGAACTGATGGAGTGCACATGACGCCGCCGACTTCCGAGTCAGCGGCGTCACTTCTTTCGCGCGCCCGAGAGGTGCGTGAGAAGGCGTACGCGCCATACAGCGGTTTCCAGGTCGGCGCAGCGCTGCTCGATGCGGAAGGCCGCATCCATTGTGGCGTGAACGTCGAGAATGCGTCGCTGGGACTAACCGTATGCGCCGAGCGATCTGCGGTGTCGTGCGCTGTCACGGAGGGGGCGCGCTCCTTCGTGGCGATCGCGGTGGCAGGGGCGGAGCCGGGCGTCCCGTGCATGCCGTGTGGCGTGTGTCGACAGGTACTGTGGGAGCTGGCGCCGGACCTCATCGTGATCGTCGACGGCCCGGAAGGTGCGCGCCAGATTCCGCTTCGCGACCTGCTTCCCATGCCGTTCGAAGGAACCCGACGGAAACTGTCGAAGGGAGAGGGATGAGCGGCCAGTATTCCATGGCCGAGCTGATCGAGCGGAAGAAGAACGGCGAGGCGCTGACGCGCGACGAGTTCGCCTGGATCTGCGCCGAGTACGCCGCTGGCCGTCTGCCAGACTATCAGATCGCCGCCTGGCTCATGGCGGTCCGCTGGCGCGGCCTGACGCCGGACGAGACCTTCTGGTTGACGGAGGGCATGATCGGGACCGGGAAGGTCCTGGAGTGGCCCCCCGATCGGCCCGTCGTCGACAAACACAGCACGGGCGGCGTAGGCGACAAGACCTCGATCGCCCTGGTGCCGCTCGTCGCCTCCCTCGGTCTCGTGTTCGTGAAGATGTCCGGCCGGGGCCTTGGGCACACCGGCGGCACCCTCGACAAGCTGGAGTCCATTCCGGGCTTCCGCGTGCACCTCGGCCTCGACGAGCTACGTGAACAGGTCGAGCGAATCGGCTGCGCGATGGTCGGGCAGAGCGCGGAGTTGGTCCCCGCCGACGCGGCGATCTACGCCCTGCGTGACGTGACCTCGACGGTCGACTCCGTTCCGCTCATCGCCAGCAGCGTGATGGCGAAGAAGCTGGCGGCCGGGGCGCCGAACATCGTGCTTGACGTGAAGTACGGAAGCGGCGCGCTGCTGAGGACACGAGCGGAAGCGGAGGAGGTGGCGGCAGCCATGCTCGGCATAGGCAAGCGGGCCGGCCGGAGGGTGCGAGCTCTTCTCAGTCCGATGGATGAGCCACTCGGGCGGACGGTCGGCAATGCGCTTGAGGTGACGGAGGCGATCGAGACGCTCCACGGAGGCGGACCGGACGACCTCCGGCGGCTCCTCATCGAGCTGGGGGCGCACCTGCTGATGCTCGGCGGGGCCGCGACCTCGCTGGACGACGCGCGGGCGGCGGTCGGTCGAGCCCTCGCCGGCGGCTTGGGGGCCGACCACCTCCGGAAGCTGATCAAGGCGCAGAGTGGAGACCCACGGGTGGTAGACGATCCATCGCGGCTGCCAGCCGCCCCTTACCGCTTCACAATCGCCGCCGACGTCAAGGGGTGGGTACGCGCGATCGATGCGCGCGCTACCGCCGACGCCGTCCTCGCGCTCGGCGCGGGACGACGGCGAAAGGAGGACGCGGTAGACCCGCGCACGGGTATCGTCCTCCTGGTGAAGTCCGGTGACCGGGTCGATCGCGGCCAGCCCCTGGCGGAGGTGCACGCGGCTTCCGAAGAGATGGCGGCGTCAGCGCGGGAGCTGTTTCTGCGAGGGGTCGAGGTGGTGGATGAGCCCACGGCGCCGATGGGGGGCGTGCCTGAGGTGCTGGAGCGGTGGTGATGTGAGGGGGACAGCGTCCCGATCGATTTCCGCGCGAAAAGGGGGTGGCGGGGACTCATTCAAGGCGCCCACATGCCACGGGTTGCGCGCCCAATACCGACCACGTCATCCCGGCGAAGGAGACTGTGTCAAAACTGCCCGATGGTCCTTCGTCGCACGGTGGCCCGGTGTTCGTCGGGTGCAACCGAAACCACCATCGTCATCC
>CAZJEH010000112.1:0-13091 GCA_964544905.1 uncultured Gemmatimonas sp.
CGGCCCGGTCGTGTCGAGATCCCTTGCCTCCCGGGCGACGGGTGGGTCACCTAACCCACAGATAGATGCGGCCCGCGGGGTTACAGTACGCGTGGGTCATGGGAGGAGGGGTTGACAGCTTTGGAGCGGACCGCTACAACTGGATCCACCGGGCGAGCGAGAGCGCTCGGTCCGCGGGATCGATCGGAGCTCGCGACCTCTGCATCTCTATGACCGGTTCCGGGCTTTCACCTCGGCCGGAGAGAATGACGATGAACATCTCGATGACGGCCCTCCGCGGTCGTGTCCTCGTCAGCTGGGAGCGAGTAAAGTTCGCCGATGCGGATCCGTACGGACACCTCGCGTCCGGTGCCTACGTCGACATGCTGATGAACCACCGGGTCGAGGCGCTGGACGATCTCATTGGCTTCTCGATCGTGCAGTATGCCAGGGCGGGGATCGCCTTCCCGGCCCGCGCGATCGAGGTTTCCTGCCTCCGTCCGGCGTTCGTCGGCGACCACCTCGAAATCGGCAGCTGGATCGATTCTCTGGGCGGATCGAGCTTCGAGGTCCGGGCGCTGGTGACCGAAGTGGAGGATCGTGTGGCGCGGGCTGCGCTCCGGACCCGGTTCGCCACGGTCGACTCGCGGAGCGGCAAGTCGATGCCTGTGCCCGAGTCCCTACCGAGTTCCGCGATGCTCGATCCGCTTCCGACCCTCCAGCCGGTCACGGAGTATCTCCAGACGATCGAAGGGGTTCCCGAGGGCTGGGCGCCCGAGACCGCCGATCTGCAGGCCGTCGGTCGCGAGTAGGCTTTGCCGGCCTCGGGCGATCGGCGGTAGGTTGAACGCGATGCCCGTTCGCGATGGTCGAGATTGCTCCCAGCGTGACCCGCGACCACCGAATCGTTCAACCGCCTGAATTTTCTCCGATGACCGATACACACCCGGACCGGGCTCAGCTGATCGAGGACTACCTGGCGGCGCTGGAATCCGCCGCGACCGGCGATGAGCTTGCGCGCTTCTTCACCCCCGATGCCGTCCAGGAGGAGTTCCCAAACCGGCTGAACCCTTCGGGCCAGGTTAGCAATCTTGCCCAGCTTCTCGAGCGGGCGGAACGCGGCCGCGGCTTCCTGGCGTCTCAGCGATACACGATCCGGTCGATGGTTGCGAACGGCTCCAGCGCCGCAGTCGAAGCCGACTGGACCGGGATCGTCGCCGTAGCGGCCGGGCCGTTCCAGCCAGGTACCGAGCTTCGCGCGCATTTCGCGATGTTCTTCGAGTTCGAAGGACAGCATATCCGACGACAGCGGAACTACGATTGCTTCGAGCCGTGGTGAATCGATCCGTGCAGCACGGCGCGCCGGAGACGCCCCCGTGACCCGACCGATATCACCATGAATCTCGGAATGCTGTATCGCCGTATCTGGTAAGCAGACCCGACCGTCCGGGGATGGAGGGAGGATGAACTGGATTCACCGATGACTGGCCTGAGAATCTCCCTGGTCGCGCTTGTCGCTGCGGTTGTCGGTTGTGGCTCCGGTGGCGAGGGCGGTCCGCTCTCCGAGGCGGAGTTCGCCGAATTGCAGGAGCGCGGCCGGATCGCGATGGGCGTCGATCAGTACACGTCGACCCATCTATTCGATGCCTTGCCGGACGGTGGACGGATCGAGCTCCAGCGCGACGTGGATGATCCCGAGGGGGTTGCCGCGATCCGCCTCCATCTCCAGGACATCGCCACCCTGTTCCAGCGTGGCGACTTCCGGATTCCCGGGTACGTGCACGCGCGGGAGGTCCCGGGGACCGCCGTCATGGCGGAGAAGAAGGACGTGATCCGCTACGAGTACGCCGACCTCCCGCGAGGTGGCGAGGTCCGTATCACGACATCCGATCCGGAAGCCATCGCGGCGATCCACGAGTTCATGGCGTTCCAGCGGTCGGACCATCGAGCGGGTGGGCACGCGCACTGACCGGGGACGCCCGGGTGTCGAACGGGCTGCTCTACGGGACGTCTGTCGGAATGTTGGGCGAGATCACACCAGGATAGGCGCCGCCTGACGCTTTCCCCTTTTTCCGGCAGCCTGACCTCGGAGGTCCGTACGAATCCCGGCGTCCGCGGGTCGTTGCGAATCGCCCCTGCATCCGAGGCTGGCGAAACACGTTCACACAACTCCCGGGACGCATGTCATCCGATTCCGGTCCGATATCCGAGGACGCCGCCAGGGCCATCTGGCGCAGAGCGGCCCAGCTGCAGGCGGAGGCGGAGCGCCGAATGGAAGAGCGGGCGTTGCGGCTTCCGCCGGGCGCGGGCGCCGGCGTTGCGACCGGAGAGGGCGTGCGTCTCGAGGACGTCCGGGCCGCCGCAGAGGAAGCCGGGATATCCCCGGAGTTCGTCCAGATCGCGCTCGCGGAGGCGGCCGCGGCAGGCACGCCATCGAAGGCGATCGGCGGAGCCGACATCCTGGGCTCGAAGCTCTTTCTCGCCGCGACCCGACGCACGATCGAAGCAACCGCCACCGTGAAGGGCGACATCGATGTCGTGAGTGCGGCGGTGCTCCAGGTGTTTTCGGGTCATCCCTGTCTCCTCCAGGCAGGAGAGGTCGCGGAGCTGCCGACCACCGGCGGCCGGGTGATCGTCTTCAACGTGCCGAAATACGACTGGAGCGCTTCCGCGAACCCTCCCTTCGTCGAGAAGGCCTGGATGATCGGGCTACGTCAACTCCACGTGGCGGTCCGACCGCTCCCCGAAGACCCGGTCGCGTGCGAGGTCGTGGTGGCGGGCGACCTGCACCCGGGGATGCGGACACGGTGGCGCCTGAGCGCGCTCACATCGGTCGGGGCGAGCGCGGCCGGGGCTGCGACCGGCGTAACGATGGCCGCTCCCGTGCTCATCGGCGCCCTCCTCGCCCTGCCCGCCATCGCGGGTGCGGCGGTCCTGAGCGGCGCCACGGTTGCGGCCTGGTCGCTGGGCTATCGCTACTACCGGAAGCAGGTGGAGGACTCCCTCATCGAAAGCCTCGCCCTGCTTCCGGCGGCGGCGAGAGCGATCGCCGCGAGCCGTGGCGACCCGGATTTGCACGCGTTTCGCTCACCTGGCTACACACCGCGGATCACGGGATAGGTTGGTGGTTTTCTAGGCCGCGTCGGGGCCGCCGGACGGTCCCAGCGTGCGCGGGCAGCACCGCCCTGTTCCGGGTCACCGCCCGCGAGGCATAACGGAACGGAGAAGGAGATGTCTTCGTACTTCTGCGGAATCCCATTCGAGACCGCCCATCTTCGACCCGTCGATTCCCGGGCGGACCGCGGCCGATCGGGCCTCGCCACCGCCCCGAACCGATGCGCCCGCTGAACGACCTCGACAGCGTCCGCTCCGAGCTCGCCGAGCTTGCCGATCCGGAGGCGGCTGCCTTCCTCCAGCGATTCTTCAAGACCGGACCGGGGCAGTACGGCGAAGGCGATCGCTTCCTCGGCATTCGGGTGCCGCGCCTCCGCGCCCTCGTCGCTCGCACGCGCGGCCTGCCCATGGACGACGTGCTTGCGCTTCTCCGCTCCCCCTGGCACGAAGAGCGGTTGCTCGCGCTCCTGATCCTCGTGGATCGCTACCGACGGGGCGGACCGGAGGAACGCGAAACCGTATTCCGGACGTACCTCGCACATACCCGGCACATCAACAACTGGGATCTGGTCGATGCCTCGGCCGAGCACATCGTCGGGCCGCACGTCTCTCCCGATGACCTTCGCCTGCTCGAGAAGCTGGCGCGATCCGAGAGCGTGTGGGAGCGGCGTATCGCCATGCTGGCGACCTTCCACTGGACCAGACGCGGCGAGGTCGAACCCGCGCTTCACATCGCCGCCCTCCTGGCGCACGACGATCACGACCTCATCCATAAGGCCGTCGGCTGGATGCTGCGTGAGGTCGGGAAGCGGGACCGCGACGCGGAAGTCCGTTTCCTGCGCACCCACGCGCCGACCATGCCGCGGACGATGCTCCGCTACGCGATCGAGCGCTTCCCGCCCGAAGAGCGGAAAGCGCTCCTGCAGCGCCGTGAGTGATGGGCGCCGTTGTCGGATAGCTCGACCGGTGCCAGATCCCGTCGTGCCCGGCCGTCAGGGGAAATCCACCAACTGGATGTCGAAGATGAGGGTCGAGCCGGCGGGGATCGACCCGTACGGTGTCCCGCCATAACCGAGTTCCGGCGGGACGATGAGTCGGCGCACCCCACCCGGCTGCATTCCCAGCACGCCCAATTCGAATCCGGGGATCAACTGGCCAGCGCCAACCCTGAACCGAAGCACGGTCCGGTTCAGCGTACAGCTCGTGTCGAAACGGTTCCCCGACGTCAGGTATCCCGAGTAATTCACGTCAACCAGGGAAGAGACGTTCGTCACGTTGCCGCTCCCGGCCTCGACCTCGATATACTTGAGACCGCTCGCGGTGCTTACTGTGTCCCCCTCGAGTTCGGTGTATGCCTCCAGCAACGGGTGGCAGTCGACGTGAAGGACCGGACTCAGGGGATCATCACCGCAGGCGGCGAGCGCGAGGAGGGTCAGCACACTGATATGTCGGTTCATTTTCGGAAGATAAGGGTTCGCGGTCGGGATAGGCCTTCCTGAAGGTAGCCACCGACGGAAGGAAGGGCGACCCCACACCCGGTGAAGTCGGGTTGTGGATGATCCCGCGAATTCCTGACTCGGCGATCCGGGTCCGCCCGAGTTCCCCATCCGACGGGCCGGACCTCGAGCGGAATTCCGGGCGGGGGGATGTGATCAACCTGTGTGAGAGGAGGATCAGACCGTGCGGATGGAAGTAATCACGCAGCGCGAGGACTTGTTGATCCGTCGACAGATACTGGACCCCGGGGAGGCCCTGCCCTGGCACGTCGACCTGTGCCACCGGTTTACCGTCGTCGTCCGGGGCGACGAGCTGACGATTCAGTTTCGCGACGAGCGCGATGGGCAGCCGATCGTGATTCCCATTCAGCCGGGGCTCGCGGAGTGGGATGTGCCGGAGCCGCGTGTTCACCGTGGTGTGAACACCGGGCGGTCCACCTACGAGGAGGTCGTCACCTTCTATCTCGATCCTCCGGGCATCGATCCTCAGCCCACCAGGTGACCGCGATCCACAGTGCCGGCACTCACTGCCCGGATCTACTGGCTCCGACGACCAGGAAGCTGATGACCCTTGCCACGACCACGATGATTTCGATGGCGCTATCTGCTGGCCGGCGTGTCCGAAGGGTTCGGCCCGCGAGACTTTCGCAACTGCTGATCGGCCTCGTGCTGATCGTGGGGGGATGCGAGCGACCGGCGGAGGGGCCTCCGCCGACGGCGGCGCCATCAGCGCCCGCGACGGACGCCGCCATCGAGGGCGGTGCAGGCGATCCCTCGTCCGCGGACGGAGCGCTACTGATGGAAGACCCCGCGGGGCTGTTGACCATCGACGGGGATGGGCTGCGCATCTTCCTGGTGGGATCCGGTGCCTCACGTGGCCTGCCCTTCGGCACCAGCTACGACGCCATCCGCCAGGCGGTCAGCGCCGCCCTCGGGAGCGACCCTGTGGAGGAGGGAGCGAGCGTCGACTGCCAGACCCGGTACGCGCGCTGGCCCGGCGGCTTCATGACGTGGTACATCGAGGATCGCTTCGTCGGGTGGGCGCTCGGGCCGGGCGGTGCTTCGATCACCACGGCGAGCGGTATCGGTATCGGGTCTTCGCGCCGCGACCTGGAGGGTGCCTACACGGTGGAGGTCTTCAACTCGTCGCTCGGAACCGAGTTCACAGCCGGGGGATTGGCCGGGCTCCTCGAAGGCCAGGGTGCGGACGCGCGTATCGCGCACCTGTGGGCGGGACAGGCCTGTATCGCGCGTTAGCCGGACACTCCGGACCATTCGCTGCGTGCCGCAGGGATCCAACTGCGTCAACCGGCCAGATGGCTCGGCAACCGGAACGCGAGAGACGCCAAACGCCCGTCCGACTGCGGCACTGGCGTCTCCGGTTGTACTACGTAGTGAGTCGCTGAACTGCTACCTCCGGGTCGCGGCGCTGGGATCGCCGGTCGGCGGGGGCGCTTCATCTGTCGCGGCTGGCGGGCCGAGGATCTCCGTGAAAATGGGCTTGAGCGCGTCCGCCCATATTTGGTAGCCCTGCAGCGACAGGTGCAATCCGTCGACGGTCATCCCCTCGAACAGGGTCCCGTCACTCGCGGCCAGCTTGTCGTTGATGTCGACGTACCGCACCGTCTGGCCGTCCGCGAGCCGAGAGATGTTGTCGTTGATCTGGCTGATCTCCGAGTACACCTCGATGTTGCGCGGGAAGATCCCCATCAGGATGATCGTGGCGTTGGGCGCCTTCTCCCGGGCCTTGTGGACGATGGCGCTGATCCCGCGCGTGATCCCCGCTACCTTCCCGGCTCCGCCCGGCCTGCCGCCGACGTTGTTCGTGCCGGCCGCGATCACGATGACCTTCGGGTTCACGCCATCCAGCTCACCGTTCTCCAGCCGCCACAGCATGTGCTCGGTGCGATCCGCGCCCCAGCCGAAGTTCGCCGCGTTCCAGCCGAAGAAGTTCTCCCGCCAGTGCGCGAGGAATTCCGGGTAGTCGGTTGCACCCCAGCGGCGCGTGATGGAGTCGCCGATGTAGTAGACGTCGATCTTCCCCTGCGTCCGTTTCGCCAGGAGCTGCTCGTGCGCGAGCATGGAGTTGGCGTCGGTGCGCGGGCTCGGCAGGTCGGGCGCAGGCTGGGCGGGGGCCATTGCGGACGTACCCGCGATCCACAGGACGGCAAGCGGAATCGAGGCCAATCGACGGGCGAGCTTTTCAGGTCGGAGGGCCATCATCAGACGATGGTTGAAAGGATGGAGATGAGAGCAAGTCATCTTGTCACACGGTTCGACGGAAGTCAACGAGCTCGAACAGGACACCGCCTCGCGTTGACCGCCTCGCTTCGTCCTCATCTCCATTCGCCGTACATGCGTGCGTTGCCTGGCATCGCCCACTCACCGGCGGGGCATCTCGCGCGGGGTCTCAGGCTCGGCTATTACAAAGCCGGAATCGTGTGGAAAACGATAGCGACAGGCGAGAGACCAGTTTCACCAGGTTGACTTGATGTCCAGGCACCGGATCTACGCCACGAGCGTTGCGAGCGTCTACCCCCATTACGTCGCGAAGGCCGAGAAGAAGGGCCGCACGAAGGAGGAGGTCGACGAGATCATCCGCTGGCTGACGGGGTTCTCACAGGAGGAGCTCGAAGCGCACCTGCGGCAGCGGACCGACTTCGAAACCTTCTTCGCGGCCGCCCCACGCTTGAATCCCGCGCGGACGCTGATCAAGGGTGTGGTCTGCGGGGTCCGCGTGGAGGCGATCGAGGATCCGCTGATGCGGGAGATCCGTTACCTCGACAAGCTGATCGACGAGCTGGCGAAGGGGAAAGCAATGGAAAAGATCCTGCGGGCGGCCTGACGGGCAGTTATAGAGCCTCGTCGACGCTCGAGCGGGTTGCCCCAATCGCTGGCCTCCAGTGCCGGCCGCGCAACGAACGGACCGGTCGACGGGGATGCTGTCGTCGCTGCGTCTACGCCATCGGATCGGTGCGGGAAGGCCCCCGTTCGAGCTGCTCGGCCAGACCGATGAGGACTCCCTCCGGCCCTCGGATGTAGCACAGCCGATAGATGTCCTGGTAGTTCACCACTTCGTCGAGCACCTGCGCTCCGCGCCTGCTCAGCCGCGCCAGCGTGTCGTCGATGTCGTCGACGGCGAACATGACGCGCAGGTACCCGAGGGCGTTCACGGGCGCATTTCGATGATCGGCGGCGACGGCCGGCGCGAGGAACCTGGAAATCTCGAGTCGACTGTGCCCGTCGGGCGTGCGCATCATCGCCACCTCCACACGCATGTCGCGCAATCCGGTCACGCCATCGGCCCAGTCTCCCTCGACGTTCCCGCGGCCCTCGAGCTCGAGGCCGAGCTCGGCGAAGAATCCGATGGCGGCGTCGAGGTCCTCCACCACGATACCGACGTTGTCCATCCGCACTACCGCCATCATTCCTCCTTCGTGATTGGATCGACGGTCACCGGCGATGCGCGCCGGAGTGTGACTCGCTCCGAATGGGCTCGTCGCCCAAACGGAGCCGGCTCCGGAACCGGACGTCCCGTTGCCCCGACGTTCCCGGGCTGGAGCCGGCATCCACTGAACGGTCCAGGGCGGCGCGTACCGTCGTGGAACCACCATTCGGCGGGTCACCGGCGAGCGCCGTACCCGATTACCCTGAAGGGGTTGTCCCCCGGTAGCTACGTCGCTGCTCATTCGGAGCAACGCCTCGCAACTCGAGCAATGCCGAGCACGGCCTTGTCACCCGGAGGTACGCCGAGCAATGCCCTGTCGCGCGGAGCAACGCCGAGGGGTCTGCACTTCTGCGGCCCAACCGGAATACCGGACTCATCCAGACTCACACGGACTCGTCCCCGAATCCATCATCCCTTTCCTTCGTACCGTCTCCGCGCTCCAACCCATCACACCTTCGGCACGTGCGGGATCGGACTGTGCATCGGCTCGCGACCGAACCGCTTCAGCGACTGCGCCTTGAGCTTCGCCCGCTCGACGTCGCGATTCCGCGGAGGAGCCTTGATCTTCAACCCAGCGATGAGGCGGGCCGTGGCGGCGGCCACATCGTCGACCGCGGCATTGAACGCCTCCTCGTTCACCTTCGAAGGGCGGTTCGAGCCGCTTACCTTGCGGACGTACTGAAGCGCTGATGCGCGAATTTCCTCCTCCGTCGCCGGAGGGTCGAAGTTCGCGAGCGTTCTGATGTTACGGCACATCGGCGGTCACCCTCGATCACGGTCGAATGGCTGACGGGCGGTTGGAAGGACACCCCCGGATCAGCCCCAGGATCTGGTCTGGTTCGGGCAGAACCCGGCGCGCCCGAGAAGGCGTCCGATACAATGCCCGGTACTCCCGAGACCGAGATCCGTGCGCTTTGTCGTACCCGCGCGGCCCTTCAACGACCGGACGGGCCTTCGCGTTGCCGGCACTGAACGTGCCCGATCAGGCCACCTCGCCAAGTCACCGGGCGTGTCCCGGCGGTGTTGCGACCCGTCCCTGTGGCCCTCACCCCTCGGTCCGGTCCTCGGACTCCTTTCCGCGCCGACGGGCGATTTCGCGTCGGATGCTGGCTGGCATCTCGCGACAGCCGCAATGCTCCTGATGGGCGAGATGCCATTCCACCCGCTGGTCGAGCGTCGGGTTGTCGGGCATCCGATGGTCGCGGTGCCATTCGGCGTTGAGCTTCGGTTTGCTCACGCGGGTTGACTTGTGGGGATCCCTCAAACAGGGATCGAGATGAAGCGCGTCACGGAAACGGGCGAATCACGCTAGCCGGGTAAGCAGAGAGAGTCTCAAATATTGCGAATCGATCCCCCGACTCGTCGAGGGTTCACCAACCGGGCTGACTCGATGGCAGGGTGTCGATTCGCGCCCTTCCTGATCGACCAGCATGTCGGGGGCACGTGGGGCCGCGCAAGGCAGCCGAACTGGCCCCGACCCCCCGTAGCCAACGTCGAGCGGTACGGCCCGTAGCCCGTCTGGCAGGGCCGGAACGAAGAACCGCTCATCACCCAACGTCACGGAGCAAGGACAATGAGTCGCGTACGCGTCCACAACTTCTCGATCTCGCTCGACGGCTACGGCGCCGGTCCGCGACAGTCTCGCGAAGAGCCGCTCGGGGTCGGCGGCGAGGAACTTCACGACTGGTACGTCGTCACCAAGACGTTCCTGCGGATGGGAGGGAAGGGTGGCGGCACCACCGGCGTCGACAACGACTTCGCCGCCCGGTTCGGGGAGGGCGTCGGCGCGTTCATCATGGGCCGGAACATGTTCGGGCCGATTCGGGGCCCCTGGCCGGACGACATGTGGCGCGGCTGGTGGGGAAAGAACCCGCCATACCATGCCCCCGTCTTCGTCCTGACGCACCACAGCCGCCAACCCGTAGAGATGGAGGGAGGGACTGTCTTCCACTTCGTCACCGGCGGGATCCAGGAAGCGTACGACCGCGCGATGGAAGCGGCGAACGGGAAGGACGTGCAGATCGGTGGAGGGGTTTCGACGATCCGCCAGTATCTCGCTGCTCGGCTCATCGATGAGTTACATGTGGCGATCGCGCCCCGGCTGCTCGGATCCGGTGAGCACCTCCTCTACGGTCTGGATCTGCCTGCGCTGGGATATGAGTGCACCACCCATCTGCCTACCGAGGGAGCGACCCACGTGATATTCAGCAAGGTCCGTTGACTCATCATCGCGACCTGAGGTAGAGGTCCTGATATCCACTGGCATGTTGCCGGGAGGCGAAAAGTGGTACTCGCTCTTTGTCTACCGAGCGAAGTCGAGGGGTCTGCACTTCCCGACACTGACGTTGTCGGTGGCTGCGCTGCATTCTCGAAGGCCCGCGCGGCTTCCTCGATCACCTCCCAACGATCCTCCAACGGCGTCAAGTTCTACTGCCTGCACGAACGGTACACGACCCACGGCCGGCCCTTGGCGACGTCGAAGGCTACCCGTCGCCCGACCGAATGCAGTTCCAGCGTCTCGTTGCTGCCCAGATCGCGGTAGCAGAAGAGGCAGTTCCGATACATTGACGGGTGGGGAGGGTCGACCCAAGCTGGCCGCCGAGGAGGCCCCCCGCCTGGTACCAGGGCGGGGACCGCCTCGGGGCGCGCAGAACTCCACCGGGACGAACGTTGTGCGAAGGGCTTCCCGATGGACGTTCCGGTGGCGCGGTCTCAGCCCGGATCGCGAATGAGTGGTCGCTTCGGTTATGCCTACAGTGGGCGGATCCGCACGTTCCGGTAGCGAATCACACCCTCGTCGAGGATCTGCAAAGCGATCGGCCCGCTCGACAACCGATCCGGCACACGAGCATCCACCGTGGTGTCGCCGTTGAGCACCACAACGACCCGATCACCTTCGGCCGTGATGTCGTAGGTGTTCCAGCGCCCTGTGGTCGGCTCCGGGTCGTGGCGCTGCACCTCGTTCACGCTGCCGGTCGGCCAGGTTTCCGACGCATCGAAGATGTTCACCTCGATGGCGTTCGTCGATGTGATCTCACCCTCGGGGGGGATCCGGAGGAACACGCCTCCATTGGCGATCGTGTCGGTCCAGAACTCCAGCCGGAGCTGGAAATCCCCGAAGCTCTCCGCCGTCGCCAGGAACCCGGGTCCGGGAGAGGCGGGCGTGATCGTGCCATCGTCAACCTGCCAGGTGGCGTCTCCCCGCTGTGCCCATCCCTGCAGCGTCCGTCCATCGAAAAGCTGTCGCCATCCTTCGCCATCCTGGACACTGCTGACCGCGCCTGTCCCCTGAGAGGTCGCGGCTCCAGGGTCACTATCGTCCGCGCCGGCGCAGGCGACGAGCAAAGCAAGTGCGACAGTTCCGATTATCCGCATGGTTCCTCCTGATGGTCGATGAAGACGAGTCCGTGGCTGTTAGCTCGTTATTAACGGATCAACCCGTACTGATTCCCGGAAGTAGCTGGTGGCCTTTCTCGATGATTTCCGGGCACTGCAGCGTTCGGGAAGTGCTGCCCTCGACTTCATCGGGTGAGAAAGGAGTGACTTCCATCTTCCGACTCGCGGAAACATGCCATCAGTGGAGCGATGTCCGGATCCGGTCTCGCAAAAGTGGATGGGCTCAGCGAATGCCGCCGTGGCGTCGCTATTCTGTATGGAGCCGGACCAGCCAGGGCACCTCGAACGCATCCAGCTCGACCGCCCACAGGGTCGGGCCATCGATATACTCCGGTGTCGTACGGAGGGGCAAGAGTGCCCGGCCACGCGGGATAAGCTCGGAGTCCAGGACCACCCATTCGGCGAAGTTCGCGGACACTCCTGGCACTCCAGCCACGTACTCCCGTCTATGGGTTGGTCGGTGCAGCAACGGGATTGATGGACCTGGTGACCCCCGCCCAGCGCAGCATGCCTGGTTCCCACAATATGCCGCTTCCCGTCCACCACCGACCCCGTCCGCCGGCCAGGCAGTCTCTTCTCAGAACCTCAACCGGACGACGTGCTCCACGCCGAGCGAGCCCAGACGAATTCCGAGCGCCGAATGCTCACCAACCCAGCCAGGATGCGCGAGCACCACATCGCGCGGCCACTGTACCCTTCGGATCAGGTTGCCATTCGCGTCCCAGACATCGGCGACGCGCGGCGATCCGTCGGGCTGGCTCAGTTCGACCCAGAGTCGCCCTCCGACATCGAAGAACAGCGACTGTAGGGGAGGCCTGGACTCCGGAACCCCATAAGGGCAACCGGTCAACGGCTATTCCGGCTCGCTGGGCATCGGACTCCATGCGCTCGAGGGCTCGCTGATGTTCATCGTGCGACAACGCCGGCCGATCAGCCGTTCCGCGAAAGTGCACAGTCGAATCGCCGTCTTTCAGGGTGACGTCGTACTCGGAACTGAGAGCGTACGCCCATCGTCCGTCGGGACCATGTGTCACCAGTTCCAGTCGCGAGAACGGCTGATAGAAGTATAAAGTCGCCCCCGGAAGGGCAGGGCTTGGAGGCCGAACTCCGAGGGGCCAACGACGACAGCTCTGGTGGTGCGGAGCCGCAGTAGGGGGATCAGTACCTCGACTTCACGTTGCGCAACGGCGAACAAGTGCGGGTTCCGTTGCCCATCGATTGTCCGCCTCGGGAAAACGCCACGCGCCGGCTGTGAACTGGTAGCCCGGAGCCGCGGACTAGCGGCGCGAAGGAGGCATGCCGCAAGGGGGCAGCTGTTCGAAGCGAGACTCCACGGTCCGAACCATCAGGCAGTCGGGCGATGACGATCGCTTCAGCCAGTCCCTCCCGGCCGTCCGCATCGTCAAGGTCGCCAGTCGATCGCTGCGAGGCTCATAGTCGCACTACGTCGTGAGAGACGAGTACGGCTTGCAACGTTGCGAGCCTGCCCCGCAATTGGGACCACCGGGGCCGAGAAGCCACAGTACGATGTGAAATTTTCGCCGTTCGTGGACGCGATCTGAGAGCGGCCTATGAGGATGAGCGGATTCCTTGATCCGTACGTATGTCAGCGGCGGTCGTAAATCTGACACTTCGGTCGGGTGAAAATCGGACACTCG
>CAZJEH010000113.1:0-12903 GCA_964544905.1 uncultured Gemmatimonas sp.
GGTCCCGGCCTGCGCCGGGACGACGGGTCAGGTCGGGCGGTTTCGACACACTCTCCATCGCCGTGGCGCAAGAATGCTGTGGCAGAACCACCGAACCTTTCCCCGTCGGGCCGGCGAAAGCCTGAACCCGTCAGCCACCTCCTGCACGGTCCCGGGATTTTCCCGAGCCTCCGTCCCGGGTTGGGTAATGGGCCCCTCGCCGTGCCGCGGACCCCCACACGGCGTCGTGGTCCCACCCTCGAACCCGGCGCTGCGATGCGGGTAATCCCCCAAACATCTAGCGGTCCTTCTGTGTATTGGTTTTATTAGCGAGGGGGAGTTCCAGCGACGTGTTCCCCTACCTCGCGGGTGTGGTTCCGCCACCGATCAGAAGCAACCATCCTACCGTTCGAAGAAGCGGATCGCGGGAGCTCGTCAAGCGGTCCGGAATTCGCGCGCGGCCGGGAGGGGTCGTCCTTCGCCTTCAATGCTCGCGCCGACGGGCTGAGCTTCGGGGAGACCTTAGATGCGTGCCTTCCTCGTTCGTCCTTTCGCGGTCGTAATCTCTGCTCTCATCGGCACCGTGGCCGTGGGGGTGAGCAGCGACCGTGGCGTGGGCGAACCCGCGGCGGCACTGGCTGCAACGAGGGCGGCGCAGTCGGCGCCCCGAATCATGACCGCCGAAGGGGTCATCCACAACTTCTACTTCGCCCGTGCAAGGTACAGCGGGGGAGGGTTTCGGCGTGGGTGGGGTGGTTCCGGGTGGGCGACCGACTTTCCGGATGCGGACATATGGATCAGCTCGGTTCTCGCCCGCCTCACCGGCATCGACATCTTCCAGGGCTACCTGACGGTCCCTCTCGATCATCCCGATCTGCGGCGCTATCCGTTCCTGTACACCCTCGAGGTGGGCTCGATGTCGCTCACCGAGTCCGAGGCGCAGGGCCTTCGGGACTATCTGCTGGCGGGCGGCTTCCTGATGGTGGACGACTTCCACGGCACCTACGAGTGGGCGAACTGGGAGCGGGAGATCCGGCGGGTGCTCCCGGAGTATGAGATCGTCGAGATACCGATGACCCACGAGGTCTTCTCGAGCTTCTACAAGATCGACGAGATCATCCCTGTGCCGGTGGTCGACCGTGGGATATCCGGGGCGCCGAGCTGGGAAAGCGACGTGGACCAGGTGTACTGCCTGGGCATCTTCGACGAGCACGGCCGCCTGATGGTGGTGATGAACTGGAACACGGACATCGGGGACGCATGGGAACACGCGGAGAATCCGCGGTATCCGCTGAAGTTCTCGACGTTCGCGTATCAGATAGCGGCCAATCTGATCATCCACGCAATGACGCACTGAGGCGCGGCCCTCCGGGGCTGCAGGGCGAGGTAGCATCGCATGGCGCTGGCGATCTGGGAGTTCTTCTTCAAGTATCCGCCTCTCGTGTTCGAGAAGGGGCGGATCGTTTTCGCTTCTCCGCTACCCGGGTGGCTGCTGGTGACGGCGGTGGTCGTCGCCGCCGCGGCCACCTGGAGCTACCTGCGGAGGGCGAGGGAACTCCCTGTGCTGGATCGCGCTGGGCTCCTCGTTTTGCGGGCAGGACTCTTCGCCCTGCTGCTGCTCCTACTCCTCCGGCCGGTCCTCCAGGTGCCGGTTTCCGTCTCGCAGGAAAACTATCTCGGCATCCTCATCGACGACTCGCGCAGCATGATGATCGCGGATGACGGGTCCGCGACTCGGGCCTCCGAGGTTATCCAGCAGCTGGACGCCGGCCTGCTCGAGCGGCTGGCGGAGGAATACCGGATCCGGCTCTTCCGCTTCGCGGGAGATGCGGGGCGGATGGAGACCCTCGGCGAGCTGACGTTCGCGGGAGGCATGTCGCGGATCGGGCGCGCCCTCGATCAGGCCCGGAACGAGCTGGCCGGCGTGCCGCTGGCGGGCCTCGTCGTCGTCAGCGACGGGGCGGACCAATCGGAGGCGGATCTCAACGAGTCGCTGCTGGCGCTGCGGGCTTCTTCGGTGCCCGTCTACACCGTCGGTGTGGGACGGGAGCAGTTCGAGCGGGATATCGAAGTGCGGCGCGTGTCGACCCCCCGCGCGGTGCTGCGCGGCACCTCGACGATGGTCGACGTGGTCATCTCCCAGAACGGGTTTGGTGGCCGCAGGGTTCCGCTGATCGTGGAGGACGAAGGGCGGGTCGTGAACTCTCAGGAAGTCGTGCTGCCCGCGGACGGGACGCCGGCGAGTGTGCGGGTTCACTTCACGGCGACCGAGCCGGGGTGGCGGCGTTTCCGGTTCCGCGTGCCTCTCCAGGAAGGCGAGCTCGTCACGGAGAACAACGATCGCGACGTGATGATCGAGGTTCGCGACGGGCGGCAGAAGGTGCTCTACTTCGAGGGCGAGCCGCGGTGGGAAGTGAAGTTCATGCGCCGCGCCGTCGCTGACGACCCCCAGCTCCAGCTCGTCGTGCTCCAGCGAACGGCCGAGAACAAGTTCCTCCGCCTGGACGTCGACAGCCCCGAGGAACTGGCCGACGGGTTCCCCACCACGCCGGAGGAGTTGTTCAAATACCGGGCGCTGGTGATCGGAAGCGTGGAGGCGAGCTTCTTCTCCCGCGAACAGATGCGGATGATCGTCGACTTCGTCGCGGAGCGCGGCGGGTCGGTTCTGTTCCTTGGGGGGCGCCGTTCGTTCGTCGAGGGAGGGTACGCGGGCACGCTGCTGGCCAATCTGATGCCGGTCGAACTGGTCGGGTCACCGGATCCCGAGTACTACCGCGAGCTGACGGTCGTCCCGACCCAGGCCGGGTTCGCCCACGCCGCGCTGCGACTGGACCCGGATTCGGCCGCGTCCCGTGAACGCTGGAGCACGCTGCCGCCCCTTTCGACCTTCAACCGGCTCACCCGCCTGAAGCCGGGTGCCACGGCGCTGTTGACGGGGACCGGTTCCGGCGTGGCCGAGGGGCAGGTCGTGCTGGCTTCGCAGCGGTATGGCCGAGGGATGGGTCTCGCGCTACCCGTGCAGGACACCTGGCTCTGGCAGATGCACTACGACATCCCGCTGGAAGACCAGACGCACGAGACCTTCTGGCGGCAGATGCTCCGCTGGTTGGTGAGCGAGGTGCCGGACCAGTTGACTGTCTCCGCGTCGAGTGAGCCGGCCAATGTCGACCAGACGGTCCAGCTGCAGGCGGAGGTCCGGGATTCCGCGTTCCGGCGGATCAATGACGCGACCGTCACGGCGAGGGTGGAGGCGCCGGACGGAACTGAGCAGAGGGTCGACCTCCGCTGGACGGGTAGGGAGGACGGCCAGTACGTCGGTTCCTTCGTGCCGCAGGTGAGCGGTCTGCACCGGATCAGCGTCGACGCCGAGCGGCGAGAGTCGACCCTCGGAGGCACGACACTCGCTCTCGAGGCGCAGGTCGACAACGGCGAGTTCTTCGCGGCGGAAATGCGTGCCCCATTGTTGCGGCGCATCGCCGAGGAGACGGGCGGACGCTTCTACACCTTGAGCGAGGTGAGCCGTCTTCCCAACGAGGTCGGCTACTCCGGTAGCGGCGTCACCCGGATGGAAAGCTACGACCTCTGGGACATGCCGCTCGTATTCCTCCTGATCGTTGGACTGATCGGCGGCGAATGGGCCTTCCGCCGACGCAGGGGATTGCCATGAGAGCGCTGTTGTATGCCATGCTGCTCGTCCTCGCCCAGGCGGGCGGGGTTGCGGCACAGGCTCACCTGTTGATCGTCAGCGGGTTGGGCGGAGAGCCCCGATATGTCGACGAGTTCTACCGATGGGGTGCCTCCCTGGTCGACGCCGCCCGTGAGAAGTACGGGGTCCCCGCGGAGAACATCACGTTCCTGGCTGAGGATCCCCAGCGGGATCGAGAGCGGATCACCGGAGAATCGAGGCGGGACGACATCGCGGCTGCCATTCAGCGGATCGCTGGCCGGGCCGCACCCGACGATCGGGTGATGATCGTCCTGTTTGGACATGGCAGCAGCGATTCCCGGGGAACGCGGATCAACCTGCCGGGTCCGGATCTGACTGCCGAGGAGTTCGCCGGTATGCTGGGCGCACTGGGGACGCGCCCCCTGGTGATCGTAAACACCGCGAGCGCCAGCGGAGGGTTCCAAGACGTCCTGGCGGGACCCAACCGCGTGGTGATCACCGCGACGAGGGGCGGACAGGAGCGGAACGAGACCATCTTCGGTGGCTACTTCGCTGCCGCCTTCGCCACCGACGGCGCGGACGTGAACCGCGACGGCAGGGTGACGGTCGCCGAGGCGATGGAGTATGCCACGCGCGAAACGCAGCGTGCGTACGAAACCGATGGTCGGCTCCAGCTGGAGCGATCGCGCATGGAAGGCGACCTGGAGCTGGCTCGCGTCTTCCATCTGGGGACGGCGGGGGCGGCCGCGCCGTCGGATGCTCCGGCGGCCGTGAGGGAGCTCTACGCGGAGCGCCAGAGGCTCGAAGAGAGCATCGACGCTCTTCGCGCCCGTAGCAGTCAGATGGACCCGGCGGAGTATCAGCGGGAGCTCGAGCGTCTGCTCCTCGAGCTGGCGCGAACGAACCGGGCCATCGAAGAGCAAGGAGGTAGCAGGTGAAACATCTCCGGTCCCGGTTGCCGTTCGTGCTGCTTTTCGTCAGCGCGTTGCCGGTCGCTGCCTGCGCTCAACAGACGGGTGAAGCGGCGGAGGCGGCCTATCGCGAGGGGCGGTACGAGGAAGCTATCCGCATCGGTCGCGCCGCACTCTCAGCCGATCCCTCGGACGCCGCGGCGCACGAGGCACTGGTGAAGGCGCTGATCGAGGTAGGCCGTTATGACGACGCCGTCGAAGCCGCCGGGGACCTGCACAACCTGAGGGGCGAGGCGCTGCGGGCCAGGGGCAGGCTCGCGGAGGCGGAGGAAGCGTTCCGCCAGGCCGTGAACGCCGATGGCGATGACGTGCTCACGGCCTCGTTCAACCTCGCCGAGTTGATGTACCTCCGCGGCGACAGGGACGCCGCTTTGGACCGGTTCGACCGCTTCATCGACATCTACAACAATTCGGATGCCCTCGCGTCGCGGGATCTGGTCGCGGTGGGCAACGCGGTCCGATACCTGGGCGTGCGCGATCCGGTGCTGTTCCAGGATGCTGTGAAGGCCTTCGACGAAGCAACGAAGGTCGACCCCACGGACATCGAACCTCATATCCGGCTCGGCGAGCTGTTCATCGAGAAGTACGATGGCAGGCAGGCGCGCCCCGCCCTGAATGACGCCCTCGCGTTGAATCCGCAGCATCCCCGGGCGATGCTGGCGATGGCTCGGGCGCACGCGTTCGACGGCGAGCGCGCCCCCGCGCTCGAGCTCGTCGACCAGGTGCTGAAGATCAACCCGAACCTGGTGCCGGCGAGGGTCTTCCGGGCCGAGATGCTGCTGGACGTGGAGGACTACGAGGGCGCCCAGGAAGAGTTGGAGCGCGCGCTGGAGGTCAATCCCAGCTCGCTGGAGGCGCTGTCGGTCCTCGCGGGGCTCCACTACGTCCGCGGGGACGAGCGGCGGTACGCGGAGGTGAAGGAACGGGTCCGGGCCATCAACCCGCGGTACGCCGGGTTGCTGGTGAAGACGGCCGAGCTGGCGGCCGAACAGCGGCGGTACGCCGACGCCGCGGTGATCGCCCGCGAGGCGGTGGAGCTGGACCCCGAGGCATGGGACGCATACGGAACTCTCGGTCTGAACGAGTTCCGGCTCGGGCGTGTCGACGAGGCGAAAGCCAGCCTCGAGCGGGCATTCGAGGGGGACCCATACAACGTCTGGGTCTACAACAACCTCGATCTGCTGGACACGTTCGAGAACTACGACGTCCGGACGATCGACGGCTTCGAGTTCATGCTCCACAAGGACGAGGCCGACGTGCTGATGCCGTACCTCAGCAAAGTCGCCACCGAAGCGCACAAGACGCTGAGCGAGCGGTACGGTGATCGCCCGAGGGGGCGTGTCCGGATCGAGCTCTACCCACGGAGCGCCGACTTCTCGGTGAGAACAGTCGGGTTGGCGGGGTTGGGTGCGTTGGGCGTCAGCTTCGGAGACGTCCTGGCACTCGACTCTCCCTCGGCGCGTGAGCGCGGCACCTACAACTGGGTGACGACGCTGTGGCACGAGATGGCGCACACCATCACCCTGGGCGTCAGCAACAGTCGCGTCCCGCGCTGGCTGACCGAAGGCATGTCGGTGGTAGAGGAGCGCCGCGCACGGCCGGGCTGGGGTGATCGGATCACGCCGGAGTTCCTCCTCGCGTACGACGAGGGCGAGCTACCACCGGTGAGCCGGTTGAACGAAGGGTTCATCCGCCCGCCCACGCCGCAGCATCTCGGGTTCGCCTACGACATGGCGTCGCTGGTGGTGGAGTGGATCGAAGAGACGCAGGGTTTCGATGCGCTGGTCCGGATGCTACACGGCTACCGTGACGGCCGCGGTACGGAGCAGATCCTCCAGAGCGTGCTGGGTGCAGACCTGGAGACGATCGACGCCGGGTTCGATCGCTGGTTGCGTTCGCGGGCCGATCCGGAGAACGCCCGCCGCTTCCGTGCGCTGATCACGGCCGGGCAGCAGCAGATGCAGTCCGGCAACCTCGCCGACGCGCAGAGAACGTTCGAAACGGCTGCCGAGCTGTTCCCCATCACCCGTGCAGGGTCGCCCTACGCGTTCCTGGCGCAGATCCACCTGCGGCAGAACAATGAGGACGCCGCGATCGACGCGTTGCGCAAGCTCACGGAGAACGACGAGACCGCGTACGAGGCCAACCTGCAGCTCGCCGAGCTGCTGGACGCGAAGGGCGATACCGAAGGCGCGATGGAGGCACTCGACCGGGCCGTGTGGATCTTCCCGTACGACGTCGAGCCGCACGTGAAGCTGGCCACGATCGCGGCCGGGCTCGGCAACCATGAGGTGGCCGTCCGCGAACGACGGGCGGTGCTGGCGCTTCGCCCCACGGACATCGCCGGTGCGCATTACGAGCTCGCCCGCGCCCTGCTGGACGCCGGCGACCGCGAGGCGGCACGAACCGAAGTACTGAAGGCATTGGAGGCTGCGCCTGCCTTCAACGAGGCTCAGCAGCTGCTCCTGCGGATCCACGAAGGATCCTGAAGGGACGAGGCCCGCCAGCGAGCGGGCCGGAGAAATCCACGCGTCGGGCCTCGGCCAGGCGTCATATCCCGCTCATCAACGGAAGGGGAGTACAGCTTGTCGGCATTCATCAACACCAACGTGCTCGAGAGTGACGACGACCTCGAGCTCGCGGAGAAGCTGAAGCAAGGACGCGACCGGATCCTCGCCGAGCTTCGCAAGGTGATCGTCGGCCAGGACGAGGTCGTTGAACAATTGCTCCTGTCGCTCTTCGTCGGCGGCAACTCCCTGATCCTGGGGGTACCCGGGCTGGCGAAGACGCTGCTCGTCCACTCGCTCGCCCAGGTACTGACCCTGAAGTTCTCGCGCATTCAGTTCACCCCGGACCTGATGCCCTCCGACATCACCGGAACGGACATCATCCAGGAGGATGCGGCGACGGGCAGACGGCAGATGGTGTTCGCGCCGGGGCCGATCTTCGCCAACATCGTCCTCGCGGACGAGATCAACCGGACTCCTCCGAAGACCCAGTCGGCCCTGCTCGAGGCCATGCAGGAGCACCGGGTGACGATCCAGGGGCGGACGTACACGCTCGAGGAGCCGTTCTTCGTCTTCGCGACGCAGAACCCGATCGAGCTCGAAGGAACGTACCCGCTGCCCGAGGCTCAGCTAGACCGGTTCATGTTCGAGATCATCATCGAACACCTGCCGGAGGCCGATGAGCTCGAGGTGGTGCGGTCGACGACGTCCATCCGCAACCCGACGTTCGAGCACGTGGTGACGGGGCCGGACATCATCGCCTTCCAGCGACTGGTGAGGAAGGTGCCGGTATCGGATCCTGTTCTTCGCTACGCGCTGGGGCTCGTCCGCGCGACCCGTCCGTCAACGAACGGGGCATCGCCGGCGTTCATCAAGGAGTGGGTGTCCTACGGGGCGAGTGTGCGGGCTGCGCAGTACCTCACGCTCGGCGCGAAGGCCCGCGCGCTCATGGATGGCCGGAGCCACGTGGAGTACGACGACGTGAAGGCACTGGCGCATCCGGTCCTCCGCCACCGCATTCTGACCAACTTCCACGCGGAATCGGAGCGGGTCACGACTGACCAGATCATCGACCAGCTACTGGCGACCGTCCCGATCCCGAAGTCGGGGTTGTAGGGCGCTGGCGGGCAACAGGGACGGGGAGCGGTGGTCGCTCCCCGGTAGAAGCTCCGGGCGGAGAACAGCATGGCCGTAGCCGCAACTCACAGTCAGGCACTCGGTCGATTCCTCGACCCGAAGGTGCTTGCGCGCATCTCCAACCTGGAGCTGCTCTCGCGCACCGTCGTAAACGGCTTCATCAACGGGCTGCATCGCTCGCCGTTCCTGGGGCTCTCGCTGGATTTCGCCGAGCACCGCGGCTACATGCCGGGCGACGACATCCGGCGCATCGATTGGCGGCTCTACGCCCGGACCGACCGCTACTTCGTCAAGGAGTTCGAGGCCGACACCAACTCGAACTTCGTGGTGATGCTGGACGTGTCGAGCTCGATGGCGTACGAGGGCGCGGGGCTGCGGAAGATCGACTACGCCCGCATCCTCGCGGCCTGTCTCACCTACTTCGTGAAGAGTCAGCGCGATCGGGTGGGGCTGATCACGTTCGATACCGAGGTCGTCGACTACGTGCCGCCCTCGGCGAAGCACCTGGAGATCATCCTTCACACCCTCAATCGGATGGAGGTCGGGCGCGGCCGGAAGGGTGATCTGGTGGCCCCCATGGAGCGCGCTGCCGACCGGTTGCGCCGCAAGGGGATGGTGGCGCTGATCTCCGATTTCTATGACTCACCGGAACGGGTGATGGACGCAGTGAAGCCGCTGCGTGCGCGCGGCCACGATCTGATCGTCTTCCACGTCCTCGACCCGAACGAGATCACCTTCCCGTTCGAGGATGCGGCTCAGTTCGAGGACCTGGAAAGCGGCGTGCGGCTCCCCGTCAATCCGTCCTCACTTCGCGACCAGTATCGCGAAGCAATGAGCCAGCACCTGGCGACGCTGGCGAAGGAGTTTCGTGACAGCCGGATCGATTACGCGCTGCTCGACACCGGCAAGCCGCTCGATCACGCGCTCTTCACCTTCCTCTCCGCCCGTGAGCGGCTGAGTCGGGTACGATAGATGTCCCTGACCTTCCTGGTACCAGCGTTCCTGGCGGGCCTGCTGGCGCTCGTCGTTCCCATCCTCGTCCATCTGTCGAGGCGGGAGACGAAGGAGCCGGTGCCGTTCCCGTCGTTGATGTTCCTGCAGAACCTTCCGCAGAAGCGGACGGAGAAGCGACGGATCCACCGCTGGCCGTTGTTCCTGCTGCGGTGCCTGGCCATCACTCTGCTGGTGCTCGCGTTCGCGCGGCCCTTCCTGGAGCGAGAAGGCGCCCCGGTGGTGCTGGCCAACGGGACGGAGCGGGAAGTCGTAGTGCTCGTCGATCGCTCGTACAGCATGGGGATGGCCGACCGGTGGGAGCGGGCGGTGGAGGCGGCTACCGAGGCTCTGGGCGATCTGACGGTCCGCGATCGCGGCACGATCGTCTTCTTCGACGAGGGCGCGGAGTCCGCGACCGAATCGACGTCCGACCGGAACGTTCTGCTGACGGCGCTTCGCACGGCGGAGCCGGGGGTGGGTACGACTCGGTACGCGCCGGGCCTGCGCTACGCTGCGCGAGTGCTCGCGGCCTCGCCGCTGCCGAGACGGGAGCTGGTCGTGATCTCCGACTTCCAGAGGGCCGGGTGGGAGGCGGATGCGGCTGAGATCGGTTCCATCCGGCTGCCCGCCGGAACGGTCGTGAGCACCGTCTCCGTCGTCGAGGAGGGCCTCGCGACGAACCTTACAATGGAGAGCGCGGACTTCGAGAGGGAGATCGTCGAAGGACGCGAGCGGGTGACGATCACGGGGCGGCTGGTCGCCTCAGGCCCGGTTCCCGGCCCGGTTCAGGTCACGCTGGAGGCGGATGGCCGTGTGGTCGAGACGCGTCAGGCAGATTTCGGAGAGGGCAGCAGCGCGCAGGTGACGTTCAGCCCGCTCACCCTGCCGGAGGCAGGAGCAACCAGGGGCGTTCTTCGGCTGCCCGACGACGTTCTCCAGGTTGACAACCGGCTCCATTTCGTGCTCTCGTCGGACCAGAGGATCCCCGTTCTCATCGTCGAGGGTCCGGGAGCTGCCAGCGACGGCAGCTTCTTCCTGGAGCGCGCGCTTTCGATCGGCGGTTCGCCCGGGTTCCGGACAACGGTTCGCAGGTCGGGGGAGTTCCGGGCGGCCGACCTGGCGGGCAACCCGGTGGTGATCCTGAACCAGGCGCCCATACCCGGAGGTGAGCAGGGCGAGCGCCTGAAGAGTCACGTCGCGCGCGGCGGCGGACTGATCATCCTCCTGGGGAACAATGATGTCGGCTCGTGGCCGGACGTGCTGCCGAGTGTGCCGTCGGCCGTCGATCGGCGAAGCGGTGGTGGCGTAGCGTTCGGGTACGTCGACACGGGGCACCCGGTCTTCGAGGCGTTCGCCGGCCCGCGGACGGGTGACTTCGGGAGCGTGCGCGTCTTCCGTTACCGTCCGGTGCCGACGGGGGCGTTCCCGCGGGTCCTGGCTCGCTTCGGCGACGGCGGAATTGCCCTCGCCGAGCGGCCGGTCGAGAACGGCAGGGTGCTCGTGTGGAGCTCGCCCGTGGATGCCGGATGGACAGACATCGCAGTCCAGCCCGTCTTCCTGCCGTTCGTACACCAGTTGGTGAAGTACGCCGCGGGCTACCGCCCGCCCGCCGGGTGGCTCACGATCGGGGAGCCTTTCGACGCGAGGGGTGTCCTCCCTCCAGGAGACGAGTACGTCACGGTGCTGACTCCGTCGTCGGAGCAGGTCCGTCTCACGAACGCGACCCTCCTGAACCCAACCGAAGTCGGATTCTACGAGGTGCGGAACCAGCGCGGCTCGGAGGTGCTGACTAGCTTCGCAGCCAACGTCGATCCTTCGGAGTCCGAGCAGACGTTATTCGATCCTGCACAGATGGAGACCGTATTGGAGGCGGCGACGCAAGCGCCCCCCACGCCGGGGTCGGAGCTCGAGCTGACGTTGCAGGAACGCGAGAGGCGGCAAAATGGTTGGTGGTATCTCATCGTCGTGGCCTTCGTCCTGCTGGCCGTCGAAACACTTCTCTCGAACCGGGGTGGGGGATTCGCCGAGGGGCGGCGCTGGTGGCGAGGCGCAGGTAGAGATGGCGGGCGCAAGCCCGAGATGGCGGTGTAGGAAGAACGGGCGGATCCACCTGCATCAACGAATGCGAAGGGGGTCGTGATGGATCGACGGGCGATGGATTCGAAGGAATACAGAGAGCTGGTCGCCGTCGTCGGTGAGGTCCGGCGGCGGTGGCGGTTGAAGCTCGCGATAAGGGGCCTCGCCGCGCTGGGTGTGCTCGTCCTGATCGCGTTCCTCCTTTCGACGCTGATCGTCGGCCGGCTCGGCTATGTGCCAAGCGCCATCGTCGGTACGCGGATAGCACTGGTAGTACTGGTGCTTGCCGCGCTGGCCGTGCTGGTGCTCCGGCCGATGTGGCGACGGGTCACCGACGAGCAGGTGGCGCTCTACCTGGAGGAGCGCGAGCCGTCGCTACGGCTTGCACTGATCAGCGCTCTCGCCGCCGGCAGGGAGGATCAGTCCGAGATCTCCCCCGCGCTCGCCCGGAAGACGATCGAGACCGCGGTCGCGCGGGTTCGGCAGATCGAGCTGGGCAAGCGGGTAGAGTCACGCAGTCTGATCCGGTCCGCCGCGCTGGTTGCGGGCGTCTTCGCGACCGCGATCCTGCTCTTCTTCGTCTCGCCCGAGTTCGTTCGCACGGGCGCGCGCGCGCTGTTCCTGCCGTTGAGGGACGCCGAGGCGGCGAGCCTGATGCGCATCGAAGTGTTCCCTGGCGATACCAGTCTCGCGCGTGGCGCTGACCTGCCGGTAAGCGTCACCCCCTTCGGGTTCGCCGCCCGGGGCGCCGACCTGTTCGCGCGCTTCGAGGGCGAGACGGAGTTCCAGCGCGTTCCAATGTTGCCGCGCGAGGGTGAGTCCGGCTTCGAGATCCGCCTGTTCAACCTGCAGTCGAATGCCGAGTACTACGTCACTTCGGGCGGCTTGCAGTCGGCCGTCTACCGGGCGACGGTGCTGGAACTCCCCTACGTCGAGCGCCTCCAGGTGGAGTTGACCTTCCCGTCCTACACTGGCCTGCCGCCTGAGACGTATGAGGACGGCGGCGACATCTATGCCCCGGTCGGTACGCGGGTCCGGTTGAAGGCGATCCCCACCATGCCCGTAACGGGTGGTCGCGTCATCCGGGACGGTGCGGATCCGATCGACCTGACGCCCGCGGCGAATGGTACGCTCGACGGATCGTTCACCGTCTCCGGGAACGGGCTCTATCACATCGAGTTCACCGCCGGTTCGCGGTCGGGGATCAATGCTTCGCCGGAGTATCTGATCGAGGTGATGGAGGACGCCGAGCCGAGGGTCGTGTTCTCGAAGCCTGGCAGGGACACCCGGGTCACGCTGGTCGACGAGGTCTACCTCGAGGCCGAGGCGACGGACGATTTCGGTGTCCGGTCGCTCGAGCTCGTCTACAGCGTCAACGGTGGCGAGGAGCAGGTGATCCCGCTCTACACCGCCTCTCCGATGAAGGAAGTGTCCGCGGGACACACCTTCTACCTCGAGGACCTCGAGCTACAGGCTGGCGATTTCATCTCGTACTACGCGCGTGCGGTCGATGTCGGGCCGAGCCCGCGGAAGACCGTCTCGAGCGATATGTACTTCGTCGAGGTGCGGCCGT
>CAZJEH010000114.1:0-12685 GCA_964544905.1 uncultured Gemmatimonas sp.
ATATCCTTGTTCGAGGTAGACCAGGTTGCGGGCCGACCAGTCAGCTCCCGTCCTTGATCGTCCCGCGCGACCACGCTGAACTGACGGGTCGTTCCTACCTCGATTTCCGCCGATGTCGGGGAGATGGTCACGGATGCTACGGGTCGCGCGACGACATTCACGCTCGCTTCGGCCTGCTTGCCCTCGATCTCCACGCGGACCTTCGCCGACCCCTCGCCAACCCCCAGGGCGACTCCTTCATTCGATACGGTCAGTACCGACGGGTTCGAGCTGGACCACGATGCCGTGCGTCCCGTCAGCGCCTGGTCTCGGCTGTCGCGGGGTATCGCCTGGAATTGAAGCGTATCGCCGACGGTCAGCTGGGCCGAAGCGGGTGAGATCACCACGCGATCCACAGCTGCGGGAACGACGGTGATGGTCGCTTCAACGTGACGCCCTTCCGAGATTGCCCGCACTTTCGCCGTCCCGGGCGCAAGGGCCGTCACCATCCCGTTCTGAGAGACCGCTGCGACGCTACCGTCCGTGGTCGACCAGTCGATCTGCCGGCCGTCGAGCTGGTCCCCGTTCGAAGCGCGTGCCGTCGCCTGGAACTGCCGTGTCTCGCCGACGCTCATGGACGCCGATGTCGGCGCGATCGTGACCGCTGCCACCGGACGCGCCGAGACAGCAACGGGCACGTTCTCACTTCGCTTGCCGTCGATCTCCGCCCACACGTTCGCGGATCCGGGCAGGATACCTCGCGCCAGTCCGGACGCCGAGATCGTCACCACGGCCGCATTGGACGTGCGCCACTGGACCTGCCTGCCGGTTATCTCGAGATCGTACTTCGAGTACGCCTTCGCGGTGAACTGCTGCGTACCGAGCACGCTCAACTGCGCGGACGTCGGTGAGATCTCGACCCGCTGCACCTCGGCCGGCCTCACCGCGACTTTCGCGCTGCCGCTCTTGCCCTCGGCGGTGGCCTTGATCGTCGTCGAGCCGGGCGACCTGGCCGTGACGCGTCCGGCATCGTCCACGGTCGCGATGCTGGTATTGTCGCTGGTCCAGTTCACGGTGACGCCGGTAGCCCCGTCGCCGTTGCGGTCGCGGACGACCGCCGACAAGGTCGCCGTACCGCCCACCTCCAGCTCCGTTTCGTCGGGCGAAACATCAACGCTTGCCACCGGCACCGGCACGACCGTGATCGTGGTGACGGTGGCGACGCCCTGCGAGCTGGCGGCGATCCGGGTCGATCCCACTGCGCGGGCCGTGACGACTCCGGACTCCGCGGCCACAGTCGCGATCGAGGGATCCTCGGTGGACCAGAAAATCGAGGGCGGCTCGATGGCGTTTCCGGAGGCATCCACCCCGCTGGCATCGAGCTGCAGAGTCGCCCCGACTTCGATCTGAGGATTCTCCGGCTGGATTCGTACGGCTGTCAGGGTGCCGGCCGGCTCCGACGGTCCGCTCGAATCGCAGGCCGCGATGACAACTGAGGTGATGGCGAGGAGGAGCGATGCCGCAGCCGCCGCTCCTCGGGGTAGCGGGAATGACTTCCGCAATGGTTCGGCGGGTCCGGACGTGTCTCCACCCATCGTTTCTCGAAATCAATCAGGACGAGGGCAGCTGAGCGTCCGGTCAGCCAACGGGGACCGTGCGCGCGACCCGGGAAGGCGTGGTCCGATGCGACCGGGTACCATCACCGACCTGGCCTTCCACGTTGTACCCCCAGCAGTACGTCGACCCATCCAGTGCCACTCCGCAGGTATGGGACCCACGGGACCGGATGCTGGTGAACATCACGTCCGTCTGAACGCGCGTGGGGATCGCGCGGTCTTCGGTATCTCCGGTTCCCAGCTGTCCGTAGTTGTTGTGCCCCCAGCAGTAGGCGACGCCGCCTCGGGTCAGCCCACAGGTGTGGCGGCCTCCGGCGCTCAGCTCCACGAACTGCCGATCACCGGCGACGCGGACGGGTTTGTGACGGTCCGCCCGCGAGCCATCACCAAGCCGACCGTCGGCGTTCTGACCCCAGCAGTAGGCGAGCCCATCGCCGCCGATGCCGCATGTGTGGGCGCTGCCGGCAGCCAGGGAGCGGAAGCGCACGTCGCCTGCAACCTGGACCGGCGCGGGGTGATCCTCGGTGGTGCCGTCTCCCAGCTGGCCGCCCGAGTTCCTTCCCCAGCAGTACGCGATCCCGGCAGAAGTCAGGCCGCAGGTGTGGGTCCACCCGGCGGCGACGTACACCAGTGACTCGCGCGTCCATACCCGCATCGGGGCGTCCCGGGACGTGCGCGAGCCATCACCAAGCTGCCCGTAGGTGTTCGATCCCCAGCAGTACGCTTCCATGTCGGCGCCGATGCCGCAGGTGTGCGCGGTGCCCAGTGTCAGCGAATAGAAGCGGTTGCCGGTAATGGGTGCCGGCGCGGATCCCTCGCCCGCCCGCTCGCCCAGCTGGCCCTCTCGGTTCTCGCCCCAGCAGTAGGCGTCGCCGTCCACGTCGAGTGCGCAGGTGTGGAAAGCTCCCGCCTCGACGGCGGCGATGTTCTGCACCGCGCTGATGGTTACGGGAGCTGCTCCGCCCGCGGCGGCGCCACCCAACTGGCCGGCGTCGTTGCCACCCCAGCAGATCAGCGAGCCGCCGACGGAAACGCCGCAGGTGTGGAGCCCTCCCGGAGCCACCCGTGAACGGCTTCGCGCGGGGCTGAGGGCCAGATCCTCCGCGGGCGCGTCTTCGTCCTCCGCTTCGACATCGGAAGCGTCCGCCAGCTCTGTCACCTCCTCCGCCGACCCTTCAGCCGCCGCCGAAGCTGCATCCACCGGCGACGCGCTGTCGACGGCAGGCAGCGGCTCCTCGACCGGCTCTTCCCCGGCGGGGAGCGATGCCAGGGCCGCCGGCAGCAGCGCCGCAATGGCATCGATGGGTTCGTCTTCCGCCGTGGTGACGGAGTCGCCGAGGAGTGCGGCCCGCGCGGCGAGATCCAGCAGCGGATCGGTCAGCGCGGCGCCGAGCTCGGCCAATTCCGCGACCGGCCGCTCCAGCGCCGAAGCGTCGAAGTCCGAGAGGCGAGGCAGGGCGGGGAGAGTGGCTTCGGGGATCGCGACGAACGAACGGAGCCCCGGGGCGACCAGCGCGATCACCGCTGCCATGACCATCCCTGCAGCGACCGTTCTGCGCCAACGGGGCTTTTTCGCCGGCGCAACCGGGTCCGGGTCCGCGACCGAGACAGCCGACCCGAGGGCGAGGGCGGGAAGGTCGGGCCCATCTACGGCACCATTCACGGCAGCGGGCGATAGCGCTGCCGGATCAGCAACGGACGTCGCATCTTCGCGCCGGAACCGGACCGTCTTCGCGGTCGTCGGCGCTACCTTCGCCTTGGGCGGCTCTGCGGAGGGTCGGCGCCAGGGCGTCGTCGAGGCCGACCACCTGCGCCACCGCGCCTGAAGGGTCTCGTCCCGCAAGTTCTGCAGGAACTCGTCGACGTCCTTCCAGCGGCCCTCCGGCTCCTTGGCCAGCGCCCCTTCGATGGCGAACGTCAGGCGCGGAGGCAGGTCTGGACGAAGCTCGCGAAGCGACGGGAGATCCTCGTGCTTCTGCTTGTAGATGACGCTGTACAGGCTCTCGCCGTCCCACGGCTTGATGCCCGTCAGCATCTCCCAGGCGATGAGCGCCAGGCTGTAGAGGTCGCTCCGGCCATCCAGCGGCCGGCCGTCGATCTGCTCCGGCGACATGTAGTTGGGCGTCCCTACAGCCGCCCCGGCCATCGTGAGACCGGACGGATTGTCCAGGTGCATCGCGATGCCGAAATCCGCGAGCAGCGCCCTGTCCGTCTTCCGTTCAAGGAAGACGTTGTCCGGCTTCACGTCGCGGTGGATGATCCCGCTCTGGTGAGCGGCCGAAAGCGCCTCGGCGACGTCGGTGATGATCCACTCAGCCCGATCGGCGGGCAGCGGCGCGGACTCCCGAATCACGTCCCGGAGTGTCGGGCCGTCGACGTACTCCATCACGAGCGCGAGCCCGCCGCCGCGCAACTGCTTGACGGAGAAGGCCGAAACGATGTTGGGATGACGGAGGCCGGCGAGCAGCCGCGCTTCCTGCGCGAAGCGGGCGAGACTCTCCTGGTCTTCCCGGAGGCACGCCTGGATCACCTTGATCGCGACCTCGCGCCCCAGCGCTCGGTCACGTGCGTGGTAGACGATCGACGTTCCGCCCCGGCCGAGCTCGCCAAGCATCTCGAACTCGTCCAGCCGCTCGAACAACGCGTTCGATGGCCGATAGCCGGCTTCCCGGGCCGCCTCTTCGGTAGGGAACCAGACGCGCTCCAGCGGCGGAATCCGGTGCCAGCTCGAGCTACCCACCCAGTAGTAGACGGACCCGCTCGCGCTCGCCACGAATGCGGCGCCCGCCGGGATCGATTGGCTGTCTGTGTTCTCGAAGCTCATCGCGATTCCGTCTGGGGAGACGACTCCCGCTCGGGCGGCAGAGGCCGGTGGGCGGGACGCCCCCTCACGAGTACTGACGAACCGGGGAAGTTCGAGTCACACCCGGAACGCTTCGATCCGATTCTGAGCTGCTGTAGCGACCAGCGTCTCCGCGGCCCGCGAAAAACCTGTCGAGCCCCCTCCGGAGTAGGACTGGCTCGACAAGTGCAGTGTCGCTGCCGCGACTTGACGGGCATGGACGTTACCGAACAGCCAATATATCGTTCAGGCAGGTTCGGGTACACCGCAGAACCTGGTAAGCCGTTGACGACGCTTGGCTTATACGGGCCCGAGAACGGCGCGGCCGATGCCGTTGCCGCCGGGCCGATCGGTGTGCACGTCTCATGCACCGAACAGGATTCCGGAAGCGGCCTACGTCGGGTCGCCGCGAAGTCCCTGCCGAACCGCGCCGGGCCGCGTTCCGGATGATCCGCGTGCATTCCTCGAGGTGATATGGACTGGATCGTCGCAGGATTGACGGGTACGCTGCTACTGCTCGGTGCGGTGAGCGGAACGAGCGCGTTTCGCCGCTGGCTCCGGTCGTTGCGTGCCCGCAGAGAGTACCTGACCGGCACGGATCGAATACCACTGGTGTTCCCGGTCGAACCACGAACGGAGGCCGAGGGGTACGGCGCGCCGCCGGAAGTGAAACTCGAGCTGGCGACTCCGCTCGCGGCCGTCGCGGCCGGGCCGGCGATCGATCGCGATTCGCCGGCGCCGAGCAGGACAGCGGCGGCGCCGCGGTTGGACTTCGAAGTGCCGATCAGTTGGGAGGACGATGAGCCAGCGAGTACCCCCATCGCGGCCGCACCTCCGCCCCCGTCGGACACCCGCCGGACACCCGTCGCCAACGATCCCGTCCCGTTCCGGCCCGATGACCGCACGATGCGGCTTCTGCCGGGCCGACTCGAGATCGAGGATGGTGAGGAGGGTCGGGCGGAGATCCGTTTCGTCGACCTGCCGGGAGACCGGCCGGAGATAACGTTCGGCAGACGTCCTGGAGAGCCGTTCCGGCACGTACAGCTTCAGTCTCCGACGGTCAGTCGGGATCACGCGCGAATGGTTCGTGAGAACGGCGCGTGGGTCATCCACAACGTCTCGCAGACGAACCCCATCGTCGTCAACGGGGAACGGCTGACTGGATCCGAAGGCCACGCCCTCAGCAACGGTGACCGGATCGAGATGGGCGAAGTGGTTTTCCGCTACCGCCAGCCCTGACGATCCTCACAATGCGAAACGGGGCCCCGCTGGTCGCGGTGCCCCGTTTCGTGTTCGCCGATGATCCGCTACAGCACGACCCTGTCCACGTAGCACCAGGCCCAATCCTCCCCAGGCTCGAACGACCGGATGATCGGGTGACCGGTGGCCCGGTAGTGCGCTGTGGCGTGCTTATTGGGCGACGCGTCGCAACAGCCGACGTGCCCACACGTCATGCATATCCTCAGGTGTATCCACCAGTCGCCGTCCCGTAGGCACTCCTCACAGCCGTCGGCACTCGGCTCCACGTCATTGGTCTCCGATACGTGTCGACAGGACGTCGTGCTGGACTGCTCCTCGCTCAGCCGCATAAGCTTCAGTCTTGTTCGGGGGATCGGTATAACGCGCCTCCTCGAACATGAGCCGTCGTTCGCGCGGAGGGAAGGGTAACGGACGCGGAGAGTCTCGAGCATGCTGGATGAGGTGTGGGATGTCGTGGTCGTCGGCGCCGGTCCGGCCGGGTCCGTCGCTGCCCTCCATCTTGCCCGGAGCGGCATATCTGTGCTCGTTCTCGACCGGCGTGACTTTCCCCGCGAGAAGACCTGCGGCGACGCCCTCATCCCCGACGCGGTCGCCTGCCTCCAGAGAGCCGGTGCATGGTCGGCGGTCCAGGGTGAGGCACGCCGTTGGTCGGGCGCCCGGTTCTATGCGCCATCCGGTCGTGATGTGCTGATCGAAGGGGAGTTCGTGACCATCCCGCGCCAGCGGCTCGACCAGATCATTCTCGGTGCGGCGCTGGCGCAGGGGGCGGTCTTCCGCCGTGGCCTGGCGACCCGCGTCGAGGAGACGGCCGACGGCGGAGTGCTGGTCGGCGTTTCAGGCGATGAGCCGGTGCGCGCCCGAGCGGCCGTGATCGCGACGGGCGCGGATGTGTCGCTCCTCGAGCCGTTGGGACTGGTGCTCCGCTCTCCGCCGAGCGGCGTCGCCGTCAGGCGCTACCTCAGGTCCTCCATTGACCTCGACGAGCTGGTCTTCTCCTTCGAGAAGGCGACGCTGCCGGGCTACGGCTGGATCTTCCCGCTCGGCGACGGACTCTACAACATCGGCGTCGGACTTTTCGACGGGCGGGACATGTCGTCGATCAACCCCCGCGACCTCTTCGACCGCTTCCTGACCGGGTTCGACCTGGCGAGGCGGATGACCTCGGCGGGAGAGTTCGTGAGCCCGCTCCGGGGGGCTCGGTTGAGGTGCGGGCTCAAAGGGGTCGTCCCGGGGCGAGGTTCGGTCCTTGCGGCGGGCGAGACCCTCGGAACGACCTTCGCCTTCTCCGGCGAAGGCATCGGCAAGGCGATGCGAAGCGGTGAGCTCGCGGCGGATGTCATCGCGGAAGCGCTGGCCAACTCGCGTCCGATCGACGTCGACGCCTACCGGGCAGCGCTCGAGACGATGAGGCCGATCTACCGGGGGTACGACGCCGCCGAGCGATGGTTGTCCCACGCGCCGCTGGCGAACCTCTTCGCGTGGCGCGCCGCCCGCAGCGACTACGTCCGCCGCATCCTGGCGGATGTCATCGCGGAGAAGTCGGATCCGCGGGCGCTGTTCTCCCTTTCAGGTCTAGCTCGCTCGCTGATCTCCTGATCGCTCGTTCTGCTCGCCGCCGACCTCAGGCGCGCGGCGCGGGCGGCCGTACCTCGCTCATCAGCCCCAACAGGTGTTCGTCCGGGTCGCGAATGAACGCCATCCAGAGGTCGTGATCCGGCATCCGGGCGATCAAGTGCGGATCGGCCTCGACCTTCGCGCCACGCCTTCGGAGCGCATCGACCGCTGCCTGGAGGTCCGCCACGACATAGTAAAGGGTCGACGACGCCGTCGACCCTTCTCCGGAACCTTCGAGCATCACCCGAACCCCTCCGCAATCGAAGAATGCCAGGGCGGGAGGGGCCTCGAAAAGAAATCGCAGGCCCAGCACGTCCCGATAGAACTCCACGGACCGGGCGAGGTCCTTCACCGGGATCGCAATCTGTCCGATCCGGCTCAGGCCGAGGGCCGGTATGGGACCTCTAGGAGACGACGAGCTGTCGGTCATCGTGGGCATCGGGGCCGATGGTGGTCGGCAGGGGGACCTGCCGCTCAGGTCGCGGAGGCTTCCTCCGGCTCGCGCTCGATCGTGATCGGCGCTCCCTCGGCAGCCCGCTTCAGAATCCGCGGATCCCCTTCCATCCGTCCCAGGACGTTGACCGCGGAGGCTGGGCGAATCTCGTCGCCGCGGCTCATGGGTGTGCGCCCGTAGAAGAGGCAGAGAGCGTTGCCGGGCGGCCAGAAGCCCACGGTGCCGAGCTCCACCACCTCCCGCGCGGATGCCGGGTGCGAGGGTGCGTCGACAGGGATCGAGAAGTAGATCTCGTCTCCCCACGTCTGCACACGAGCGCGGAAGGGCAGGGCTGCCCAGACCGCGTCGGCGACCGGCGTCTCGTCGAGCACGGCGGTCAAAGAGAGTTCTCCCGTTGTGATCCGTATCCGTTTCGTCACTTTCAGTGCGTTCGACCGGTTGCGGTTGTTCAGGCTGCCGCGGCCGCGGACCCGGCCAGCCAGGGCGGGGACAGGCCCCCGCCGTCGTCAGGGTATCGTCGCGAGCCCGTCGCGGCAACAACGGCGCGCATTGTACGCCTGCTCGGCCGGCCTAGATTGTCGTGAAAGCGCTTCTGCTGCCCTTCCACATCCCTTCCTAGAGGCGGACATGCTCTTCACGGAACGCAGTATCTGGACGATGGTCCACGGCATCGCGCTGGGCGGCGGCGCGTTGCTCGCGCTGTCGGCGGTGCTCGTCAGCCTTTACCTGCTGCGCCCGTGGGACGGATCGATAGCCCAGGGCTACCGCCACGCCCGGACCGTCGGGATCTTGGCCGTGCTAACCGCCGCGCTGCTCTGGGGCACCAGCATCATCGGCACGCTCTCGGTTTTCCCGCCGTACCGGGCGACGCCTCCCGAGGGCACGACGGACCTGACGGCATACCCCCGCTCGCTCGTCCTCAGCAACCCTGACACGGCCTGGCTCCATGCATTCGCGATGGAGACCAAGGAGCACCTGCCGTGGATCGCGACGATCCTGGCGACGGCGGTGGCCTTCATCGCCTGGCGCGCGCGCTCCCGCATGCTTCGGGATGCTCACCTCCGCCGCATGTCGATGGTCCTGCTGACCATCACTTTCATCATCGTCGCGTACGTTTCTCTTCTCGGCGTGTTCGTGAACAAGGTCGCCCCCGTCTACTGACAGGGAATCGGCCCGGAACGGTACGACCAGATCATCGAGGCGTGACGTCATCACTTCTGCAGAAAACGGAAAAATGGTCACGGAAGAACGGTCGATGGCGATGGGTTCGGGGCAGGGAGTCGAGGTGACGGAAATCGGCGAGGCGCTCGCGGCGATACTCGCGGCCGGAATCGGATCATTCGGGCTGGGTTGATTGTGCTGCTGAACGAAACCGGGGTCTACTCGGCGCCGGCACTCTACGGCCCCGCTGGAGGGGTGACCGGACGAGTGACCTTCGGACTGGTCATCTGGCTCGTTGCATGGGCGATACTCCACCCCCTCCTCCGCAAGCGTCGGGGCGGCCACGCTGCCGTCTACTCGCTCAGTATCCTGCTGATCATTCTGGGAATCCTGGCGACTTTCCCGCCGCTCTGGGGGCTGTTCGGCGAGTAGGACCCCGGAACGAAATCGCCTGAGCGACACCGTCGGCGGGCTAACTGACTATCGCTCGTAGGAATGGGAACTGGGGCGCGCCTCGTGGCGGCCCCGGTTCCGTTTGTGAGGGTAGTGCGGCGACGGGTTCTACCACGCCAGCGTCGATCCGATCGCGAACCGCGGAGTCTCCCGTTCGATATCCCACCCTGCCTCGGCAAGAATCCGCACGTTCCGCTGAAGCAGGTAGTGCGCGGAGGCGGTCACGGTCTGATAGCGCTCGATGAACCCGCTCCCGACACTCTGTTCGCCCAGCCGCAGCGAGAGTACCGGTTGGTCGGCGTCGACCCAGTTGTACAGGCCGGTCAGGTACCACCGGCCTTCGGGACCGAACGGGCCGAGTACGAGTTCCGTAAGGACGCTGTTCACGACCGTCGACGGCCCTCCTGGTGTCAGCAGCGGGTTAGTGTCCTCGCGTCGGAGGTACTGAGCATTCAGCTCGGTTCGGCGCCCGAGGGTGAGGGTCGCGTCGGGTCCGTAGACGTAGATCCGGTCACGCTGACCATCGGCACTTTCCCGGCCCCAGTAGCCGAAGGCACCCACCCGGAGCGGCCCGACGTCCTGCGTGAAATGGCCCGCTACGGTCTTGAACGGGTCGCGATCATACAGCCGGTCGGAGGCGGCTGCTCCGATACCCTGGCCGTTCACGAGCATCAGCGACAGCCCGGATCCGCTCCACGGCTCGTACGACGCGAAGAACCCCCGGTCGTAGGTGAGATCCGCGCGCGCATCACCCACCCGCACCCGATAGATCTGGTAGTCCTCGTAGGGCAGGCGAAGCTCGCGCTTGAACATCGGATCCGAAATCTGGAACTGCCCGGCCACCACCGAGATCCCGCTCGACGCGATGTCCGAGAACTGGATGTAGGCGTCCTCCAGCCCGGCGACCTGTCCGCGCTCCGACAGGAAGAAGTACATGTAGTAGCTGATCTTTTCCGCAAGAGCGCCGCCGGTCAGGAGCTTGATTCCGTAGGGTGTCTGCAGATCGAGTCGCCCACTGTCGGATCCGTACGGCTCCGAGAAGGAGACGAAGGCGTCCATTCTCACCGCGAAGTCGATCCGATTCAGTAGCCTCAGCAGCGGGTCTCCCGTGTCGATCGTGTCCCGTGGCTCCTCGTCGACGGTGAACTGAAAACCGTTGGCGGCGAACTGCTCGCCGAATGCGGTCAGCCTCGGGGCGGGATTGTGACAGAGGTTGCAGGACACACGGTACTTCCGGGCGAAGGCGGGGATCGTCGCGGAGAGGACTGCGGGTTGGATGAGCGCCAGCACCATCAATCCGATGGCCACACTACCACGTCCTTTCGTTTTCACTGAGCCCTCCGCGAATGGGTATCCATCCTGAACCGCAGAGCGGTTCCTGACCGCAGTCATGAACGATCGACTGCGGTCTACGATGCCCAAGCAACCGCCCGTTGCTGGAGGTCGCCATAGGGGATTTCTGGCGGTTCGCGTAAGGCAAACTACTACGCGGCGAAGTCGTCGCCGGCGAAGGGGTAGCGTCGATCGGCCAGCCGATCAAACCCGACGAGGCGGTCGCTGACCGTCCGACAAGTTCGAGGGCAAATCGTCCCGCTCCGCTGCGGCGAAATCGACTCGCCTTGCCGGATGGCCGGTTCCGTTTCGGAGATCAGGCGGGCACGCTCCGAGAGGGGGCACCGGAGGCGGGCCCGCCCGCTGACGCCGAGACCAACCGCGAGAACTCTTCCCATGCTACCCTGACACCGCGGCCGATCGGTCACATCCACGTCCGTTTCTTCGTCGTTAGGATGCTGCCGCCCCATGCCTGGGCGGTCTGGGGGGGTCTTCGCCGCCGGCGTTCGGCCCGTTCGCCCGGGCAGCTGCCTGCGCGTAGCCGCAGCGAGAAATGGTACCGATATCAAGCGTTTCCGCCGTGCGATGGGATGCCTGGGGAGTCCGATTTGGCTCGCATTGCCCTTGCGCGGAGACGCGAGGAATGCAAAATTGATGACGTCCTCTCGTCGTTCCGTCTTACCCCGCGCCAAGGTTATACCGACCATCTCGTGCGCGGATTGCTACGACCGAAACCAGGAATCCATCGCCGCTCCGCATCCATCAGGCCGGTAACGATTGTGAGCAATCGGGGCATCCCTCGGGTGATCTGCGGTATGCCCCGGCCCGTCCCGGCCCGGTCTGCCCGTACCTTCATCACTGAGCTTCGATGAATCGTAAGAGCATCCTTCTCATCGATGCGGACGTCGACAGCCTCGAGATCTACTCGGCCATGTTGCGGCACCTCGGTTATACCGTAGCGACGGCCCGGGATCAGGAGGAGGGCCTGCGGCAGACACGGGAGAACCTCCCCGATCTGATCTTCACGGAGTTGTTCGAGCGCACGGAGTTAGGCTGGAAACCGCTCGACGCCTTGCGGGACGACCCGGTGACACGGGGTGTGCCGGTCGTGGCGCTCACCTCGCGCGTACTGGAAGAGGATCGCGCCCGTGCCAAGGCGGCGGGCTGCGTCCGCTTCCTGATGAAGCCGCTCCAGCCCAGCGAGCTGGCGATCGTCGTGGACGACCTGCTCGCCGACGTGCGCAACAACGTCCCCTTGCCGTGGAACTGACGCCCCTGCTAACGATCAGTCAGGCGTTCTCGCGGGCTTCCATGCGGTTGATGACGTCGTGGACTCCCGGGATCGCCTGAACCCCATCGATCAGAGCGTTCATCTCGGCTTCGGGCGCGTTCCCGCGGAGCGTGACGCGGCCGTGTTCGGCTGACACCGTAATGCTCGAAGGGTCCGATACGAGCCTGGCGAGCTGCGAGCGGACCCTCGCCTCCAGGATCGGGTCATCCACTTCCTCATCGCGTCGGAATCGCGAACGCGTTTCGTGAACGACGCCGCGCGCGCGGTTGCGCAGGTGGCGCGCGCGAGACGCCACCCCTCCACCTATTTCCTCCAGCTCGTGCGCTCCATGCACGAACTTGTCGCGAATCAGGGCCCGCCGACGCCGACCCCTGTCCGGATCGAAGAAGAACATCATCGTTGCGCCGATCGCGACACCGAGCGCGAGGTATGCCTGTCGGTTCATCGATCCCCCTTACAGCACCAGAATCCCAGGTGGCACTTCACCGCGCGGATGATACATTTTCCATTCCAGTGAGGGGTAGATCAGGACGGCCGGCGGCTTGTCCCCGGCGCGTTTCGAGCGGGTCTGAATCGGGACGAGATGATGAGCCGACCGTCTCGGCCCATCGAATTGTCACACCTTGCCAGGTGTCAACGCCGGCTGAAAATCGGACACAATCGTCGGACGAAAATCGGACACT
>CAZJEH010000115.1:0-11635 GCA_964544905.1 uncultured Gemmatimonas sp.
TCCGCCCAACGTCGGCCTTGACAGATCGAGGCATGTCGGTTTACGATCATTTCGTGCCGAGAGGCACCGCGGCGATTTGTGGCGATTGCATCCGCGTCATCAACTGCTAAACCGCTTCGGGGGTCCCGGGCGAGCCACACCGCCCGGGACCCCTCGTCGTTTCGGCGACATGAAGCAGTGAAGCGAGATGGCGTTCTCGCCCGCACGCCGCGCCAGCAGGCTTCCGCGGTGGAAGCCGTGGCCAGGCGCTCTGAGGAGCGGGAACTCCGCACGTGCGACCCGGCCACCTGGTGACGAGTGGCCGGGTCTTTTTCCGGAGTGATCGAAAGTTGAGCAAACCTGTACGCGCGGAAGGACTGGGCGAGCGGGTGAGACACATCCACCGGCTGGACAGCTTCGAGCTGGAGTCGGGGGTGGTTCTTCGCGACGTCGAGCAGGCCTACCACCTCGATGGTGCGCTCAACAAGGAGAAGGACAACCTCATCGTCGTCTTCCATGCCCTCACCGGCTCGGCCGACGCCGTGGGTGACTGGTGGCGCACGGTGCTCGGGCCGGAAGGCACCGTCGACCTGAGCGGGTACGCGGTCCTGTGCGCGAACCTGGTGGGGTCGTGTTACGGAAGCACCGGTCCGCACGATCCAGCCCGCCGTCCATTCCCGCTCGTAACCACCCGAGATCTCGCCAGACTCACCCACGCGATCGTGGAGGACCTCGGCGTCCGCCGGGTCCGCCTGGCGACCGGCGGCTCGCTCGGCGGCATGGTCGCCCTCGAGTGGGCGGCTACGTACCCCGAGCTCACGGACCGGACGGTCGTCTTCGCGGCGCCCGCGGTCCACACCGCGGCCGCCATCGGCTGGAGCCACATCCAGAAGCGGATGATCGAAGCCGCCGGCGAGCGCGGGCTCGAGATCGCCCGGATGGTCGCGATGATGACCTACCGCACCGGACACGAGTTCGAGCAGCGGTTCGGCCGTCAGCGCAATCCGGACGGGACCTACTCGGTCGGGGGGTACCTCGATCGGCACGGGCAGAAGCTCCTGTCGCGCTTCGACGTGCACAGCTATCTGGCCCTGGTCGATACGATGGACTCCCACGACGTGGGGCGGGATCGCGGGGGCGTCGAAGCCGCGCTCCGCGATATCGGCGATCGGCTCGTTGGCGTGGGCATCCCGGGGGACGTGCTCTACCCGGAGGACGACGTCCTGCGATGGGTCGAGCCGATCGGCGCAACCTATCGGCAGATCCGTTCCATCCGGGGTCACGACGCCTTCCTGCTCGAACCGGACCAGGTCGGCGCCATCCTCACGGAGGCCCTCGAATCCCGCCCCCTGCCCCGAATCCATCCCCTCGTGGTTGGCAGGGCCAACAGATAGCGAGCGAAAGGGCGGTTAACGGCAAAGATCTTTGCGCCTTAACCTCCCCTTTGCGTCTTCCAACCAGGATTCCCCCATCTTCCCAGCGCCGCCCACGCCGACAGACCTCCGGCGCTCCGCCGGTTGCGCCCCACCCCCCGCCGCGGGTAAACTTCGTCGTCCTTCCCCCTCGTCGCTCCACGTCGTCCGGATGTTTTGCAGTCGGGAGATCACGCCTTGAAGATCCTCTGCACGGGTGATATCCACATCGGCCGGCGTTCCAGCCGCGTGCCGACGCATCTCGACGGTCCCGCCTTTTCCTGCGGATCCGCATGGCTGCGTGTGGTCGAGCGGGCGATCGCGGAGGAAGCCGATCTCGTCTGCGTCACCGGCGACCTCATCGACCGGGCGAACCGGTACCTGGAAGCGATCGGAACGCTCGAAGCCGGCATCCGCAAGCTGGTCGACGCGGGCATCGAAGTCGTGATGGTTGCAGGTAACCACGATTACGACGTGCTCCCCGCCCTGGTGGACGGGCTCGATGCTCCGAACGTCCGGCTGCTCGGCCGGGGCGGGCAGTGGGAGCGCTACACGGTGGAGCGGCGGGGCACCCGCGTTCACATCGACGGGTGGTCGTTCCCGCACTCGCACCAGCTATCCAGCCCGCTGCGAGCGTATCAGCCGATCCACGACGGCAATCCCGTGCTGGCGCTGCTCCACGCCGACCTCGAGGTCCGCGGCAGCCGTTACGCGCCGATCCTGGTGTCGGAGATCCGTCGCCATCCCGAGGTGCTGTTCCTGCTCGGGCACGTGCATCAACCGCGGTTCGTGCGGGAGGATGGAGGGGCGAAATACGTCTATCCCGGCTCTCCGCAGCCCATCGACCGGGCCGAGACCGGTCGGCACGGGGCCATGCTCCTCCACGTACGCAACCGGGACATCGAGGTCGAACCGATCGCGCTGTCTACAGTCCGCTACGAGCCGCTGGACCTGAACGTCGACGGGATCGAGGCACCAGAAGCCCTCGACGCGGCCCTCGCGGCGGCGGTGGGCGCGGCTCTCGACGCAATCGTCCCCGACTCCGATCACCTGCGGTTGGTTCGCTTCCGCGTCCGGCTGGTCGGCCCCACGCGGATCGCGCGGGAGCTGGAGGGGCGCATGGCCGAGCTCTCGCAGGACCTGGAACTCCCCCGGGGTGACGTCCTCGGCACGGTCGAGTCGTTCTGGTCGCAGGTATCGCCGGCGCATGACCTCGACGCCCTCGCGGCGGGCGTTGGCGCGCCCGCCATCCTGGCCGGCCTGTTGAACGGCTCCCGCAGGGACGAGCGGCTCACCAACCAGTTGAAGCGGCTCGTCGCCGAGATCCACGGTTCCCGCTCGTTCGCCGAGCTGGGCGGTGGGCACGAGGACCTCGCGGCGATGGAACGCGAGGCGGAAGACGAGCTTCGCCGCGCGGCGACGATCCTGCTGGACCAGCTCATCGCGCAGAAGGAGGCGCGCGGATGAGCGGGCTGCGTTTCCGTCGGATCGCCGTCCGGCGGATGCCCGGCATCGAGGATCCCTTCGAGCTGCGGGACTTCGCGCCGGGGATCAACCTCGTCCACGGCCCGAACGCCTCGGGGAAGACCACCACCGCCCGGGCGCTGGAAGCGCTGATCTGGCCGCGCACCGCCGAGCGATCGTCGTCGGCCCTCGACGCATCGGCGGAGCTGGGAGCGGACCAGTGGTCGATCCGACTGGACGCCGGCCTCGTCGAGTACCAGAACAACGGCGTCCCCGCGACCGCCCTGCCGACCGCGCCGGCCGAGAACCGCGACCGCTACCGCCTCTGGCTGCCGGACCTTCTCCGCTCCGACGACACCGACTTCGCGCGGCGCATCCTCATCGAATCGTCCGGCGGCTTCGATCTCGACGAAGCCGCCCGGGTCCTCGATCGCCGCCGGTTTGCGAACCGCCAGCGTCAGCAGCAGCAGGAGTATCGCCGGGCCAAGGAACGCGTTCGCGAGGCCCGCGCGACGCAGGAAGCGCTGGTCGCCGAGCGGGCGGAGCTGGCGGCGCGCGAGGCAAGGCTGGCCGAGGCGGGTGCCGTCGAGGAGGAAGCGCGCCTGCTCAGCCTCGCGCTCGACCACGCCCGCGCCCGTGACGAGGCCGCCGCCGCACGTCGCCGGCTCGACGGTTTCTCGCCGATCGTCGCGCGGCTCCGAGGGGATGAAGCGGACCAGCTGTCGACCATCCGTGCCCGGCTCGATGAATGCGCCGGCCATCTCGCCGCGGCGGAGGCCCTCGCGGCCAGCGCGGAGCGAGAGCTGCGTCGATTGTCGCTGCCAACGAATCTCGTCGAAGGCGACGTCCTGTACCGGCTGACTGCCGACGTCGACCGGCTGAACGAGCTCGATCGGATCATCAGCGACCAGCAGAAGGCGTCGGACACCGCGGCGTATCGGCTGGCGGAGGAGGGCAAGCCGCTGGCCGGAGTCGCGGACCCCGCCCGGCTTGCCGCGGTCGACCTCGAAGCGCTCGACGATCTCTCCCGAGCCGTCAGCGCCTTCGAGTCGGCCCGCGAGCAGCAGCGAGCGCTGTCCGCGGAACTGGCCGCCCTTCCCGAGGAAAGCGGGGACGGGGATCTGAACCGTCTGCGCGAGGGAGCGTTGCTGCTGCGGCAGTGGCTGATCGCGGACACCGACGAATCGGGCGAAGCCGCGTACCTGAGGCGGCTGGCCGGGGCCGGGATCGTCCTGGCGTTCGCGTTCGCCGTCGTTCTGCTGGCGATCGGGAGGGTGGGCCTGGGCGCTGTCGCGCTCGGTGCGGCTGGCCTGATGCTGATGGCGTTCCAGCGCGCCCCCCGCCCCGTCGACGTGCGTCCCGGCAAGGAGCGCGAGTACTTGAGGCTCGGCCTGCTCGACGCGCCGGACCTTTGGGACCCGAAGACCGTCGGCGAGTGCCTGACGCGGCTCGAGGGCAAGATCGACCGCATCGAGCGGGCGCAGCGGAGCCGCCAGAGGAGGCAGCAGCTGCAGACGCGGCTGGCTGAGGTGGAGCGGGATGTCCCCGCGATGGGTGACCGTGTGCGGCAGCTCGCGGAGGAGTTCGGTCTCTCGCTGCCGATGGACGGCGTCCGGCTCCTCTGGCTCGTCGAGCGCATCTCACGATGGCAGAAGGCCCGGGCGGAGCGCGTCGCGGCCGAGCGGGCGCTGGTCGTGGTCTGCGCCGAACAGCGTGCCCTCCTGGACGAAGCGAACCAGCGACTCGAATCCATCGGGCTCGAGCCGGTGATGGAGGGTCGGTCGTTGCGCGGGACGGTCGAGCGGCTGAGGCAGGATCTGGCGAGCTACGAGCGCGCCAGCGGATCCCTGCGTGAGGCCACGGAGAAAGCCGACCGCGAGCGCAAGGAAATCGAACGGCTGGAGGCCGAGGCCGCGGAGATCCTCGAGCGCGCAGGCCTCACGCCCGAAGAGGAGCACACGCTACCTGACCACTGCGCGCGTGTGGACGAGTACCGCCGGTGCCTGCGCGACTTCGAGATCGCCGACGGGCAGCGGGCGCAGCACGAACAGCGGCTGCATGCCTGGCCGATGCTGGACGAGTCGTTGCTCGAGTTGCCGGCGGCGGTCCTGGAAGCCCGCCTGGCGGACACCCAGCGCCGTCTATCCGAGCTACAGGCTCTGCGGGAGGAGATCGGCAGCCTGCGGGAACGAATCGCGGCGGCGACCAGCGGCCACGTGCTCGAAGACGCGCTGGCGGAGGAGGCACGTTGCCGGGACGCGCTTCGCGAGCTCCGATCGCGGGAGTTGCGGAACGCGGTCGCGGACCTGCTGGTCGAGTACGTTCAGCGCGAGACCCGATCGGAGCATCTCCCCGAGGTGTTCCATCGCGCCAACCAGCTGTTCAACCGGGTCACGCGCGGCGCCTACGAGCTCCGCGTCGACGCGACCGACACGCCATCGTTCCGCGCCTACGACACCCGCCTCGAGCGGGGACTCTCGCTCGACCAGCTATCCAGCGGGACCCGTGTGCAGCTGCTGCTGTCGGTCCGGGTGGCATTCGTCGAGCGGCTGGAGGCCGGCATCGCCCTGCCGCTGATGATGGACGAGACCCTCGCCAACAGCGACGACGAGCGGGCGAGCGCCATCATGGACGCGGTGATCGAGCTGGCCGCTGACGGCCGCCAGGTCTTCTACTTCACCGCTCAGCCGGACGAGATCGTCAAGTGGACGCGTGCGCTCGCCGCCCGTCCCGAGGTGCCGTACGCCACGATCGACCTCGCCGAGGTGCGCAACCTCGAGAATCGCCTCGACTTCGACCTCGTGGAGATCGCCGAGGCGGCATCCGGCGTGCCGTCGCCGGGCCGGATGGACCATCGCGAGTACGGGCGCGCGCTGCGCGTGCCTCGGATCGACATCCACGCCCCGATCTCGACCGTCCACCTCTGGTACCTGGTCGAGGAGCTGGACCTCCTCCATCACATCCTCGCCAACCTCGGTGCAAGCTCGTGGGGCGAGCTCAGGTCGTTGATGGAGACCAACGGCCCGATCCTGCTCGACGCGCCGAGCTTCGCCCGGATCCGCGCAGCCGCCGCACTGGCGGAGTCGGCCATCGAACGAATCCGCATCGGCCGGGGACGCACGGTCGACCGCAGGGCGCTCGTCGCCAGCGGCGTGGTTTCGGACCGCTTCATCGATGAGGTCGACGCTCTCTGCCGGCGTGTGGAGGGCAACGCGCGGCGGCTGATCGAGGAGCTCGAGAACCGGGCCGTCGCGAAGTTCCAGACGCGCAACATCGAGGCGATGCGCGATTACTTCGAGCGCGAGGGTTTCCTCGACGGGCGGGATCCGATCGGGATCGAGATCATTCGTCGTCAGATCGTCGCCGAGCAGTCCGGCGACGCTTCGGGGCCGCTTTCCCTCGCCGAGGTCGATCGACTCGTTGCGCGGGTGGCGGCCGGCGCAGGCTTCCCCGTCTACGCCCGGCGCACTCCGTCGTCCCCGCAGCCCCAGCTCTGGCCGGAGATCTCGATGTGAGGAGCTCCGCGGCGAGCCGGACAGTTACGCGCGCCGCCCCTTCCCGTCCGGACCCCCAATAAAATGAGGGCGGCCCGCCACGGGACCGCCCTCGAGACCCACTCTTCCGCCACTCAGGCCGTCAGATCGACGATCTTGGCATCCTTGGCGGCTCTTCCCACAGCCTCGATCCCGTTGTCGCGGGCAGCAGCGGACTCGTAGTTCTGGCTCGTGCCGATGACTTGCCCGTTCTTCGCCCTCAGGTTGAACCGGAACTTCCCGCTGGCAGTCGTCGTCGACTCGAACGCGGACGGGTCCCCGCTGTTCTTCTGGACCGATTCGACCCCGTTCTTCGCGCCGGCCTTGGACGAGTATCCCTCGCTCGTCAGTACGATCTGCCCGTTGGACGCCTTCAGCCTGAACCGAAACTCCCCTGCCGCATCCTTGAAGATTTCGAACGTCCCCGCCATCTCGGCCTCCGTGCAAGTGGGTTGAGTGGACGGGGAGAAAGTAGGCACACGATCACCGATCCCGAAAGGTTGAGGGCACCAGAAGGGGGAGGATGACGTGATCGCGCCTCCGACAGATCCCCGGACAGGAGAGTGTCGAACTGCCGGATCGGCCGTTGTCTCACCGAATCTCACCGAGCCAATTCGCGCTGGGTGGGCCGAGAACCACGATTGTCACCGGCGAAAGAGACTGTGTCAGGACTATCGATCCCAGGCCGTCACACTCGCAAGGAACCGTGAACGGTCTACTTCTTTGCTACCGTCCCCACCAACGTCGTCCCGGCGCAGGCCGGGCCCATTATTCAGAAAAAACGCAAAATGGATTCTCGGTCTGCGAGAGGGTGTCGAATCGAGCTGGCGGTTTCACGTCCCGGTGAGTGTCGCGGTCGCACTACGTCCAGCGGGGGGCGACTCTCCGCCTTCCCTCGCTACTTCGGCGAAGGCCAGATTCATTGGCGGGCAAGAGGACCAAAACCAAGCCTTCGCATTCGGGCTGACTGATGGGTCCCGGCCTGCGCCGGGACGACGGGGAAGGTCAGGCGGTTTCGACACACTCTCGAAAGCCGGGATCCATCGGGCTGGCGACGCGTCGATGAGTGCCTAACCCGCGTCACACGAACGGCATGCAGGCTCTCCTCAACCGCGATCGCATTTGCGTTTTTGCAAATAATGGGTCCCGGCCTGCGCCGGGACGACGGGGAAGGTCAGTGGGTTTCGAGACGCTCTCCTGCGCCGGGATGACGTTGGTAGGGACGCTAGCGAGGGTAGCCCATTCACCCGCGAGTCTGCCCGCTCACCGCAGCTTCTCCAGCGAATTCGGCTTCTTCATCGCTTTCGCCCAGAGATCGCCCACCTCCGCGACTCGATCCGGCACGGTATCGATGGTGAAGTCGCGTGGATCGAGCCCGCGCACGACCTCGTCCCAGTCGAGCGGGGTCGAGACCGTCGGTTCCGGCCGGGCGCGCACGGCGTAGACCCCCGCCACCGTCTTCCCCAGGATGTTCTGCAGGTAGTCCACGTAGACCGTACCCGACGGGCGGTTCTTCGTCATCCTCTCGATGGTGGCCTGCTTCGGGTGCTTCTGCGCTACGCGAGTGGCCACGATCTGGGCGACGAGCATCGCCGCGTCAAGCGGGGTCCGCGGAGGCAGCGGGAGGTAGACGTGCATCCCGCGCGATCCGGAAGTCTTGATCGCGCCGTGAAGCCCCAGCTCGTACATCTCGTCCTTCACCCAGCGAGCCACTTCGACGACCTGATCGAACTTCGTCCCCTCGCCCGGATCCAGGTCGACGATCGCGTAATCGGCGCTGTGGAGCGCTCCAACCCGTGAATGCCAGGGGTCGTAGGAAATCGCGCCGAGCTGGATCGTGTAGAGGAGCGTGGCCAGGTTCCCGCCGACGACGCGCTGCTGGTCCTTGTCCTCGATGCGCAGGGTCTCGACCCGGACCGACGGCGGAGCGGGGTCCGGGGCCGCCTGCTGGTAGAACGCCTCGCCATCGACGCCGTTGGGGAACCGCTTCAGCACCAGCGGCCGGTCCTTCATCCAGGGGAGGATGTACTCCCGCATCCGGGTGTAGTAGACGAGCAGATCCTCCTTCGTGTGGCCGGTCTTGGGGAAGAACGTCTTGCCGAGGTTGGTGACGGGGATCGAGGCGCCCCGGTCCAGCTTCAACTCGCCGCTGCCCCGGCCGGCGGCGAGCTCCCGGATGCGCTGGACGATGGGATCGTCGTCGGCGGGGTCACGCGCGGCTTTCCGGGAGGTTGGGGTGCGGGAGCGCTTCGTCCCCCGCGCTGTGCTGCCGGGTGCCTTTTTTCGGGCTCGATCACCCGCAGCACTTCCGCGCGCGCCGGCGCTCTGAGTTCCGTCCCGTGGGGACTTCTGGCGGGCGTCGTCACCGGCGTCTTCCGCACGCGATGCGTCCGTTGCGGGTTTCCCGCGCGCCGTGCCATCGCCGGTCGTTGTGCGCGTCCGAGAACCCTCGGTCTTCTTCCGCGCCCTGCCCGCGGTCTTCTTCCGACTCGTCCCGGTCCCGTCACGCGTGGCCGGGGCAGCGTCCGTCTCGACAGCCGTCGCGGCGATCTCAGCCAGGGCAGCCTCGCCTTCCTCCACCGCCTCGACTTCGTCGGCCGTGCGGGCCGGCCGCCCGTTGCCGCCGGGCAGTTCGCGCACCACCTCCTTCGGGTCCTTGTCGTCGCGGAACCCGAGGAACACCGGCTGTCGGAGCTTTCCGTCCTTCGTCCACTCGTTGAATCTGACTTCCACGACCACCCGCGGGCTGGTCCAGTGGGCGGGCTGGTTGGTGCGCGGCTTGGTGGAGAACGGCGGTGTCTTGCGCTCGAGCGGCTTCAGGCGTCGATGCATCTCGGCGAGCGAGCGGCGGTCGAATCCCCCGCCGGTGTGGCCGGCGTAGACAAAGTTGCCGTCGGCGTCGTAGTAGCCGAGCAGGATGGCCCCGATGTGTTCCCGGCTGCCCCTGGGCTCGGTCCACCCGCCGACGACGAGCTCCTGCTGGTTCTCCAGCTTCACCTTGACCCAGTCCCGGCTTCTCTGGCCGGGTCGATAGGTCGAGGTCGCCCTCTTCGCGATCAGCCCTTCCCAGTGTTCCCGGCGGGCCTGCTCCAGGAGGCGGCGGTGGTCGTCGGCCACATCGGACAGGCGGAGAGTGTCGTTCGTGCGGCCGCGCAAAACCTCCTCCAGCGCCTTCCGTCGCTTCCGCCAGGGTTCCGCCACCAGCACGTCCTCGCCGCGGAGCAGGATGTCGAAGGTCACGAACGCCGCTGGCTGCTCCGCGGCGTCCCGCTGGATCTTGCGGGCGTCCTGCGTGTGCATCCGTCCCTGGATCGCCTCGAACCTGCCGAGCCGGCCATCGACGATGGCGACCACCTCGCCGTCCAGGACCACGGGCTCGCCGATTTCTTCCACGAGGTCGGTCAGGGCGGCCACGATCTCCGGGAACTGTGCGGCCTTGTCGTGTCCGTTGCGGGAGATGAGGGCGACGGCGCCGGCGGTGGCGAAGGCCAGCACCCGGATCCCATCGTACTTGGGCTCGAAGATCCAGTCCTTCCCGCTGGGCACGGAACGCCCCAGCGTGGCGAGCATCGGCTGCAGTGCCGAGTAGTCCACGGCGGGAGGGGGTGCGGACGATCGCCGGGGGCGCTTCGATCCGGGCTTGTCACGGTTCGAATGCCAGACGCGCTGTTCCCCCTTCCCGGCGGCGATCTCGTCCATCGTCCGACCGGAAACGACCGACGTCGTGACCTCGGCGGTGACGTCGGTGCCGGGTGCGGCATCCCCGTCGCGGTGCTTGAAGAACAGCCACTTCGAACGGATGCCGCCCTCGACCGTGTCGGTGCGGACCAGCGCGAATGAGCCCTTGAGCCGCTCGCCGTGCAGCGTGAGGGAGAGCTTGCCCTCCCGGTACCCTCGGAGTGCCGCCTCCTCGGCCGTCTCGCCCTTCTTCGGCTCGTCGGGCTCGTAGGTGCCCTCGTCCCAGATCATCACCGTGCCGCCGCCGTACTCACCATCGGGGATGATGCCCTCGAAGTCGTTGTACTCGATGGGATGGTCCTCCACCTCCATCGCCAGCCGCTTGACCGATGGATCCAGGGATGGACCCTTGGGGACGGCCCAACTCCGCATCACCCCGTCCATCTCCAGCCGCAGGTCGTAGTGCAGGTTGGTCGCGTCGTGCTTCTGGATCACGAAGCGCAGGCCGCTCCCCGGCGCGCCGGCGGCCTCGCCGGCCGGCTCCGGGGTGCGGCTGAAATCCCGCTTGGTGCGATACTCGGCGAGCTTCCCCGGCTTCGCGCCGGACGATCCGGATTTCTTCGTCCTGGACGACCCGGATTTCCTTGCGCTCGATGACCTGGATTTCGGCACGATTCAGGGGCCTTCCGGACGCCTGCGCGCGTCCGGCGGAATGGAATGATGGTCAAGCACGATCCTGCACGGTCGAAAACAGAACGGCCGCGGGATCATCCGAAGGTACCGGCACAGCAGGCGCGAGGACCCGCCTCCCGTTCAGACGGGAAACCGGCCCATCGACACCAACGTGTTGTTCGCACACAGATCCGTCCATCGACACAAAGCGGTCTCCGACACGCGGAACGGTGCGTCGACACGCCCGTACCGGCCGGGCCCAGCCGAGCCTCCGTCAGGACACTCGGGGGCGTCGGCAACGCCGACGGGCTATTGCTTCCGCCGGATCGCCGCCACGAGCTCGTCCTTGCTCATCTTGCTGCGGCCTTCGATCCCCAGCTCCCGAGCGCGGTTGTACAGCTCGTCCCGGCTGCGCGCCTCGAGGCCGCGGTTGGGGTTCCCCGTCCCCTGGGTCCGCTTGTTGGGGGTGCGGCCTTCTTCCCGCCGCTGCTTGTTGACCGTGCGGGCGGCGATCTCCTTGGCCCGTCCCTCCCCCATCCCCCGCTCGAGCGAGCTGTCCTTGATGTGCTCGTACTGGCGCTCGTCCTTCCGGCTCCATGATGATGGCGACATCTCGGCCTCCCGGACGTTGGGTGGTTGATGAATCCGACCCGGAAGTACCATGCAAGAGCCGGGCTCCCGGGGCGCGTCCGGAGATCGGTTACGAGCCCTTGTGTGACCCGGAGGGTTGCGCAATCTTACCGGTCACTCTCCTCGTGCGAGCCCATCCGCGGACAAGATCATGTCTCACGTAATCGCCATCGCGAACCAGAAGGGCGGCGTCGGCAAGACGACGACGGCCATCAACCTGGGCGCCAGCCTCGCCGCTGCCGAGAAGCGCGTCCTGATCGTCGACAT
>CAZJEH010000115.1:11645-12639 GCA_964544905.1 uncultured Gemmatimonas sp.
CGGGGTGAGCGCGCGCAGCACCAAGGCCTCCATCTACGGCGTCCTGCTCAACCGGCTCCCCATCGGTTCGGCCGTCGTTCGCGGTGTGCATTTTCCGCTGCTCGACGTCATTCCGACGACCGTGAGCCTGGTCGGCGCCGAGGCGGAGCTCGTGGGCCAGCCGCGGTGGCAGTTCCGGCTTCGCGAAGCGCTCGACGGCGCCCGGGACATGTACGACTTCGTGCTGATCGACTGCCCGCCCGCGCTGGGCGTGCTGACCCTCAACACGCTGGTCGCCGCCGACACGGTCCTCATCCCGCTGCAGGCCGAGTACTTCGCGCTCGAGGGGCTGTCGCAGTTCGCCGAGACGCTGGACGTGATCACGAAGCACCTCAACCCCCGCCTGGGGATCGAAGGGGTGCTGCTCACGATGTACGACGGGCGGCTCAAGCTGGCGCAGCAGATCTCCGAGGAGGCCCATCGCTACTTCGGCGGTCGCATCTTCCGCACGCACATCCCGCGCAACGTCCGCCTCGCCGAAGCGCCGAGCTTCGGGAAGCCGACACTCCTCTACGATGTCACGTCCGCCGGGGCGCAGGCCTACCTCTCGCTCGCCAGGGAGGTGATCCTCCGCGCGCCGATGATGGACGTCGACGGTCACCGGATCCATCGCGAAGCGGGGTTGTTGGTGGGTTGAAGTCGGCCGGCAGGCCGTCCAACGGTCCGGAGGCGACAACGAGAGGAGGCGCGGTCCTGTGGGGGGCTGGGACTTCCGCGACACCCGTTGAACCGGCGGCCGATTGGCGGTAGCCTTGAAGTTCGTTGTCGAAGCGCGGGGTGCCCAACCCCGTCGATTACCCCATGCGCGAGTGACTCGCCGGCGCGAGCCGTCGGTGTGAACGAATAGTGACAGACGAAAGCCTTTCATCCACATCCATGTTCGAATTCGAAGACGCACCCAACGCCCTCATGAAGGTGGTCGGGGTCGGCGGTGGTGGGGGCAACGCGGTGAACC
>CAZJEH010000116.1:0-12610 GCA_964544905.1 uncultured Gemmatimonas sp.
TCCTGGCCATTCCCGACTTCTCGCGTGCCGAGTTGGAGTCGCTGCTTCGCCTCGCCGAACGCATGAAGCGCGGCGAGTACGATGCTCTTCCGCTCCGGCAGAAAACCCTCGCGATGCTCTTCACCAAGAGTTCTACGCGCACCAGGGTTTCCTTCGAGGTCGGGGCGATGCAGCTGGGCGGTCACGCGATCTTCCTGTCGTCGCGGGATATTCAGCTCGGAAGGGGGGAGCCCGTGCGGGACACAGCCCGCGTACTGTCCCGCTACGTCGATGGGATCATGATCCGCACCTTCTCTCACCTCGAGGTCGAGGAGCTCGCCCGCTACGCCGCGGTGCCGGTCATCAACGGGCTGACGGACCTTCTGCACCCCTGCCAGGTGCTCGCGGACCTCATGACGGTGCGTGAGAACTTCGGCCCCGACCTGTCGTCACTGAAGGTGGCCTGGATCGGCGACGGCAACAACATGGCCAACTCGTGGCTGAACGCTGCCTACCGGTTCGGGTTCGAGCTGAGGCTCGCGGTGCCCCCGGGGTACGGCCCCGATCCTGAAATCCTCGAGCGGGCGTCGGAGGTTGCGCGGGTGCTGGTTACCAATGACCCGCGGGAAGCCGCCGCGAATGTCGACGTGGTGAACACCGACGTCTGGGCGTCGATGGGACAGGAACAGGAGGAGGACACCCGCCGGCGCGACTTCGCCGGCTTCCGTGTGGATGCCGAGCTCATGGCCGGCGCGGCGGAGCGCGCGATCTTCCTTCATTGTCTCCCGGCCCACCGCGGCGAAGAAGTCACGGACGATATCATCGAGGGCCCACAGTCTCGGGTGTTCGATCAGGCGGAAAACCGTTTGCACGTACAGAAAGCTCTGATGGCGATTCTGCTCGGCGGGGAGCGGCTGGGATGAGCGATGCTTTGCGCAGGACGCCCCTGCACGCCGAGCACGTCGCGGCAGGCGCGAAGATGGTCCCCTTCGCCGGGTACGAGATGCCCGTCCAGTATCCGACCGGCATCACCGCGGAACATCAGGCCGTCCGCACGACGGCGGGCCTCTTCGATGTCTCCCACATGGGGGAGTTCGAGATATCCGGGCCCGATGCCCTCGCGCTGATCCTGCATCTCTGCAGCAACGACGCGTCGGACCTGGAGATCGGACAGGCGCAGTACTCGACGCTGCCGCGTGCGGACGGCGGACTCCTGGATGACCTTCTCGTCTACAGGCTCGCAGACCGGTACATGCTCGTGGTGAATGCGGCGAACCGGGAGAAGGACCTGGCCTGGATCCAGCAGCACGCCCGGCGGTTCGACGCACGCGTCGTGGACCGCTCTGACGAGACGGCCCTCCTCGCGCTGCAGGGCCCGGTCGCGCAGGCAATCCTCTCGCCCCTTACCGACCTCGACCTCGATTCGATCGCGTACTACCACTTCGCGGAGGGCGAGGTGGATGGGCACCCCGCGCTGGTCAGCCGCACGGGCTACACGGGCGAGGACGGGTTCGAGATCTACGTTGCGAACGATGCCGCGGTCCCCCTCTGGAGGCGACTGTTGGAGCAGGGGCATCGATACGGACTCGTCCCGGCGGGGCTCGGCGCACGCGACAGCCTTCGCCTGGAGATGGGCTACCCGCTCTACGGCAACGACCTGGACGAGGAGCACAACGCACTGGAAGCGGGGCTCGGGTGGGTCACGAAGATCGACCGGCCCGAGTTCATCGCCGGGGAGGCGCTGCGTCGGCGAAAGGCGGAGGGGGTGTCCGTCCGGCTGTCCGCGTTCCGCATGCTCGAGCGGGCGTTTCCACGACCCGGCTACGAGATCGCGAGCGGTGGAGAGGTCATCGGGCGGGTGACGAGCGGCACTCTCAGCCCGACCCTCGGTATCGGGATCGGGATGGGGTACATCCCCACGTCGTTTTCGAAGCCCGGGACAGCGGTGGACGTGATCATTCGAGGTCGGCCGGTCGCCGCCGAGATCGTCCGTCTCCCGTTCTATTCGGCGGGCTCACTGCGTCGATGATACGGATGGCCGCCGGAGCGCGGTATGAGTGACGTCGTCGTCATCTCCACCGAGGACCTGGAACTGGCGGTACGCCTGCGAGGCAGGTTTACGGCCAGTGGCCTGGAGACGGAGCTGCTCGCCTCGGGCGAGGGGCTCGATGACGCCGTAGGCAACCCCCTCCTTCTCATCGTCACGGGCGCGGTGCGGGAAACGCGCGGTCAGACCCTCATCGCGCAGGCGCGCGCCCGCTCGCGTGTGCCGGTCATCGCCCTCCTCGAGCCCGGCAGTCACGGGGACCGGGACGCCTGTCGCGCGCTCGGTGCCACTGAGTGCTTCGTGAAACCGATCGACGTCGATGAGGTCGTGCTGGTCGCCCGGCGCATCATCGAGCGCGAGCGGCTGCGCGAGATCACCGGCATCGTCGGCGAGACGGAGGTGATGGAGGAGGTCCTGGAGCGCGTGGTCCAGATCGCCGGCGTGGACTCCACGGTGCTGATCCAGGGCGAGAGCGGGACGGGCAAGGAGCTCGTCGCCCGCGGAATCCATGCGCTGTCGCCCCGTCGCCACAAGCCTTTCATCCCGGTCAACGTCGCCGCCCTTCCCGAGACCTTGCTCGAGAGTGAGCTGTTCGGGCACGAGAAGGGCGCGTTCACCGGGGCCGCCTCGCTTCGGAAGGGCCTCTTCGAGCTGGCCCACGGTGGCACGATCTTCCTCGACGAGATCGGGGAGATGCCTCTTGCGACGCAGACGAAGCTCCTGCGCGTCCTCGAGGAGCGCGAATTTCGGCGGGTCGGCGGCGAGAACGTCCTCCGCGTGGATGTGCGGGTCATCGCGGCGACGAACCGCGACCTGCGCGAAGGGGTCGAGCTCGGTGAGTTCCGGCGCGATCTCTACCATCGGCTCAATGTCCTGCGAATCACCCTGCCCCCGCTCCGCGAGCGAAGGGAGGATATCCCGGCGCTGATCGACCGCTTCGTGCGCGAATTCACGCAGCAGCACGACAGGTCGTTCCCGGGGATCGATCCGGAGGCGCTCGACATTCTCGTCAACTACTCGTGGCCTGGGAACGTCCGCGAGCTGAGGAACCTCATCGAGTCGATGGTCGTGCTCGCCCATAACCGGCCGATTCGTCCGGAGGATATTCCGCCGGAGGTTCGGTTCGATCGGGGCCGGTCGAGCTTCCTTCCCGTGCTCGCGCGTGGACACGCGGGGCCTGCCGTCTCGGAGCCCCCACCGATCCAGCCGGGCCCCCCCGAGCTCGAGTTCATCCTCCGCACGATCTTCGACCTGAAGCTCGATGTCGAGGATCTGCGTCGGGAGATGGAGAACTTCCGCCATCGCGCCGCCCGGGAGATGGAGGTGCCGTACCCGGCGCGGTTCGCCACGCTCGGCCCGGCCGCAGAGGAGCGCAACGGCGCTAAGCCGGAGCCGGAAGATGCGGATGTCGTCGTCTTCCGCCCCGGGATGACGATGCAGGACATCGAGCGCGAAGCGATCAGGGCCGCGCTCAATCAGGTCGGCGGCAACCGACGCCGGGCCGCGGAGATGCTCGGCATCGGGGAACGGACACTCTACCGGAAGATCAAGGAGTACGCGCTCGAGGGGTGAGCGTGACCAGCGCGCCCGGCCAGTCAGCCGACGCACCCCGGCTGTCATCCCTTTCCCCCCGCTTTCATCCCGGTGTCCCACCGGGTTGTCATCCCGCTGCTCCCCCCGGCATTTGTCGTCCCGAGCGAAGTCGAGAGATCTGCACCGCCTCCCGCGTGAGCAGCACGCTGCTCGAGCCTCCCAGCTATCCGAACAACCGAGGGCTGGCCCCTCCCGTGTCGACCCGTCGCAAAACCTTCACAGGGCAGCTCCGCTCAATTCTCGTCCTCCTGAGCGTCCCCCCTCTGTTCCTCTGCTTCGTCGCCGGCCCTGACCAACTCCCCCACCGCCTCCCGAAGCTCCTCGATCCCGTCCCCCGAGAGCGCCGAGACCGGGATGACCTGGCTTTCGTCGACGCCCAGCGCCCTTCCGATCGCCTCTACCGCCGCTCGCCGCCGCTGCGCCCGGAGCTTGTCCGCCTTCGTCAGGGCGAACAGCACGGGGATGCCGATCGCGGCAAGGTAGTCGATCGCCCGCGCGTCGTCCGCGGTGGGGCCGTGGCGGATGTCGATGAGTTGGACCACGCCCCGAACGCCGTGATCGCCGCCCAGGTAGCCCTCGATCAGCTTCGCCCAGCGGCTCCGGAGCTCGGCCGGGGCGCGGGCGAACCCGTAGCCCGGCAGGTCCACGAGCGCGAACTCGCCGAGATCGGTTCGAACCCGGAAGAAGTTGATCTCCTGCGTCTTTCCGGGTGTCGATGAGACCCGCGCGATCGGCGTGCGGGTGCGCCCCAGGAAACGATTGATGAGGCTCGATTTCCCGACGTTGGACCGGCCCGAGAAGGCGACCTGCGGCAATCCCCCTACCGATTCCGGTGCCGCCTGCCCGACCTGTCCGATGGCCCCCGAGAACTCGACCGACTTGATGTGCACGGAACCAAAACCCTCCGCTGGAGTGGACGAGGAAGGTGCATGGCCGGTCCGGTTTCGGGAAGTCCTGGAGTCCCACTGATGGCGTGTCGACGGTCTGCAGAGCCTGGTCCGGTCTCTCGCGGGCGCTCCAGTAACGATCTGGTCACGTCGGTCGCGCCTTCCGGCGGGGCGGGGTATCTTGCCGGCGTTCCAGCGCCTCACCTGACGAGGGGTTCGTCATGTTACTCCGCTTGATTGCCATGAAGAGGATATTGCTGGCGGCCATGGCCGCCTTCCTGGTGTCTTCGACCGTCCACGCGCAGGGCCGTGAAGGTACCGAGCTTCGCGTCAACGGCGTGCAGCTCACCGTCGGCGGGCGGCTTCATGCCCAGTTCAACACGACCGACATCGATGGCGAGCAGCCTTCGGAGGTCATTCTCCGGCGTGCCCGGATCGAGATCGGTGTCAAGGTCAATGACGTCGTCAGCGGCGTGATCCAGCCGGACTTCGGGATGGATCGACTCGACCTCAAGGACGCCTACGTTCTGTTCACGTTCGACCCTGCCTTCCAGGTCCTTGCTGGAAAGGCGTACCGGCCGTTCGGGTTGATCGAGCGGACCAGCACGAAGCGAATCCTCCCCATCGAGCGCGGCCTGCGGATCCGTGGCCTCCAGGCAGCCGACGAGTACGCGCTCCTCAGCAACCTGGCGTACACGAACCGGGATGTCGGTTTCCAGATCATCGGCGCCCCGCGCGATGCCCCGCTCGACCTCGAGTATGAATTCGGCCTCACACGAGGCCCGTTGTACGGTGACGTCGGCGCACAGGACAGCTACCAGTTCGCGGCACACATCGGGCTCGGCTACGAGGGCGTTCGCCTTGGTGGCGGGTGGAGCAGCCGCGACTTCTCCGCCGACGATGGTGACACCCCCACACTTGAGCGCGGCCACGCGTTCGAAGTGGATCTCGAGATCGGCGACTTCGATCCGGGCTTTCACCTGCTGGCCGAGGTATCGCGCGGCGATCTCGACCCGTTCCAGGATGCGACGTTCTGGGGCGCCCACGCCTGGCTCGCTTACAGAACCGAGCGGCTCACCCGGCAGGTAACCGCGGTCGAGCCGGTCATTCGGGCCAGCTACAGCACCACCGAGGTCGAAGGAGGCGGAACAGCCCCCGTCCCCGGAGGCACCCTGGTGACGCCCGGACTGAACGTGTATTTCGGCGATCTCAACCGCATCATGGTCAACTACGACCTTTGGATGGGTCAGGACGACTCTCCGGATGCCCGCAGCTGGAAGGTGATGTTCCAGCTCGGTTTCTGAACCGATCGCCTCCAGTCGATACCAACCCGCCCTTGACAACTTCGCGAGCGCGACGGTATCATCCGGGCCTCGTTTTCACCTTCACTGTGCGAGAATCGATGCCCCTTACGTCCTGTTGTCGCGGCTGTGGTTCCGATTGCCCGATGAGGCGGGGGTATCTGCGTTCGTGATCCGACGGCCCGGTCGTCCACGCGTGTGATGCATCGAACCCCGCCCTGAGCGGGGTTTTTCGTTACGAGATTCGCGCAATCCACAAGAGGAGAAAACGAGTGAGAGCGTTCTGTCCGGCCTTCCGACCCTGCGGCTTTCGCGCCCCGTGTAGTCGGGCCACGGCTGCCTGGAAACCAGTGTGCCCTTATCGGCGCCCCAGCGGGTGAGGTTGGAGTCGATCAACTCGTCCCTGCCGCGGAGCCGCAGCACCTCGGTTCGAATGGCCCGTGGCCGACATCAGAGAAACTTCACGTATTGACCATTTCACTCTGACGGACGAGGTGGCCTCAATGGGCAGGAAGACGTTGCGAACGTTCGCGTGGGCCGGTCTGGCCTTCACGCTGCTGGGAGGGATCGTTGCGGGTGAGCTCGAAGCTCAGGATGGGCCGGCCGCGCTCGCGGGGCAGGACGGGTTCGGGGTGCGCTCCGCCGACGGCGCGTTTGCGCTTCGCGTACGCGGCATTGTCCAGGTCGACGGCCGGTTCTTCCTGGAGGATACTCTCTCCACGCTCACCAACCAGTTCCAGCTCCGCCGGGTCCGCCCCGACATCCAGGGAACGCTTTTCAGGGATTTCGATTTCCGCATCTACTTCGACCTGGCCGGCAGTCAGGTCGAGCTGCTCGATGCGTACGGCAACATCCGCTTCGTGCCCGAGGTTCAGCTGCGCGTCGGCAAGATGAAGGGGCCTGTGGGCCTCGAGCGGCTCCAGTCGCCGCCGGCCATGTTCTTTGCCGAGCGGGCGCTGCCGACCTCGCTCGCCCCAAACCGCGACATCGGGGCACAGCTGCATGGCACCATCTCAGGGGGCTTGGCGGAGTACGCCATCGGCATCTTCAATGGCGTGGCGGATGGGGGCAGCGCCGACTCGGACACGGGTGACTCGAAGGACCTGAACGCCCGGCTGTTCCTCACTCCGCTGCGAGGGACCGGTGCGGGTCCTCTGGAGGGTCTGAGCGTCGGCGTCGCGGTTTCCCACGGCGACCAGAACGGGTCGGTCGGGTCTCCGTCGCTGGCGGCCTATCGTACGGGCGGCCGGGAAGTATTCTTCCGCTATCGCGCCGACGGAACAGCGGATGGAACCACCGTGGCCCGCGGCCGCCGGACGCGGATTTCCCCGCAGGCTACGTGGTACTGGCGGAATCTCGGCGCGATCGGGGAGTACGTTCAGTCCGAGCAGACCCTGGTGATCGGCGCTGACACCGCCCGGCTGACGAACACCGCCTGGCAGGCGGCCGGCTCGATCGTCCTCACGGGCGAGACCACGAGCTTCCGCGGTATCGTTCCCCGGAGGCCGCTTAACGTCGCCAACGGCGACTGGGGGGCGATCGAGCTGGTCGGCCGGGTGAACGTCCTCGAGATCGATCCGGACGCATTCCCGACCTTCGCCAACCCCGCGCAGGCCGCACGGAAGGCGACGGCCTACGCCGGCGGGATCAACTGGTACCTGAACCGCGCTCTGCGCCTCCTCGTCAACTACGAGCGGACCTCGTTCGAGGCGGCTGCGGGAGCGACCGAGCGCCCGACCGAAAACGTCCTCATCACTCGCGTGCAGGTAGCCTTCTGACACCCGACAACCGATCGAATCATGAAGATCCGATATATTTCCGCCAAGGTTCTGCTTTCCGCCGTTCTCGCGGGTGTTGTCGGTTGCTCGGGCGATGGGGGGAGCGGCGACGTCGTCGAGCTCCTCAACGTCTCGTACGACCCGACACGCGAGCTGTACCAGGACGTCAACGCGGCGTTCGCGGCGTCGTGGCTCCTGGAGCCGGGGCAGACCGTCGCCATCCAGCAGTCACACGCCGGATCCGGAAGCCAGGCGCGCTCGGTCATCGACGGGCTCGAGGCTGACGTGGTCACCCTCGCGCTCGCCTATGACATCGACGCCATCGTGCGGGAAGCACAGCTGATTGCTCCCGACTGGCAGTCGCGGCTGCCCGACAACAGCGCGCCGTACACGTCGACGATCGTATTCCTGGTCCGGAGCGGGAACCCCAAGAACATCCGCGATTGGAACGATCTCGTCAGGCCGGATGTCTCGGTGATCACGCCGAATCCCAAGACCTCCGGGGGCGCGAGATGGAACTACCTGGCCGCGTGGGGATACGCACTCCGCCAGCCGGGCGGTAGCGAGGCTTCCGCCCGCGATTTCGTCGCTCGGCTCTTCCGTAACGTGCCGGTGCTGGACTCGGGCGCGCGCGGCGCGACCAACACCTTCGTGCAGCGCCAGCTAGGGGATGTCTTCATCTCCTGGGAGAACGAGGCGTACCTGGCGGTCAACGAGCTGGGCGCGGGTGCGGTGGAGATCGTCGTCCCGTCCGTAAGCATCCTGGCGGAGCCGCCAGTCGCCGTCGTCGACGTCAACGTCGATCGGCGGGGAACGCGAGAGGTAGCTGAAGCATATCTCCGCTTCCTCTACACCGACGAGGGCCAGGATATCGCTGCGCGGAACTACTATCGGCCGCGGTCCGAAGAGGTCCTGCAGCGGTACAGCGATCAGTTCCAGAACGTCAACCTGTTTACCATCGACGAGGTGTTCGGTGGGTGGGACGCCGCCCAGAGAGCACATTTCGCCGACGGTGGCGTGTTCGACCAGATCTATACCCAGAACTGAGATCGACGCCCGATGAAGGTCGCACTGAAGGGCCACAGCGTGTTGCCGGGCTTCGGCATCACACTCGGCTTCACCATGGTCTACCTCAGCCTGCTCGTCCTGATTCCACTGGGCGGGCTGGTCCTGATGACGTCGACCATGGGATGGGACGCGTTCGTGGACACGGTCCTCGACCCGAGGGTGCTGGCCTCGTTCCGTCTCAGCTTCGGTGCGGCCTTCGCCGGGGCGACGATCAACGCCGTGTTCGGCTCTATCGTCGCGTGGGTCCTGGTGCGCTACAAATTCCCCGGCAAACGGGTGATCGACGCGATGGTGGACCTGCCGTTCGCACTTCCGACCGCCGTCTCCGGCATTGCGCTCACCACGGTCTTCGCGACGAACGGCTGGATCGGCCGCTACCTGGAACCGCTCGGGATCAAGGTAGCCTACACGCCGCTCGGTGTGATCGTCGCGCTTACGGTGATCGGTTTGCCGTTCGTCGTGCGGACGGTCCAGCCGGCGCTGGAGGATCTCGACGCCGAGCTCGAAGAGGCGTCAGCCAGCCTGGGCGCAGGACGGATCGATACCATCCGGCTGGTCATCGTCCCCACGATCCTCCCGGCACTGCTTACGGGATTCGCGATGGCCTTCGCGCGCGCCATTGGCGAGTACGGGTCGGTGATATTCATCGCGGGCAACATGCCGATGCGCACCGAGATCGCGCCGCTGCTCATCCGCATCAAGCTCGAGCAGTACGACTATACCGGCGCGACGGCCATCGCGGTGATGATGCTGATCGCGTCCTTCGTGCTCCTGTTCCTGATCAACCTCATGCAGTGGTGGAGCCGGCGATACCAGATCGCCGCGGGGCGCTGATCCATGGCACAATCAATCGCCGCTCGGATTCCCCGGGTCGTCCCGGCGCACACGGTTCGCGCTACGGAGGAGCCCGCGTGGGTTCGCCGGATCCTTATCGGGATCGCGCTGGTCTTCCTCTCAGCGTTCCTGCTCGTTCCGCTCGCGGTCGTCTTCGTTGAGGCGTTTCGGTTCGGCGCCCGAGGTTTCCTGAGCGCGATCGGGAACCGGGAGGCTCTCGCCGCGATCAGGCTGACGCTGATCACGGCCGCGATCGCGGTCCCGATGAACACCGTCTTCGGGGTGTGCGCGGCGTGGGCGATCGGCAAGTTCGAGTTCCGGGGCAAGCGGGTGCTGACGACTCTCATCGACCTGCCGTTCGCGGTGTCTCCGGTCATCTCCGGGCTCATCTTCGTCCTCCTGTTCGGTCTCCAGGGATGGCTGGGGCCGTGGCTGCGTGAACACGACATCCGGATCATCTTCGCGATACCGGGTATCGTGCTGGCGACGATGTTCGTAACGTTCCCCTTCGTGGCGAGGGAGTTGATCCCGCTGATGGAGACGCAGGGGAGTGAGGAGGAGCAGGCAGCGCGAGTGCTGGGCGCCAACGGATGGCAGACCTTCTGGCGCGTCACGCTGCCGAACGTGAAGTGGGGGCTGCTCTACGGGGTGATCCTCTGCAACGCGCGGGCGATGGGGGAGTTCGGGGCGGTTTCGGTGGTGTCCGGGCACATCCGCGGACGAACCACCACGATGCCGCTCCATGTCGAGATTCTGTACAACGAGTATCAGTACGTCGCGGCGTTCGCGGTCGCGTCGCTCCTGGCGTTGCTGGCCCTTGTCACGCTGGTTGCCAAGTCCATCGTCGAGTGGCGGATGGGGGCGGCGTTGACCGTCCACGAGAGCGAATGAGCATAACTCTCAGGAATATCACCAAGACGTTCGCCAACGGCTTCGTCGCTCTCAAGGACATCTCGCTCGAGATTCCGACGGGGGAGCTGACGGCGCTGCTCGGGCCCTCCGGCTCGGGGACGACGACGCTGCTGCGGATCATCGCCGGGCTCGAGCGCCCGGATCCCGGCAGCGGGGCGATCCTCTTCCGCGACCAGGACGTCGCCGGCCGTCCCGTCGGGGATCGGAAGGTGGGGTTCGTCTTCCAGCACTACGCGCTGTTCCGGCACATGACGGTGTTCGAGAACGTCGCGTTCGGGCTGCGGGTGAAGCCACGGAAGGAGCGGCCTTCGAAGCAGGAGATCACCGATCGCGTCCGCAACCTGCTGAAGCTCGTCCAGCTCGAAGGGTTCGCCGACCGCTACCCGAGCCAGCTTTCCGGCGGCCAGCGACAGCGAATCGCCCTCGCCCGCGCCCTCGCTGTCGAGCCGAAGGTGCTGCTGCTGGACGAGCCGTTCGGCGCGCTCGACGCGAAGGTCAGGATCGAGCTGCGGCGATGGTTGCGTCGCCTCCACGACGAGATCCACATCACCAGCGTCTTCGTCACCCATGACCAGGAAGAGGCGATGGAGGTCTCCGATCGCGTCGTGGTGATGGACCACGGCAAGATCGAGCAGGTGGGGACGCCCGAAGAGGTCTACAACAACCCCGCGAGCCCGTTCGTCTACCACTTCCTGGGGACGGTGAACCGGTTCCGGACGCGGGTGCATCAGGGGCAGGCGTTCCTCGGCGACACGGCGGTGCCGGTTCCCGAGTTCGCGCAGGCCGAGGCCGCCGACGGGTTCAGCTACGTCCGCCCGCACGAGATCGACATCCTCCGCACGCCGGACCATCGGCCCGCGATCCCCGCCGTCGTCCTCTCTTTCAACGCCGCCGGTCCCGTGGCGCGCATCGAGCTCATCCGCGACGATGGCGATCTCGCCGAAGTGATGCTTCCCCGCGACCGCTTCGACGAGCTCGGGCTCAACAGCGCCGAGCGGGTATTTCTGGTTCCGAAGCGGTTCCGGGTGTTCCTCGAAGGGACGGCTTAGCATCACGCGAGGCTGCGACGGGCCTCACGGCAACGTGCCCTGTCGTCACCCCCGCTGAGAAAAAGAAAGGCCGCCTTCCGAGGCGGCCTTCCGTTTCGCCGGAGCCATCCAAAGGCGAAGCGCGGAGAGGCCTACGCCTCCTTCTTCGCCTTCGGCTCCGCGCCGAGGATCAGCAGCGGCGGGATCCCGTCCGTGATGCTTTCGGGCGTCACGACGACCTCTCGCACGTCCGGGCGCGAGGGGATGTCGAACATCACCTGGCACATCACTTCCTCGATCACCGCGCGCAGCCCCCGGGCCCCCGTCCCGCGGTCGAGCGCCTTTCGAGCAATCGCCCGGACGGCGGCCGGATCGAAGGTGAGTCCCACGCCCTCCATCCCCAGGATCTTCCGGTACTGCTTGATGATGGCGTTTTTGGGCTCGGTGAGGATCCGGACCAGCGCATCCTCATCGAGGTTGTCGAGCGTGACGACCACAGGCAGGCGACCCACCAACTCGGGAATGAGGCCGAAGCGCAGGAGGTCCTCCGGCTCGACCTCCTTGAACGGCCGCTTCTCGTCCCGCTGCGTCTTGCTGGCGACCCCCGACGAGAAACCGATCTGCTGACGACCGGTCCGGGCCTCGATGATCTTGTCGAGTCCGTCGAACGCTCCGCCGCAGATGAAGAGGATGTTCCGCGTGTTGATCTGGATGTACTCCTGCTGCGGATGCTTGCGCCCGCCCTGTGGCGGCACGGACGCGATCGTCCCTTCCAGAATCTTCAGCAGCGCTTGTTGGACCCCCTCGCCGGATACGTCCCGCGTGATACTCGGATTCTCGCTCTTCCGCGCGATCTTGTCGATCTCGTCGATGTAGATGATCCCCCGCTCACACTCCGCCACGTTGAAGTCGGCGGCCTGCAGGAGGCGGACGAGGATGTTCTCGACGTCCTCACCTACGTATCCGGCTTCGGTGAGCGTCGTCGCGTCGACGATGGTGAAGGGGACTTGGAGCGTCCGGGCGAGGGTCTGGGCGAGCAACGTCTTACCCACGCCCGTGGAGCCGATCAGGACGATGTTGGATTTGTCCAGCTCGACGTCCTCGCCGACGGGATTGTGGGGGTGACGCTGGACGCCGCCCTCACTGGCGAACCCGCCGCTGACCCGCTTGTAGTGGTTGTAGA
>CAZJEH010000117.1:0-12582 GCA_964544905.1 uncultured Gemmatimonas sp.
TCATCAGCCAGGACGATGTTGGCGAAGATCGGGCCTTTGTGGGGTACGAACTCGCCGGTCTGCGTCTCATAGATCACCGTCCCCAGGACGTCGGCGGGGAGCAGGTCCGGGGTGAACTGGATCCGCTGGAACGACGCATCGATGGTTTCCGCGAGCGTCCGGACCGTCAGCGTCTTCGCCAGCCCCGGGAGGCCCTCGAACAGCACGTGCCCGCCGGTCAGCAAGCCGATCAGCAGGCGTTCGATCATGTATTCCTGACCGACCACACGGCGATGGACTTCCGCCATGATCCGGTCGGACAACCCCGGACGACCGGCGGAGACCGACTCCAGACTCGGTTCCATGGTGTTCAGCGTTGGCGTTTGCGGGGAGTGGCTCCGCGAAGCGCAGCGATTTCCTCCCTGGTGAGTGATCGCCACGCGCCGGGCTTCAGTCGCCCGATCTCGATCGGCCCGAACCGGCGTCGGAACAGCCTGACCACGGGGTGGCCGACGGCCTCGAGCATTCGGCGTATTTCGCGGTTCCTTCCTTCGTGAAGGACGATGAGAAGCCGAGAGACGCCCGGCGCGATCTCACGCCGCAACTCGACGGAGACCGCGTTTGCCCGTCCATCCTCCAGCTCCACCCCCTCGAGCAGCCTTCGGATCGTGCTTTCGGTAGGGTGGCCTTCCACATCCGCTCGATACTCCTTCGTCGTCTCGTATCTGGGGTGCAGGAGGCGGTTGGCGACCTCGCCGTCGTTGGTGAAGAGGATCAGCCCCGAACTGTCGCGATCGAGCCTGCCCACATGAAAAAGGTGATGGAGATCCTCGGGAAGCAGGTCGTAGACGGTCTTGCGGCCCTCGGGATCTTCCCGCGTGGTCACGTATCCGCGGGGCTTGTGCAGCGCGATCCATTCGGTGCGCCGGGGTCGGGCCAGTTTTCGGTCCACCCGCACCAGGTCCACACCCGGCACGACCTTCGTCCCCAGTCCGGCGATGGCGCCGTTCACCGTCACCCGACCGGCGCGGATCAGGTCCTCGGCGCCCCGGCGCGAAGCCACGCCCGCCCGAGCCAGATACGCTTGCAGGCGAACGCTCGACTCCTCCTCCTCACGCCGTCGCCGGTTCATCCTTCGGCCGTTCCGCGAGAATGACCGACAACTCGTCCGACCGCGGCAGCTCCGCGAGAGACTGGAACCCGAAGTGTTCGAGGAAGTGGCGGGTTGTCCCGTACAGGAGCGGACGCCCGAGCCCTTCACCCCGACCGACGACCTCGATCAGGTTCCGTTCGAGCAGGGTCTTGAGGACCGCCCCGGCCCCGACTCCGCGAATCTCCTCGATCTCCGCTCGCCCTACGGGCTGGCGGTACGCGATCACCCCGAGTGTCTCCAGCGCCGCGCTCGACAGCCGGGTGTTGACCGGCACGGTATCGAAGCGCTCCAGTACGTGAGCATACTCAGGGCGCGTCAGGATCTGGTATCCGCCCGCGATCTCGAAGATGCCGAACGCCCGGTCCTCGGCCTCGTACTCGGCCTTCAGCTCCGCCACGGCGCGCTCCACCGCCTCCTCGTCGAGCGTCTCGTCGACCCTTGCGATGTCCGCGGCGCTGAGCGGGGCCTCGCTCGCGAAGAGGAGCGCCTCGATCATACGGCTATGCCGCATCCGACTTCCCCCTTCGGTAGAGCCAGAGCGCGGTGAACGGCGCGGATTGACGCAGCTTCAACACTCTGCGCTTCGCCAGCTCCAGCGATGCCAGCAGCGACATGACCTCGTGCATGCGGGTCCCCCAGGGAGCGCATAATGCCGAAAACTCGATCCGGGCCCGTCGCGCCAGAACCGACAGGATCTCGTCGATCTTCTCCTCGATCCTGATCGGTCGATGCGCGGCCTGATACGTCGGCTCCTTCGCCTCCAGCCGCGCGGCGAGATTGAGGAGGGCGCCCCACACCTCGTCCCACACGGTCTCGAGCGGTGCGGCCGCCGTCGGTGCCCGGGGTCGCGGCGGCACGAATCCCTTGCCGTAGTAGCGCGACCGCTCACGCTCGGCCGCCTCCAGCGTCCTCGCGACCTCCCTGAAGTGCTCATACTCCAGCAGCCGTCGCACGAGTTCCGCCCGCGGGTCGTCCTCCTCCTCTTCTTCCCGCCGCGGGAACAGCATCTGGGCCTTGATGCGCACTAGCGTCGCCGCCATCTCGATGAACTCCCCCGCCCTTTCCAGCTCCAGGCGGTCCAGCTCTTCGATCGCCTGAAGGAACTGCTCCGTGACGCGGGCGATGGGAATGTCGAAGATGTCGATGTCCTGCTTCCGGATCAGGTGCAGAAGCAGGTCGAGGGGGCCCTGAAACTGGTCCAGATGGACAACGAGAGGATCGACCGCGCTCGCGCTCGCCATACGCCGATCAGTTGCTGGCGGGGTTGGTCCCCCGGTTCGCGAGACGGCTCAAACGAGGAATTCCGACAGCCGCAGCGCGGCTCCCTGCAGGAATCGCAGCGGAGGGTACAACAGCCTGAACCCACCCAGGAAGAGGAAGGCGAAGACCAGCAGCATGCCGAAGCGGCCCAGCTCCCGGTACCGCATTCCCAGCTGCGGCGGGAGGAGATGGTACATGACGTGGGATCCGTCCAGCGGAGGGATCGGCACCAGATTGAACAGCATCAGGATGAAGTTGATCGCGATCCCGTACTGCGCCATCTCGGCGAGGATCTGCCATGTCTCGGCCATGCCCGGAGCGAGCCGCAGCCCCCAGGCGGCGCCCGCAAGCACCACCGCGAAGGCGATGCCGAGGAGGAAGTTCACCGTCACACCGGCGAGCGAAACCAGGATGTCCCCGCGCTTGTAGTTGCGGAAGTTCCGCGGGTTCACGGGGACGGGCTTCGCCCACCCGAAGACCACCCCGGTTCCGCTCAGCACGAGCAGCGCCGGGACCAGGAAGCTCCCGATCGGATCGAGGTGCGGGATCGGGTTCAGCGTGATACGGCCGAGCATGGCCGCCGTCTGGTCGCCCTGTTGCTGGGCCATCCAGCCGTGGGCAACCTCGTGCAGAACGATCGAGAATATCAGAACGGGGAGCTGCAGAAGGAGTGCTTCCATGCGGCCAAGCTAAGGCTCTGTTGGGTTTGGTGTCAAAACGCGACGACGGGAGCGGGACACCGGCTTGGGCCGACGCAATGGAGAGGATCACGCGGTCCGATCCGTTGAACCACCACTCCCTCCTGAATCCTACGGTTCTGCTCGACTCTCGGTTTTACAGTTGGACCGGTTCGGTACGGCGTGCCAAGCGCCGACAGCGCCGGAGGGTGTCCTGGTTGACACTCATCGGCCGCTCCGGTATTTTTGACGCTTGCGGTCGATTACGCCGTTTCCCGAAACGACAGTACCTGCCCGGAGGCCTTTTTGCCGAATGTGAAGTCCGCTGAAAAGCGGATGCGGACCAACAAGCTCCGCGCGGAGCGGAACAGGAGCAAGCGGTCGCGGCTTCGCACCGCCATCAAGAACGTGCGGGCGGCGGCCACCCCCGAAGCTGCCGAGGAGAGCTTCCTGAAGGCCAAGTCGCTGCTCGATCGTGCGGCCGCGCGGCGCCTGGTCCATCCGAACAAGGCGGCCCGGCTCAAGTCGAAGCTCGCCGCCCTGGCGAAGGAGCGCGGAGCGCAGAGCGTCTGACCGTTCGGGATAGAGGAAAGCCCCCGGCAGGGATCGTCCCCGCCGGGGGCTTTCGTCGTTCCCGGAGCCGCTTCTCGGCTGCCGGTCTCAGCCAACGTCGGCGCCGCAGACCCCGCAGAACCAGGCGCTGAGGTCGTTCGTGTAGCCGCACTCCGCGCACTTGAGGCCGGGCTTTGGCGCGGTGTCGACGACCTCCTCCAGCTCATCCGCTCCCGAAGAAGCGGCTTCGGCGGTCCGGTTCACCAGTGCATCGTCGATTCGATCGAGGAAGGCGTCATGGCCCGCGTCGAACGGGAGGACGCGGTCCTCATCAACGACATCCCCTTCCACCTCATCGTCATCCTCCAGAGTGAAGCTCGCGGCCGCAGCCGAGCGGCTCTCGTAAGTGACCTCCACTACGGGCGGCGGAACCTCCGTGGTTCGCTCGTCGATCTGGTCGAGAAGCTCACGCAACCGGTCCACTCCCTCGCCAGCCGAACGGTGCTGTTCCTCGGCCGTCCGTACCTCATCCTCGAGCTCACGCGACCTCTGGTTCCACTCGGCGTCGGTGATCTCACCGATCGTGTGGCGTAGGCGCCCCTCCTCGAGGCGATCGACAGCCTCGGCCAATTCGATCTCTGCCTGAGCCAGCCGAGAGGACACTGCCTCCAGCTCCGCCTGAAGACCCTGCTTGTGGCTGGCCAGCTCGTCCAGAACCTGCTGGAGCCGGGACTCATAGTCTTCCCGAACGCGCCGCAGCACGCGATCGCTGACGCTGCCGGCCTGATCGTTCAGCCGGGCCAGCCAGTCCTGCAGTTGCGACCGCCGCTCGAGGAGGCCCGAAATCTCGGACGACTGAGTATCCTGGACCGTCGTGCTTTCTTTCATCGATCATGACCTCCAGGCTGCCGCTCGACGTTCAACCGCGGAACAGGTCGATGACGTCGTCGTCGTGTTTACCAGCTCCTGCCGACTGTTGCGCCGTTCGCACCTCCGGCCGGTACAATGCGCGACCCAGTGATCTGTCGTACTCCGACCAGCTACCCGGTTCGACGCCGGAGAGTGCCTCGGTTGCCTGATTCATCTTCGCGTCGAGATCATCCGCGTAGTGGAGGATGATCGCCTCGATCACCTGCGGCACGCGCGGGCTGTCCCACTCCGGCTTCCCCTGATGGCTGGCGATGAGATGCTGGACAAGAAGCAGCTTCTCGTCCTCCAGACCGGTGACCTGACCGGCCTCTCGCTCGACGATCTGCATTCCCTGGACGATGTGTCCCAGCAGTCGTCCGGAAGTGGTATACGCCGGAGCCGGGAGAGGTTCCAGTTCCCGAACCTTCCCGATATCGTGCAAAAGCGCGCCGGCGATGAGGAGGTCGCGGTCGACATCGATGCCCTGCGCCTGATAGTGCTCCGCGAGCCGGGCGCAGAGAACCGTCACCGATAGCGTGTGCTCGAGGAGGCCGTACAGGTAGGCGTGGTGGTTGCGCGTCGCGGCGGGATGCTCGCGGAACGCACGGCCGAGAGCGGAATCGCGCCCCAGGCATCGCCGCAACAGGGCGCGCAAACCGGGGTCTCGCACGGACGCGATGTGCGCGTCGAGCTCGCGGTTCATCAGATCCCGATCCCGGCGTGAAGCGGGGATCAGGTACTCCATCTCAGCCGCGGACGCCCGGATCGCCTCGATCGCGGTAATCCGCAGCTGCGGTCTCTGCTGATAGAACGATACGCGTCCCCTGACACCTACCGGAGTCCTGGGAACGCACACCGCCTCCCACCGCTCGATTTCCTCCCAGATGACCCCTTCGATGACGCCGGTTCGGTCGCCCAGCAGGAGTCGAATGTACGGCTGTCCCGCCCGCGTCTGGAGTCGCTTACTCTCGCGGACGAGGTAGCAGGCGGCGATATCGTCGCCTTCGGCGAGGTCTCGGATGAGGCTCCAGGGGACGCGGCCGCAGAAGGCGAGAGGGTCGCGCAGGTCTTCCCACCCCTCGGGAACGTTCATCGGGGCTTCGCCCGCCAGACGACGACTCCGTCGACGATCGTCACACGCGCGCGCCCGCGCAGCTTTCGCCCGGCAAACGGCGTGTTGCGGCTGAGCGAGAGGAACTCTTCGGGCTTGACCACCCACTCCTCGTCCAGGCTGAAGATGGTCACGTCCGCGACAGAACCGGGAGCGAGCGTCCCCCCCGGCAGGCCGAACGCCCGGGCGGGAGTACAGCTCATCCGCTCGATCAGGGTCGGCAGGTCGATGAGGCGGGTGTCGACGAGCTCCGTCACGGAGAGGCCGAGGGCTGTCTCGAGCCCCACGATGCCGTTCGGGGCATCGTCGAAGGCCTGCTCTTTCTCGTCGTAATGATGCGGTGCGTGGTCGGTCGCGATGACGTCGAGCGTTCCGTCACGGACGCCCTGCCGCACGGCGTCCCGGTCCGCTTCGGAGCGCAACGGGGGGTTCATCTTCGCGTCGGTCCGATACAGCTCGACGGCCTCATCGGTCAGCGTGAAATGATGCGGCGTCGCCTCCGCCGAAACACGAACGCCCCGCTGCCGGGCCTGCCGGATCATCTCCACACCGCCACGCGTCGACACGTGCTGGATGTGCAGCCGCCCGCCCGTCAGCTCCGCCAGGAGCAGGTCCCGCGCGATCATCACGTCCTCGGCGGCGTTCGGGATGCCCGTCAGGCCGAGCCGACTGGAGATGATCCCCTCGTTCATGACCCCGCCGCGGGAGAGTTCGAGGTCCTCCTCGTGGACCGACACGGGGATGTCGAACGATTGGGCGTACTCCAGCGCCAGTCGCATCACGCCGGAGTGCGAAACTGGCCGCCCATCGTCGGTGATGGTGACGGCCCCCGCCTCGACCATCTCCCCGATCTCGGCCAGCTGCTCCCCCCGCTGCCCGACGGTGATCGCGCCTGAGGGGAGGACCCGCGCGAGGCCACAGCGCTTGCCCGCGGCGAGCACGAACCCGACCGCCGCAGGGTTATCGATCGGCGGATCTGTGTTGGGCATCGCCACGACCGTGGTAAACCCGCCAGCCGCGGCGGCCGCCGCGCCCGTCGCGATCGTTTCCTTGTGCTCGCCGCCCGGCTCGCGGAGGTGGACATGGAGGTCGATCAGGCCCGGCGCGACGATGAGGCCGTCGGCATCGATCACCTCCGCGTCGCCCGGATCCAGGCGTTCGCCGATCTCGGCGACCCGTCCTTCGGCGAGCCGCACGTCGACCCTGGCGTCCAGCTTCTGCGAGGGATCGACCACCCGTCCCCCGCGAATCACGATCGGCTTCAAAGCCCTTCCCCTTTCGCGTCCTCCACTCGCTCCGGCTTGCCGCCGGCGAGCAGGTACAGAACTGCCATGCGGATGGCGACTCCGTTGGTGACCTGGCGGAGGATGACGGAATGCGGCCCGTCGGCCACCGCGGAATCGATCTCGACGCCCCGGTTCATCGGCCCCGGGTGGAGGATCAGGATGTCACGCGGCGCGCGCTCCAGGCGTTCGACCGTCACCCCGAAGACGCGATTGTACTCCCGCAACGAGGGTACGAAGCCGCTCTTCATCCGCTCCAACTGGAGCCGCAGGATGTTGAGGGCGTCCGCCCACTCGATCGCTTCCTCGATCCGGCGGAAGACGGTGACACCGAGCTCCTCTACCGCGGCCGGCAGGAGAGTTCGCGGCGCACACACCGCGACCTCCGCACCGACCTTCCGGAGCCCCCAAATGTTCGATCTCGCGACCCGGGAATGCAGGACGTCCCCGACAATGCAGACCTTCGCGCCCTCCAACCGGCCGAGATGGTCGCGCAGGGTCAGAAGATCGAGGAGGCCCTGAGTCGGGTGCTCGTGTTTCCCGTCACCCGCGTTGATGACGTTGGAAGCGATTCGGTCGGCGAGGAACTGCGCGGCGCCCGACGAGCTGTGGCGGATCACCACCATATCGATCCGCATTGCCTCGAGATTCCGCGCCGTGTCGACGAGCGTCTCGCCCTTCGCGACCGACGACCCGCCCGCGGCGAAACTCACGGTATCCGCCGAAAGGCGCTTTTCGGCGAACTCGAAGGAGATGCGTGTCCGGGTCGAATTCTCGAAGAAGGCGTTGACGATGGTCTTTCCGCGGAGAACCGGCACCTTCTTGATCGGTCGCTCCGAGATCTCCTTGAAGGGCTCAGCGGTGTCCAGAATAGCAACGATCTGCTCGCGCGTCAGATACTCGAGGCCGAGCAGGTCCTTTCCGAGATATGGAGCGTACTGGCTGCTCACCGCTCCTCACCCTTGACCAATGCCACGCCGAGCTGACCATCGAGCTCGGGAACCATTACTTCGATCTGATCGGGGCCCGCGATCGTGTACTTCTTGCCGACGATGTCGGCGTGAATGGGCAGCTCGCGGCCTCCGCGGTCGACGAGGACGCAAAGGAGAATCCGCCGCGGACGTCCGAAATCGGTAAGCTCGTCGAGCGCTGCGCGGACCGTCCGGCCGGTGAAGAGAACGTCGTCCACGATGGCCACGACGCGGTCTTCGATTCCACCGATGGGCAGCCTCGTTTCACCCACGACCGGCCGCGGCCCGACGGCCATCAGGTCATCGCGATACAGCGTGATGTCGAGCGAACCGGTGGGCACCTTCACCCCTTCGGCCTTCTCGATCTCCTGAGCGAGCCAGTCCGCGAGGTGGACGCCGCGCCGGTGAATCCCGACCAGCGCGAGCCTGTCGATATTGCCGACCTGCTCGACGAGTTCGCGAGCCATCCGGGCCAACACCCTTTGGACCGCTTTCTGGTCGAGGAGGATCTGTCGTCGGGAGTCTGTCATATGGGGTTGGACCGGGGTGCGAGGCGCCGGAAACATAGACGGCCCTCCGGAAGGTGTCAACGCGCCCGCTCGTTTACAAATGGCCGTACCGGCACTAGGTTAGGCGCCTTCCGAACCGCCGGCAGCGCCCCGACTTCCGGACCCCATGATCATTCGTCTCGCGGTTCTCGCGGTGGTCGCGCTCGCTTCCGCTCGGGCAGGCGACGGCCACGCGCAGGCGGTCTCTCCCTCGGTGGACGTCGATGCGCCAGCGGCCATCCTCGCCGGTATACCGTTCGCGCTCCAGGTCAGGCTCACGGAAGACGGATCCGAAGTGCCGTTCCTGCTTCGCTCTGCCGACGGAGCGGTCCTTTCGGATGGGGTTCTGGCTCCCGGTGAGAACTCGATCGAGGAGATTGTCGTAGAACGAGCCGATCAGCTACCGCTCAGCCTGGATACCCCCGCCGGCGCCACTCCCGTCCGGGCGAAGCTCCTTCCTCCGTGGCTCTCCCTCCTGCCTCCCCTGCTCTCGATCATTCTGGCGCTGGTCTTCCGCGAGGTGGTGATCTCGCTGTTCGCGGGAATCTGGCTGGGAGCTCTGTTCGTGGCGGGACTGAACCCGTTGCAGGCGACACTGACTTCGCTCGACCGGTTCGTGCTGGGGGCGCTGGCCGGCGATTCCGACCGGATCGCCATCGCGGTGTTCAGCCTGTTGCTCGGCGGGATGGTGGGCGTCATCACGCGCAGTGGGGGGACCCACGGGATCGTCGAAGCCCTGCGACCGTTCGCGACGAGCCCTCGCCGCGGCCAGTTGATGGCCTGGGCGGCGGGTCTGATCATCTTCTTCGATGACTACGCGAACACGCTGATCGTCGGCAACACGATGCGCCCCGTTACCGATCGGCTGAAGGTCTCGCGGGAGAAGCTATCCTACATCGTCGACTCGACGGCGGCCCCGATCGCAGTAACGGCGGCGATCACCACCTGGGTCGGGTTCGAGATCTCGCTGATCGGGAGCGCGCTCGAGAACGCCGCGGCCCAGGCAGCGGATCCCCTCGTGCGTGAGTCGCTCGCGCAGGGCGCTGCTAATCCGATATACGTCATCCTGCATACCATTACCTACCTGTTCTACCCTATCCAGACCCTTGTGCAGGTGCTGCTCGTAGCGGTCACGGGGCGTGACTTCGGGCCGATGCTGAGGGCTGAGAGGCGGGCGAGATCCGGGGGCGGGGTGATCCGGGAAGGGGCGCGGCCGGCAGCGGATGTCAGCTCGATCGGCGAGCCTCCGGCCGGTGTGCCGCTCCGTTGGTACAACGCGGTTGTACCGGTTGTCACCGTTGTCGTGGCAGCGCTCGTGGGGATCGTCTACACCGGCCTGGAATCTCTCGGCCCGGGACAGCACGCGGTCTGGGATATCGTCGGTGCTGGGGATCCCTTCCGCTCCCTGCTGTGGGCGTCCTTCGGGGGGTCGCTCGTGGCTATTTCCATGGCCGCGGCGCAGCGGATCCTCAAGGTTGGCGAAGCGATCGAGGCCTGGGTGGGCGGGATGCGGGCGATGCTGCTCGCGATCGTCATCCTCGTGCTGGCGTGGGGGCTGGGCGGAGTGACCGAGACACTCGGAACCGGCCTGTTCCTGGCGGATCTCATCGGGGCCAGCCTTCCCCTTCAGCTTCTGCCGGTCCTCGTGTTTCTCGTAGCGGCGGGCATCTCGTTCGCGACCGGGACTTCGTGGGGTACGATGGCCATCCTCTTCCCCGTCGTAATCCCGCTGGCGGTCGGGATGGGCGCCGGAGTCGGTTTCAGCGGGGGCGAACATTACACCATCCTGCTCGGGGCCATCAGCTCGATCATGGCGGGGGCGATCTTCGGAGACCACTGCTCACCCATCTCCGACACGACGGTGATGAGCTCGATGGCGAGCTGGTGCGACCACATCGACCACGTCCGGACGCAGCTGCCTTACGCTGTTCTGGTGGCGGTCGTCGGCATGCTGCTCGGGGACATACCCACGGCGTTCGGCCTCAGTCCCTGGATCTCGTTGATCGCCGGATCGCTGATCCTGTACGGGGTGCTGACGGTAATCGGCAAACCCGTCGAAGCTCCTTCTATGAGTGACCCTGGCCATGCCGGCGGGACGGGCGAGGATCGACTCGTCGTCGCCCGAGAGGCGGGATGACCCGGCGCGCCCGCTCTCTTCCGACTGCGCCTCTCCTGACTATTCGCCGGCGCGAGCGGCCAGGGCTTCACGCCGCCGCTCCCGGAAGAACTCCCGCAGAAGCTCTCCGCATTCATCGGCGCGTACCCCCACTGTAAGCGTGACTCGGTGATTGAGACGAGCATCCTGCACGAGGTTGCCCAGGGACCCAGCCATTCCCGCCTTCGGATCCAGCGCCCCGTAGACGACTCGCGGCACCCGCGCCAGAACGATGGCCCCCGAACACATCGTACACGGTTCGAGGGTCACGTAGAGCGTGCAATCGAGCAGTCGCCAGTCGCCGAGCACTTCGGCGGCGCGACGGATCGCGAGCATCTCCGCGTGCGCGGAAGGGTCGCTCGTGGTACGGGTGAGGTTGTAGGCGGCGGAGATGATTCGACCGTCCCGGACGATCACAGCGCCAACAGGGACTTCGCCCGCGGCGCGAGCGCTGCGAGCTTCCTCGATCGCGAAGCCCATCCAGACGTGGTCCTCCGGTCTGGCCGGCTCCGTCGATCCGATGAACGGGGGTGCTGCGGAGGTGAGGTCCCGTGCGGGATCCGACGGATCCCGCGTGTCGTCAGCCGGCAACCGCCTGCGGCCGGGGCGCGGCGAAACGCCGGAACAGGCCGGTCACCCGCCCGAGTACTGTGAAGTCGTCGTACTCCCGGACGAGGATGGGGGCGTAGTCGCTGTTTGCGGGCTCCAGCACGACCTGGTCGTCCCGGCGGAAATAACGCTTCACGGTTGCCTCGCCACCGAGGCGGGCCGCCACGATGTCGCCGTTGATCAGGTCGGTCTCGGCGATCGGCTCGACCAGCACCAGGTCCCGGTCGAAGATCCCGATCTGCCGCATGCTGTCGCCGGATACTTCGAGGAAGAAGGCGTTCGGGGAGCCGATCAGCTTGGGGTCGAGGCCGAACTCGGAATCGACGTAGTCGCGCTTCAACGCGGGCTGACCCGCCGCGATCTTGCCGTAGAAGGGTACGCTGACGACCTCGGGGCGGTCGAGGTTGAGCTCGAGGATCCTGACTGCGCGGGAACGCGAAGCCTCTCTCTCGATATAGCCCTTGTCCGCCAGCGACTGGAGGTACTCGGAGACGGTCTTGGTGGATTTGATCCCGAAGCGCTTCCCGATCTCGCGGATGCTCGGCTGGTAGGTGTTCTTCCTCAGATAATCGATGAGATAATCGAGGATACGGCGCTCGATCTTCGAAAGTGCTTCCGGCATACCCCCCTCCTCGCGGCGGACCGACAGGCTTCGGTGCACCCGACCCCACGGTCCGAAGTTAGATCCGCCCCAGAGGAGTGTCAACCAAAATCAATCGGGCGTTCTGGAAGGGTTGCGGAGCAGGAACTCGCGTGCTGCGGCAATGCGTTTGGCCACCATTTCGCGGCCAAGCAACCATACTACCTGGTGGATACCGGGGCTCGCCTGTGACCCCGTCAGGGCGAGGCGAAGGGGGTGCACCAGCTTGCCGAAGGAAACCTGGCGCCGCTCGGCGGTTTCACGGAGCGCGGCCTCGATCGTCTCAGGGTTCCATTCGTCCAGCTGATCGAGCGCTTCCTGGACCGCCTCGAGCCCTGCGAGAGTGACGTCCGCGTCTCTCCAGTGCTTCGCCACCGCCGCTTCGTCGTAGTCGACGGACTCCGCGAGGAACGGTCGCATCTGTTCGGCGATCGACACCAGGGTCCTTCCCCGGGTCTTCAGCAGGTCCATCACATCTGCGAACCAGTCCGCCCGATCGACGATCTCCGCCTCGGTCGTCAATCCCTCCTCGATCAGCCTGGGCGCGATCAACTTCACCAGCTCCGAGGACGGCATCAGCATGATGTGCTGGCCGTTCATCCACTCGAGTTTCTCGGGGTCGAAGATCGCGCTCTTCTTGTTGATCCGCTCGATCGAGAAGAGCGAGATCATCTCCTCGGTGGTCATCAGCTCCCGGTCGTCTCCCGGACTCCAGCCTAGAAGCGCGAGGAAATT
>CAZJEH010000118.1:0-12526 GCA_964544905.1 uncultured Gemmatimonas sp.
ACAAGTGGCACACAAATGCCGAGCGGGCCCGCCTTATCCGAGACGGACCCGCTCGCCGTAACCATCATTATATCAACAACTTACATCCAGCGGAGGGCCAGGGATTCGAACCCTGATGGGCTTGCGCCCGCCGGTTTTCAAGACCGGTGCATTAGCCGTTCTGCCAACCCTCCAGAACGCTGCAAGATAGACCTGCTGGCGGCTCGCTTCAAGCGATGGACGGGCTTCGGGGCCGCACGGACGGTTCTGGTGGCGCTCGTACCGCGACTGGTACATTCTCAGAGACAAGGCAGAGCTGGGTCGCAACCAGGGGGTGCCGCTATCGCGCCGACTGCCTCCGGAGCTGGCCTGGCCCGTTCGTGGGGGAATCGCCAGGTGTTGGGAGGCGTCGGAACGGGACCTACGCCCAGCGCGAACGCGCCGTCGGCATACCACACCTTCTGGCCCGGTCTCTGAACAGGCAGCATCGTACGCTACCGCGCAGTCGACGCAGGACAGCACGTAGTCGACGCTCGATCACTCAACCCGAAATTGCGGATGTCGACGGACAACACGACCACATCGCAAGACAGCCGCGCGGCCGGTCCCGGTCTCCGCGAGGATCCTGGAGAAGACCCGCGGCAGGTACTCGCCGAAGGAGACGCGATTCTCGTCGTCGACGTGCAGAACGACTTCTGCCCGGGCGGTGCCCTCCCCATTCCCGACGGCGATCGGGTCATCCCGGCGCTCAACGATTGGATCGCCGCGGCGGTGGAGCGCGGTATCCCTGTCTACGCGTCGCGCGACTGGCACCCTCGCGGCCATCCCAGCTTCACGACCGAGGGCGGCGAGTGGCCGCCGCACTGCATCCAGGACACGCCCGGTGCCGAGTTCCATCCCGACCTCCGTTTGCCGCCCGATGTCCTCGTCGTCACCAAGGGCACACGCTTCGACCAGGACCAGTACTCGGTCTTCGACCAGACCGGCTTCGCCCAGCGGCTTCGAAAGGACTCGGTGCGCCGGCTCTGGGTCGGCGGACTCGCGCAGGACGTCTGCGTGTGCGCCTCCGTGCTCGACGCGTTGCAGGAGGGATTCCACGTCTATCTCATCCCCGGCGGCTCCCTTCCCGTCACGCCTACGGGAGGATCGGACGCACTGAAGAAGATGCGGGCCGCCGGCGCCCGGCTGATCGACGCGAAGCCATCATGACGATCCAGGACGATCCTCATGTCGCCGACGAGGCGCTCCTGACGGACCTGTATCAGCTGACAATGATGCAGGCCTACTGGGCCGAAGGGATGAACGACACCGCCGTGTTCAGCCTCTTCGTGCGCCGTCTCCCTCCGAACCGCAATTTCCTGGTCGCCTGCGGCATCGAGGACGCGCTGCGATACCTCGAGCGGGTCCACTTCAGCGCGGATGCGCTCGACTATCTCGCCTCGCTCGGCCGCTTCGATCCCGGCTTCCTGGACTGGTTGAGGGAGTTCCGATTTCGGGGAGACGTCTACGCCGTGCCCGAGGGGACTCCGGTCTTCGGGAATGAGCCGATCCTGGAGGTCGTCGCGCCGATCGCGCAGGCCCAGCTTGCCGAGACGTACCTGCTCAACCAGGTCCACCTTCAGACGCTTCTGGCTTCGAAGGCCAGCCGGGTGGTGACCGCGGCCCAGGGGCGCCAGGTCGTAGACTTCGGCTTGCGGCGCATCCACGGGACGGATGCCGGGCTCAAGAGCGCCCGCGCCTTCTACGTCGCGGGAGTCCACGCCACCAGCAACGTGCTCGCGGGCAAGCTCTACGGTATACCCCTCGCCGGAACGATGGCACACAGCTACATCCAGGCGCACGACCACGAGAAGGACGCATTCCGGGCGTTCCTGCGCACCTATCCCGAGACTATCCTGCTGGTCGACACCTACGACACGCTCGAGGGGGTCCGAAAGGTTATCGAGATTGCCAAGGAGCTCGGCGACGACTTCCGGGCGACCGGTGTCCGTCTCGATTCAGGCGATCTGGGGCGGCTGGCGATCGAGGTGCGACGGCTCCTCGATGCGGCAGGCCTCCAGCGGATGCAGATCTTCGCGAGTGGAGGGCTCGACGAGTACGCCGTCGCCGCACTGCTGGATCGGGGCGCTCCAATAGACGGGTTCGGCGTGGGGACCGGGATGGGAGTATCCCAGGACCAGCCCTACCTGGACATCGTTTACAAGCTGGCGGAGTACGCGGGTGAGGGGAGGGTCAAGACCTCGCCCGACAAGCCGGTGCTGCCCGGGCGCAAGCAGGTCTATCGGGTCGAGGATGACGGAAATGCGCTTCGCGACGTGATCGCCAGCCGCGACGAGCAGGGGATCGATGGCAGACCGTTGCTCCGGAAGGTGATGGAGGGCGGGAGGCCTCTACCGGGCGCGTACGAACCGTTGTCGGTCACTCGCCAGCGGGCCGAAACGGAGATCGCCGCGCTCCCGGATCGGTTACGGTCAATCGAGACGCCGGCGGATCCCTACGCGGTCGAGATCACGCCGACGCTCCGGCGCCTGCAACAACAGGTGGCGGAACGCGCTCGGGAGTAACGGGACCCGCCCCGCGGAATTCACGGTCGCCCCCCTGGAGGATTCTGGCCCGATCAACCTGCCGCCGACCGGCAAGATCCCGCCGAAGCTATCTACCGCAGCCCCACAAGTTCCTCGCTCAGCCGCCGTAGCCTGGCGCGGCCCTCGGCATCGTATGCCTGCGCATTCGCGCGCGCGGGGTTCGTGCCGTTGAAGTAGTTACCCGTGCCCGCGTCGGGCGACTCCACCAGATTGATGACCGCCGCCACTCCTTCCTCTACGCTGCTGCGCGACGGTGCGCCGCGCGAGAGGACCATCGACGTGTTCATCATCGTGGCCGGGATGCAGGGCGTTGACCGTCACGCCCCGCCCCTCCAGCTCGGCCGCCAGGTCGAAGGTGAACATGACCTGGGCGAGCTTGCTCTGCGCGTACCCTCTCCCGTCGCTGTACCCGCGCGAGAGCATCACGTCGTCGAAGCCGATGGGTTGCTGCGCGACCGACGCGACATTGATGATCCTCGACGGGGCGCTCGCCTCCAGCAGCGGGAGCAGGAGCCGCGTCAACAGGAAGTGCGACAGGTAGTTGACGGCGAAATGCATCTCGTGGCCCGCCGGAGTCAAAACCCGTCCCGCCTCCGGCGTGAGCCAGACACCCGCGTTGTTGATTAGCACGTCGAGCCGATCGTAGTCCCGGCGGACGGCCTCGGCGAACCCGCGCACGTCGTCGAGGTTGGCGAGGTCGGCCCGGTAGAACCTGGCGGTCCCCCCCTGCTCCTCGATCAAGCGGACCATCTCCCTGCCCCGCTCCTCGTTCCGGCCATGGACGATGATGTGCGTCCCGGGCCGCGCCAGCTCGAGGGCGACCTCACGTCCGAGCCCATCGGTCGAGCCGGTGATCAGTACCACGCGTTCGGCGTTCGCCGCCGGCCACTGCGCATGGCTTTCGGTAACCGATCCCCACACGATCAACATGAACAGACAGAGAACGTGAGCGGTTCGAAGACCTCTACGCCCGCAGGAAAGCGTCGCAATCTCAAGACCGAACCGCATCGTCTCGCCTCCAGGTTCTGCAGCACGGGTGAAGATCAGCAAGCCGCGAAGCGATGGGGCCTCGCGGCCTCGGCATGGCGACGTGCCGTGGACCGACGAGCCTTATGCGTCGAAGAACGTGCCCTGGTTTCCCGGCCCGACGTCAGTTCGCGGAGGCACATATCCGAACCGACGGAATGCGAGCGGGGTAGCGACTCTGCCCCGGGGAGTCCGCATGAGGAGCCCGTTCTGGATGAGGAAAGGCTCGTACACCTCCTCGAGCGTGCCGGCATCCTCCCCGATAGCCACCGCCAGCGTGTTGAGGCCCACGGGGCCTCCATCGAACTGTTCGATCAGCGACCGTAGCACGCGCGTGTCCATCTCGTCGAGCCCATACTGGTCGACATCCAGGATTCGCAGCGCCGCGTCCGCGACCTCGATGGTGATCACGCCGTCCGCCCGAACCTGGGCGAAGTCCCGAACGCGCCGGAGGAGGCGGTTTGCCACTCGCGGCGTTCCCCTCGAGCGGCGAGCGATCTCGGCGGCCCCCTCGGGAACCACGGTCACGCCCAGGATCTCTGCGGAACGCTCGACGATGTACGCCAGGTCCTCGACCGGATAGTAATCCAGGCGCTGCACGATGCCGAACCGCGCCCGCATCGGCGGGGTGAGCAGCCCGAAGCGCGTCGTCGCCCCAACCAGGGTGAACCGCTCGATCGGCATCGAGATCATCTGCGCATGAGGTCCATCCGACAGCCGCACGTCGATGCGGTAATCCTCCATCGCCGGGTACAGGAACTCCTCGATGATCGGCCGCAGCCTGTGGATTTCGTCGATGAAGAGGATGTCCCCCTCGCGCAGCGATGTCAGTTCGCGGACGAGATCGCCCGGCTTCTCCAGGGCGGGGCCCGAAGTGATCTTCACGTTCGTCCCCATCTCCCGGGCCATGAGCATCGAAAGCGTCGTCTTCCCGAGCCCCGGCGGACCGTAGAGGAGCGTGTGGTCGAGCGGCTCCCCGCGATGGAGCGCGGCGTCGATCGCGATCTGCAGCGACTCCTTCACTTTCGGCTGGCCGATGAACTCGCTCAGGCGTTGCGGGCGCAGGCTCAGTTCAGCGGTCTGGTCGTCGGTAAGCTCTTCCGGCGTGGTGATCTCGGGCCGGGCAGGCGTTGTGCGTTCTTCGTTCATCGTCATCCGTCGATGCTCATCCCCGTCGACCGCAGACCGGTGTGCGCTTCCACTACGTGGCAGCGGCTCCGGCTTCGGGAGCTAGCGCGGCGGAGGTAGCGCCACCGCCGATCCAGCCTATCGAATTTCTCCCGGCGGATCGCCTCATGCCATTATTGGACACACGGTCGCGATCTGGCGCAAGAGAACGATCCTAGCACACCTGACCGGTCTCTCGCCTCTCTCGGCGCCCGTGTCACCGCCGTGCGAATGCCGTCCCCGCGCCCTTCTACCCCAGTTCCGCGAGTGCGGCCCGGATGAGACTCTGAACGTCCTTGGCGCCGTTCCCCTTCAGGACGGCGCGCAGCGCGCGTTCGGCATCCACGGGGCTGTAGCCGAGGACCGTCAGCGCCTTGATGGCTTCCTCGACGCCCTCGCCCGATGGGCGGGCCTCGACCGTGATGGGGAGGTCATCCAAGCGGCCGGCGAGGTCGAGCGCGATCCGTTCCGCCGTCTTCTTCCCGACACCGGAAACGCTGGTGAGGGTGGCGATATCCCGCTCGCGAATGGCGCGGACGAGACGTGGTGCCGGCAGAGCGGAGAGCAGTGCGATCGCCAGTCTCGGCCCCACCCCCGAGGCCGTCAGCAAACGGGCGAAGACGAGCCGTTCCGCCTCCTCCAGGAAGCCGAAGAGGAATACTCCGTCCTCCCGCACAACCTGATAGGTGCGCAGCTCGACCTGCTGCCCAACGTGGGGGAGCTTCTCGAATACGGAGAGGGGGATGGAAATCTCGTATCCGACGCCGCCCGGCGTCATCACCTCGACCCTATCCAGATCGCGGGCGACGAGCCGACCAGAGACGCGGCTAATCATCGGACTGCGCGGGCCATGGCGGCCGGCGTGCGGAGCGGCGTATCGAGCCTGCGGCCTGGGCGGGTGTGGAAACAGTGACACAGCGCGACGGCCACCCCGTCCGCCGCATCCTCCGGTTGAGGCGGCTGCCGGAGCCTCAGCAGCTTCTGGGTCATGAAGCCGATCTGGTGCTTCGTCGCGCGCCCGGTGCCGACGACGGCGTTCTTCACCTCAGCGGGTGGGTACTCGGCGACGTCGAGCTCGCGGAGGGATGCGGCGAGCAGGACCGCTCCCCGCGCGTGCCCGAGGACCATGGCGCTCCGGGCGTTCCGCCCGAAGAAGATCCCCTCGACAGCGACGGCAGCGGGTTGGTGACGTTCCACCAGTTCGCTCACGCCCTCGAAGATTTCCCGGAGGCGTAACGCGAGGGGATAGCGAGGCGAGGTGCGGATGACGCCGCACTCGACGAGCCTGAGGATACCGTCCGGGCCCTGTTCCACCACGCCGTAGCCGGTCACGGCGGTGCCCGGATCGATCCCGAGAACGACCAAGCTAGCTCCCCGCGTCAGGGGGTGGAGGCAGTGACACCCACGACAGCGCCGGGCGGGGGACGTACGTCACGCCTCGACCAGGCTGTCCTCGTCGATGTCGGCGTTGGCGAACACCTTCTGCACGTCGTCCAAATCTTCGAGCGCTTCCAGCAGCTTGAGGAGGCGCTCGGCATCCTTGCCCTCGACCCGCACCAGGTTCTGTGGGACCATGGCGAGCTCGGCACTCTCCCACTCGAGCCCTCTCGCCTTGAGGGTCTGCTGGACCGCGTTGAAGCTGCCTACGTCGGTGTAGACGGTGAGGGATCCGTCTTCCGCTTCCATATCCTCGGCGCCGGCGTCCAGGGCCGCCTCGAGGATCGTCGCCTCGTCGTACCTGGAGGCGTCGAAGACGATCTGGCCGCGGTGCTCGAACATCCACGCGACGGATCCGGAAGTTCCGAGGTTCCCGCCGTGCTTGTTCAGCGCGTGACGGACTTCCGCTACCGTCCGGTTGACGTTGTCCGTGAGCGCCTGGATGAAGAGCGCTACTCCGCCGGGCCCGTAGGCCTCGTAGGTTGCTTCTTGGTACTCGACGCCCTCGAGCTCGCCCGTCCCCTTCTTGATCGCCCGTTCGATGTTTTCGTTGGGCATGTTGGCGGCTCGGGCGTTGTCCACGGCCAGCCGCAGGCGCGGGTTACCGTCCGGGTCGCCGCCACCCATCTTCGCGGCGACGGTGATCTCCCGGATGATCTTTGCCCACGCCGCCGCCCGCTTCTGGTCGGTGACCGCTTTCTTGCGCTTGATCTGGGCCCACTTGCTGTGACCTGCCAACGGGCACCTCGAAGAGATGTTGGATGATGAGATCGATCGGTCGAATCTCAGGGCCGCCGCATCGGGGGCGAGCACGTGGCAGCTTCGGCGGCTACGGCGCGGCGCTCCCCGCCCGACAATGGATGCGGCCCTGAACGTGCGGCGGAAATCTAGTGTTCGCGCGGTTTCCCTGCAACGCGGGCAGGCAGCCTAACCTTCAGCGGAGCCGGATTCTACGCTCGTCCGGCAGGCGTGGGCGCTGGCGCTCCCGACCGGACGTGCGTCCCCACGCGATCGGGTTGATGGGTCGCTTCTGGGTGTGTCGCCGACCGCCGTCGGGCTTGTGTGGCCAGCCCGGCGCACCCACTCCGATCCACAATCCGGTCACGAACACCAGACCGGCCAGAATCGCGTACGTCATGTCAGTCCCTCCAGTTGCGCACGTCGAGCCGCGGGGGCTCGAGAGTCGATCCCTCAGGATCAACGGATCGCGTGTCTGGCAGCGCCTCGACTAGCCGCTGCTGTCACGCCTTCGGATGTAAATAGGGCGCTCGACGGAGCCGGGTTCCCCAGCGCGTATCGTAACGCGCGAATCAGCGGAGGCACGCGACCACCATCGATCCCGGCATCACTCGCTGCAGACAACGCTCCAGGTACCGAAAACGCAGAGGGCGACAGTCTCACGGCTCGAGCGGATGACACCAAGGTCGGGGAGCCTACCCGGTGAACCGAGCCAATAGGCGCTGCCGACTTGGTTCGATGCTCTGCAGTAGCGGCCAGCTGCGAAGGGATGCGCGGTGTTACGCGCGCCGTCGGCGCCCCAGGAATGAATGACGGGCGACCCCGCCGGAGCTCGTGCAGGAAAGAACAAACCCCGGGAGCGTATCCCGGGGCTGGCAAATGCGACGGACATCGCAGTCCTGCGATCCCTCCCGCCCGCTTGCCGCGGATACGGGCGGACATGGCTCCTACTTCTTCCCCACCTCCCGCGAGCGCCGGTACATCTCCGCGGCCGTCTCCGGATCGCCCTTCCGATCGTAGGCGATTCCGAGGGCGTAGTACGCCTTGCCGTTCTCCGGATCGAGCGAAACCGCGGTTTCGAGAGCCTCGATCGCGGCGTCCGTCTCGCCTGTCTGATTGAGGGCCTCCCCCAGGAGCATGTACGACGCTGCATGCTGGCGGTCCAGCTCGATCGCACGTCGCAGCGCCGAGATCGCGCCCGCATACGATCCGCGGCGGAACAGCGTCAGCCCGAGCTGGAAATGGACGTCGTGCAGGTTCGGAGCAAGGCGCAGCGCACGTCGATACTCCTTCTCCGCCGCGTGGTACTGGCCGCGTGCGAGGTAGGCCGCGCCCAGGCCGAGCATCGCGGTGACGTTGGTCGGTTCGAGCTGGAGGGCGCTGGCGAAATGCTCCAGCGCGGCTGCCGGGTTGCCCGCGGCGACCAATTCCTGGCCGCGCGCGATCCGGCTGGCAGCGGGGCTCACCTCAACCGCTGCGGGAAGGGATCCCCCTTCCGCGGCGGCCTCCGCTTCCAGCTTGGGAACCGCGGACTCGTCAGACCTGCGCCTGCTCATTCACTGCCTCTTGTGCTTTCGATTACCCACCGGCCATACGGGCCGGAAGCCCTCTCTACCGGAAGCTGAACGATCTCGGGAACGCTGTACGGGTGAAGCTCCGACACTCGGCCAAAGAGCCTCTCCACACGATCCGGAGCCGTTTTCATCAGGACGAGCACCTCGCCCTCGTTCACCACCTCCCCATCCCACCGATAGATGGACCGGAGACCGGGAACGATGTTGCCGCAGGCGATGGTGCCTTCCTCCACCAGGGTACGGACCAGCTCCTGAGCCGAATCCAGGTCCGGGAGCGTCGTCAGGACGATCGAGATCTCGTTGGCTCCTCCGGCCCTGCGATCACGCATTCTCCGACGGATTCTCCGCCATCTGACCCTCTTCGTTCAGCATCGCCTCGAGGGTCTGCCGCGCGTGCTCGATGTGGCGCTGCGCTTCAGCGATCGCGGGCGGGTTGGCGAGGAACGCCTTCAGGTGTGCGATGCCGTCCTCGCGGCTCCCCCGCTGGAGAAGCAGAAATGCCAGCCCGTAGTGGGCGCCGGACGCGGTCGGACGAAGCTCGAGCACCCGCCGGTACGTTCGGATCGCCTCGTCCGTCATACCGATGTGCGTGTACGTCACGGCGATCTGCTGCAGGACGTCGGTGTCGTTCGGGCTTTCCCGGAGCGCGAGCCGGAACGACGTCAACGCCTCATGATGCTTTTCCTCCCGAAGGAGCTCGACGCCCTCCTGGTAGTAATCGGTCTCGCCGGACGACGGCTCGTTGCGACCGGAGATGAGGTTTCTCCACCAGGCCATGTCGGGGTACGCTTGCGGATTTGCTTGGAATGACGCGGACGGATTCGGAGGGCGCGTGGCCTCCCGAACCGCGCGAAATGCCAACTTACCCGCGGCCTTGGGACACCGCAACCACTACCCGATCCTGGTCGAGGAGCAGCCCGAGGCCAAGCTCCTGGACCGCCTCGACCGTCTCGCGAGGGGCGCTGTCGATCACTACTCTCGTCCCCCGCGCGAGCACGCGGACGACCTCCGCGAGCAGCTCCGCCGACGGCGTTCCGAACACCGCGACGCCGCGGAAGGCCTGATTGCGAAATGGCAGACTCCGGCCCGACCGGATGCGGCTGAGGAGGCTCTCCGATCCATCCTCCGCGGGCGGGCGCCCCGCCGTAACGCCGATCACGTGGGCTTCCGGGAAGGTGCGCGAAATCTCGGAGGCGTGAAATCCCTCGATCTCGATGGTGAGTATCGAGGCGTTCGCGGCGGGCGGTCCGAGAAGCGCGGCGGCGCGGAACCCGCGGTCGACCTCTGGCGCAGGATGCCCATGCTCGAGGGGAAGCCGGTCCACCGAGTCCAGTCGGAGATCGGCGGTTCCCTTCTCTATCGGGAAGGTCGACCGGCAATTCGCGCAACCCAGCTGCCCCTCGCTGACCTGCCGGTTGTCGATTCGATCCGCCAGAACGATCAGGCCGAAGTCGGGGCCACAGCGCGGGCAGGTGAGGATGTCGGTAAGGAGGATATGCACCTACAGAACCAGCCGCTCTGAGTACTGGGCCCACTGATTGGGCGTCTCCCACACACGCACGTACAGCAGTTCGACGCCTTCCCCGCTGAGCCGGGATTTGAGGGAGTCGTAGATGTATCGTGCCTGGTTCTCCGCACTGGTCTCGATCCCGGCGAAGGCGGGAAGGTCGTTCAGGTTCTGGTGATCCAGTTCATCAGTCAGCTCGCGCAGATGGCGCTTCGCCACGGAGAAGTCGAAGGCGATGCCTCCCCGACCCACGTCATCCACCGCTATGGCCATTTCCACCTCGTAGCGGTGGCCGTGCAGGCGCTCGCACTTGCCGTCGTAATCGCGGAGGAAGTGCGCCGCATCGTAATGCGATCGAACGCTGATCGTATACATTCGCTGTGAGTCCGTCCCTTCCAGGGCCGCTGCAATCTCGCGCGGCTTCTCTATGACGTGGCGCGGATGGCCAGGTACGACACCTCGACACCCGCCGGCTGGCTGAGCGCGAAAACGACGGCGCGAGCCACATCCTCCGGCCGCAACATCGCTGAGCGCGAGGGCAGATCCTCGCGGCTGTCGGGATCGACGGGATCCCAGAGCGGAGTGTCCGTCGCCGCCGGCTCGACGAGGGTCATCCGGATCCCCGTGCCGGTCACTTCCAGCGCGAGGATCTCATGCAGGCCCCGCAGGGCATACTTCGACGCCCCGTAGGCGGCATTGCCCGGCAGCGGAACGCGACCCGCGATCGAGCCGATGTTGACGATGTGCCCGCTTCCCCGCTCGAGCATCCCCGGCAGAAACGCGCGAATCACCTGGAACGGTCCCCGCACGTTGGCATCGAGCTGGCGGGTCAGCTCGTCGGGCGACGTCTCGACCAAGGCACCGAGGCTGAAGGCGCCGGCGGCGTTGACGACGGCGTCGGGAGGTCCACCGAGGCGCGAGCGCACTTCGCGCTGGAGCCGCTCGACGTCCTCAGGCGACGACACGTCCGCCGGAAAGGGATGCCCCCCCACCTGCTCGGCCGCCCGCGTCAGCGGCTCGCTCCGCCGGGCGACCATCCCCACCCACGCCTCGGATGCGGCAAGTGCGGCCGAGATCGCCAGACCGATTCCCCGCGACGCGCCAGTCACCAACACGGACATCCCCGCTAGTGTCGCGTCACCCATCGTGCCTTCTCCTCATCCCCACCCCGTTGCCATGCCCGGCGTGGGAGCGCTGCCGAAGCGCATTCAGCTCAGCACGCCGTTGACCAGGCAAAGACGAAGGAACTCCTCGCGTGTGCGGATGTCGTCGAGGAACACACCCTTCATCGCGCTGGTGATGGTCTTGGAATTCTGCTTCTCGACACCCCGCATCATCATGCACAGATGAGCGGCCTCGACGACCACCGCGACGCCCTGGGGGCTGAGTACCTCCATGAGGGACGCCGCGATCTGCTCCGTCATCCGCTCCTGTACCTGGAACCGCCGCGAGAAGACCTCCACGACGCGAGGAAGCTTGCTCAGCCCGACGATCCGGCCGTTCGGGATATACGCGATGTGCACCTTGCCGAAGAACGGCAGCATGTGGTGCTCGCACAGCGAGTACATCTCGATGTCCTTCACGATGACCATGTTGTGATGGTCTTCGTTGAAGATGGCATCACCCACCACGTCCTCGACCGACAGCTGATATCCGCGCGTCAACCAGCGGAGGCTCCGCTCGACCCGGTCCGGCGTGCGGACCAATCCCTCCCGCGTCGGGTCCTCCCCCAACTGCCGAAGCTGCTCACGCACCAGATCGGCGAACGGGATCTCCCCCTCGAACTCGCCCGCGTGGTATTCCTCCACTCTCGTCGCCATCGGCTATTTCCCTTCGTACTCGGCGTAGTTGCGCGGGGTCTCCCAGAGGACGAGGCGGACCAACCGCCCGTTCGGTATCCGCTCGACCAGTCGGTCCCAGATCGCCACGATCAGGTTCTCAGTCGACGGGATCACGCCCCGCAGCCAGGGGACGTCCTCGTTGAGGTTGCGATGATCGAGATCGCGAAGGACGGCCTCCTCGGCGATCTCCTTCAACCGCCCCAGATCCACTACGTACCCCGTAGACGCGTCGACGTCGCCCTCCACGGTGATGTCCAGCTCGTAATTGTGTCCGTGGTAGTTCGGGCTGTTGCAGAGGCCGTAAAGGCGGGCGTTCTCCTCGTCCGTGAACGCCGGGTTGTGGAGCCGGTGCGCGGCTGAGAAGTGGACCCGGCGGCTCACCCGTACCGTTGCCATCGCTGCCTACCTCCCGACAAGCGAGAAAGGGCCAGCCCCCCGAGAGGAGCCGGCCCGGAAGAGGACGCGGAGGAAAGGATTTTTGAAGCCTCTTAGAACACGATTGGTGGCTTCCCTTCAGCTTTCCGCCTTCCCCTCGCGGGGCGTGACGTCCGCCGAAAAAGTCGGCCCCGGCTTCAAAACTGTTGGCTCAAAAATGGTGCTTTCCGCCGCGCCCGCCAGCCACAAGGATACCCAGGAACACCCCTCGTGTCAACGCGCGGACCCCGTTCCCGG
>CAZJEH010000119.1:0-12494 GCA_964544905.1 uncultured Gemmatimonas sp.
CGACACCGCTCCGGCCCTCGACAAAAGCGCTGCAAGAGCTTATATTTTCGTGCATGACGACTACCGCACGCCGTTGCGAGTCATCTCCCATCCAGCGGGCTCGCCCGACATTCCATCGTCCCCCCCTCGGCACCGACCGGTTGACTGTCCCGATGACCGACCTAACGGACGAGCAACTGTTCCAGCGCTACACCGACGGCGACGAGAACGGTTTCCAGATCCTGATGCAGCGGTATGAGCCCCGCATCCAGGGGTTCCTGAGGAAACGCCTCAACGACGAGGAGCGCGTTGAGGACCTTACCCAGGATACCTTCCTGCGCATCCATCGCGCGCGGGAGAGCTACGATCCGAGCCGCAAGTTCTCGACCTGGATCCACACGATCGCGAACAACCTCCTGAAGAACGAGTTCAGGAATCGCTCGCGGCGCCGCGAGACGGTCTTCTCGGAGCTGCGCCCGGAAGCGTCTCCGTCCGGCGGCGTTTCCCGGCCGGTCGAGTTCCAGGCCGAGGTAGCCGATCCTGAGCACGAGACCTATCGCAGCGAGCTGCGCGAAGCGATCGATACGGCCATCGAGCGGATGGACGAGCACCACCGGATCCCGTTCGTGATGCGCGAGGTGGACGACCTCTCGTACGAGGAGATCGCCGAGCGCATCGGCATCCCCGTCGGGACGGTGAAGAGTCGGCTCAACCGCGCCCGCAACTCGTTCCGAAGTCTGTTGCCGGTTCCAGTCTGATCTACATCCGGCTTCGCTGGTTTCCCGTGCCCCCACCTCCGTTCGGCGGTGGGGGCACTGCTTTTCCGTGTCCCTGCATACGTATCGAAAAGGGGGCGCCCGTCGTCGTCCGTCATGTGAGTCGATTTACCCTGTTCGCATCCGGGGTCCTGGCGCTTCTTTTCGAGAACACCGACGGCGGACCCGCCCGCAGAGGGACGCGCGGTAAGTGTCAATGTCGGCGGCAGCGGCGCCGGTCCAGCGGTTTCGGGTTCGCCGGAGTGGTCAGAACCGTCGATTTCCGGCGGGATCGACACCGCACACAGGGCACGGGGTAAGACCTGACGGGAGGTGCACGATGAGAAAGCGGCCGCAGATCGTCATAATCGGTGGGGGGTTCGGCGGGATCAACGCGGCCCGGGCACTCCGCCGTGTCGAGGCCGACGTGATCGTCGTCGATCGGCGCAACCATCACCTGTTCCAGCCTCTGCTCTATCAGGTTGCGACTGCGGCGCTGGATCCTTCCGAGATCGCTTCGCCCATCCGCAGCATCCTGCGCCGGCAGAGGAATGCGAAGGTGATCCTGGCCGAGGTCGAGAGGATCTCGATCGACGCCCGCCAGGTTCACCTGGCCGATGGCGAGGTCCTCGACTACGACTACCTCGTGGTAGCGGCCGGCGCCGTCGATCAGTACTTCGGCCACGCCGACTGGCCGCAGATCGCTCCCGGTCTCAAGAGCGTCGAGGACGCGATCACCATCAGGAGGCGGTTCCTGCTCGCCTTCGAGGCGGCTGAGCGAGAGGACGATCCGGATCGTCGGCGCTCGCTGCTGACCACCGTGGTCATCGGCGGAGGGCCGACGGGAGTCGAACTGGCCGGCGCCATGGCGGAGATGGCGCGGCGGAGTTTCATCCGGGACTTCCGCAGGGTTGATCCGACCTGCTCGCGCATCATCCTGGTGGAGGGCACGGACAGGGTCTTGCCGGCATACGATGCGGACCTCTCCGCGAAGGCCGAGCAGGCGCTGCGCGATCGCGGCGTGGAGGTCCGGACCGGCAGCCTCGTGACGCGCATCGAGCCCGACGCGGTATATATCGGCGACGAACGGATCGAGACGAGGAACGTGATCTGGAGCGCGGGCGTCGCGGCATCGCCGCTCAGTCGCTGGCTCGACGCGGAGACCGATCGCATGGGCCGTGTGATCGTCGAGCCCGACCTGTCCGTTCCGGGCCACCCGGAAGTCTTCGTGATCGGGGACCTGGCCCACTGCCTGGACGATGACGGGAACCCACTGCCCGGCCTGGCTCCGGTGGCGATCCAGCAGGGCAGGGCCGTTGGGCGGAACCTCGCGGCTCGCATCGAAGGCCGGCCGACGCGACCCTTCCACTACGTCGACAAGGGGACGATGGCCACCATCGGGCGAAGCGCAGCAGTCGCCAAGATCGGCCCGCTCAAGCTGTGGGGCTTCATCGCGTGGCTCGCCTGGATCTTCGTGCACATCTTCTTCCTGATCGGGTTCAGGAACCGCTTCGCGGTGATGTTCGACTGGGCGTGGCAGTACTTCACCTGGCAACGCGGCGCGCGGATCATAACCGACGCCTGGGACGATCGCCTCAGCCCCCTCCGGGTGCGGGACGACGGGGAGCGTGACGAGTCTGAGGACGACGAACGGCTGGCCGCCACTGCGAGCGCTGCCGCGGCTATTCCCGGGGACCGCGGACCGCAACGTGGATCTCATCCGACACGATCCGAGGGTTGATGGGATCGGTTCTGCTTCCCTTCGAGAGAGCCTTCAAGGAGTGGATCCATGAGCACGGGATGGGATGGGAGCGGATCCGCGTGGGTCTCCGGCGGCAGGAAGGAACCATCAACGCTTTTCGCTTCCGCCCCGTCGGGGAGCCGCGGAGCATCGTCGTAACCTTGCACGGAGCCGGGAACGACGCGCTGTTCGCCTGGGTGGGACTCTTCAAGCGGCTGCTGCTGAAGGGGTTCGAGATCTTCACGTTCGACCTGCCGGGGCACGGCCGTAGGAGTCGCACGCGATTCACGTCGGAGTACGCGATCGAGGGACTGGAATCGGTGCTCGGGCTGTGCGCCAAACCGAGGCCGCGAGTCCCTATCCATGCGGTCGGGGTGAGTCTGGGCGGAGCGGTTCTGCTCGGCTCACTTCCCCGGCTTCAGCACGCGCTGAAGTCCGCGGTCCTGGTGGAGGCACCTCTGCGGATCGAGCTCAGTCCCCAGGGCATTCTCGGCGAGCTGCGACCGGGCAACTTCGCGATCTTGTGGCGGGAGCGAGAGCACTACGGCCTGACTGGCCTCATCCCTTCCTTCGGGCCATTCAAGCGTAGAGTCTATCCGCTGAGGCTGCCGGAGGAGCCTCCGCCGGGCGCCTTCGGGTACGTGACGACCCTCAACAACGCCCTCGAGGCAATGAGGCTGGAAGAGGCGGCTGGGGAGATCACGATTCCGGTGCTGCTGATCTATGGGGATGCGGACAGGATCGTCCCGCTCGAGCAGGGGGAGCGGCTTCATCGCATCATTTCCGGTTCCGAATTGGCTCGCTGCCCGGGCGGCACCCACCTGTCGACTCCCCTGCGCGCGGACGTGATTGAGCGGCTCGGCGAATGGCTCGAGACAACCCGGTGAGCGATCCCCTCCGGCCCCCTCCCCGCATCGACATCCACGTCCACCTCGCCGGCGTCGGCACGCAGAGGTCAGGGTGCCGGCTGTCGCCGCAGTTCCGCAGACGGCCGACGTTCGCGGCACTGCGCCTGTTGATGGGGATCACCGACGAACAGATGCGACGGACGGTCGACCAGGATTGGGCGGCGCTCACCTCGGCGCTGGTCGAGGACAGCGAACTCGACCTCGCCGTGGTCCTCGGCTTCGACGGCGTGTACGACTCCCGCGGGTCGCTCGATGAACAGCGGTCCCAGATGGTCATCCCATCCTCCTGGGTATTCGACGTCTGCTGCCGCTACCGAAACTTGCTCCCGGCGCCGTCGATAAACCCCTATCGGCGCGATGCGCTCGACCTGCTGGAAGAGGCCATCGAGCGCGGGGCCGTCATGATCAAATGGCTGCCCATCGTCCAGGGATTCGATCCGGCGGCGCCTCGCGTGCGCCCGTTCCTGCGCCGGATGGCGGAGGCCGGCCTGCCGCTCCTCATCCACGCCGGGACCGGCGAGATGACGTTCCGGACCGTCGATCCGACCGTCGGAGGACTCGAACGGGTCGAGCCGGCGCTCGCCGAAGGCGTCACCGTGATCTGCGCCCACACCGCCGCGCCGGTACATCTCTCCCGGGCGCCGGATCAGCTTCCTCTCCTGCGAACGCTGCTTCGCAGGTACTCCAACCTCTGGGTGGACAATTCAGGGCTCGCGAATCCCTCCCGCTTCGCCCACCTTCCCCGATTCGCCCGGGATCCCGAGATCGAAGAGCGCACGTTGCACGGAAGTGATTTCCCCGTAATTTCGAGCGCGCTGTACTACCGGAAGCAACTCGGCCCCCCGATCCTCCGGCGGATCGAAGGGGAGCGCAACCCGATCCAGAAGGAGATGACGATCAAGCGGGCGCTCGGCTTCTCCGAGGCTTCCTTCACTCGTGCGGCGGGTATCCTCGCCAATCTCAGCCGCTGGTGGCACCCCTCCTCTGCCTCGCATTTCGGGCGGTGAGTGCGGTCAGACCTCCGGTGCCGAGGCCCGGGCGATGGTGGGCGACGCTGATCGTCCATCTAGCCCTTGTCGTCCCTTCGGCTTCCGAGGCACAGCTCCGACCCTACGACCCACTCGACTGGACTGTCTTCGAGGCCGGGCGTTCGTATACCGCCGCCCTGGGCGGAGTCGTTCTCAAGGACCAGAAGGCGTCGCTGGCGGGGACGGAAGGAACGCTGGTCGAGGCAGGCCGCGTCCACGTCGCCGTCCGGGCGGGTAGGGTGGCGATCGAGGCCGCCGGGACCATTCAGCGATTCCTTTTCGAGGACCGCGCCTTCGCCCAGCCCGTCGCCGGCACCACGCAGCGTGACATCGGGCGACGGAACGACTCGGGCGACTACAGCATCGCCACGACGTTCATGCTCCTGCCGCTAGACGGTCGGGTAGAGCGGCACTCGGCGCTCGCCCTCCGTTTCGGGACTCGCCTTCCGACGACGGACAACCGCGTCGGCATCGAGCGCGACCAGACGGACTTCTTCGCGCTCCTCGCCGGTCGCCACGACCTGGGCCCCGTCAGGCTGTTCGCGGAAACCGGTGTGGGGATCCATGGCACCCGGGAGCCGGACTTCGAGCAGTCCGACGTCCTCGTCTTCATCGGCGGGGCGACGGTTCCCGTGGCGGCGATCCAGCCGACTCTGCTGCTGACCGGGCATGCGGATGGCCTTCCGGACCGCGCGATCCGCGGCAACGAAGAGCTCGCCGAGGTGCGGCTGAGGGTCCGCTCCACGGCCCGACCTGGGCTGCAGGTGGAGCTGATCAGGGGATTGGGCTCGTTCAGCCCATCGTGGGGCCTGGGTGTGCTGATGCTGCTCGACGGTTGACAGTATTCTGCTTTGTTGTACAAAGTACTTGACAGACACTGTTCGCTCTCCCATTGTAAGCGAAATGGCTAGTGTGCATCCGATCCAGCCGCGTCGGCGGGGCGACCATTTGAACCTGCACGACAGGGCGATGGAGAACCTCCGCTTCATCCGCGAGACGATGGAGCGGGCGGGCAGCTTCACCGCGGTGTCGGGCTGGGGTCAGGTGATGATCGGATGTACCGCCCTGGTCGCCGCTGTGGTCGCGGCGAACCAGACCGCGCCTGACCGGTGGCTGGCCGTCTGGAGCGTCGAGGCGCTGCTGGCGCTGGCGCTGGGTGCGTGGACGGTGGCACGGAAAGCCTACGCCGCCGGGATGCCGATACTCTCAGGGCCGGGACGCAAGCTCGCCCTGAGCTTCGCGCCGCCGCTGCTCGCCGGTGCGATGCTGACCGCCGTCCTCTTCGAGGCCGGCCTCGTCTGGCCGCTTCCGGGGATGTGGTTGCTGCTCTACGGGACGGGAGTTATCGCCGCCGGCGCGTTCTCCGTGCGGATCGTCCCGGTGATGGGCTTTTCGTTCATGCTGTTCGGGGTCTTCACCCTCCTGGCGCCGAACGCCTGGGGCAATACGCTCATGGGCTTCGGATTCGGAGGGCTGCACATTATATTCGGGCTCCTGATCGCCTGGAGGTACGGTGGCTGAGCCGCGCCGCGCATCGAAATGGTCGACCGCCTCTGCCTCGGATGCGAATCTCCGGGGTGAGCGTGGCGGTGCGTTCGATGGCAGCACGGCCGAGCTTGACCGGATCATCCACGAGCGGATGCGGTTGGCGATCGTCAGCGCTCTCGCCGTGCATGACTGCTTGAGTTTCGTCGAATTGAAGGCGATGCTCGGGGCAACGGACGGCAACCTGAGCGTGCACGCGCGCCGGCTCGAGGAGGCCGGCTACATCGATTGTCGGAAGACGTTCAACGGGCGCACGCCTAAAACCGACTACCGGCTCACGCCCGAGGGGCGAAAGGCGCTGGAGCGGTACCTCGATCACATGGAGGCGCTGATCGAGTCGGTTCGCGAGCCATGACCGGGGTTTTTCCACGGCTGTTAACTTTATGAAACAAAGCTGCTTCCAGGGCGTTCACGTCGGCATGATCATGGACGGGAACGGCCGCTGGGCCGTTGCCCGAGGGCAGCCACGGATCTTCGGCCACCGGGAGGGCGCCCGGGTGGTCAAGAAGATCGTCGAGGCCGCACCCGATCTCGGCATCGGGATCCTCACGCTGTACGCCTTCTCTTCTGACAACTGGAAGAGGCCGCCGCGTGAAGTCGCGGGGCTGATGCGGCTGTTCCGCGCGTACCTGGCGTCCGAGACGGCTCGGTGCGTCCAGAACGGCGTTCGGGTGAAGATCATCGGACGACGGGATCGGCTGCCGGATGCCCTCCTCAAGGCCATCGACGCGGCGGAGAGCGCCACAAGGGGAGGTACGACGCTGCTGCTCCGCGTAGCGATCGACTATTCCGCGCGTGACGCGATCGTCGCCGCCGCCGCGAGAGGAGGAGTGGGGGACCGGGCCGATTTTGCGCGGCGGCTCGCAGAAGTCACGAACTCCCCGGTCGTGCCCGATGTCGACCTGCTGATCCGGACGGGCGGGGAACAGCGATTGAGCGACTTCCTGCTCTGGGAGTGCGCCTACGCGGAACTGATGTTCGAGCCGAGGATGTGGCCCGAGTTCGACGTCCCGCATCTGCGCAGGGCCCTGCGCGAGTTCCACGCCAGGGAGCGGCGTTTCGGGGGCCTGGCCAGGGCGGTCGTCTAGCGGTTCGCGCCTTCAGCCACCGAGCATCCAGGCCGGGAACTCCGTGGCAGTATTCTCCCTCTTGATCCTCTCCGGATCGAAAGAGGGGACGAGCTCGGCTGGGGTAGTCTCCCGCGGGGCATCGAGCAACCCGCAGGAATGGGCGAGCCATCCCACCACCCGCTCCGGCGGGCACCCCCTCTCCCGCAACGAACGAATCATCAACGCCCCGTCCCGCTTGGCCAGCCGCTCTCCGGTCGCGTGGAGGAGCAACGGGACGTGCGTCCAGCGGGGGCTCTGGAGGCCCAGTGCCGAATAGACCAGGATCTGCCGGGCAGTCGACGAGAGCAGGTCCGACCCACGCAGGACATCTGTAATTCCCATCGCGGCGTCGTCCACCACCACGGCGAGTTGGTAGGCCGCGATCCCATCCTTTCTGCGGACGACGAAGTCCCCCGTTTCGCTGGCCGGTTCGAACCGCTGGGGTCCCTGGAGCAGATCGATGAAGTGGACGGACCCCTCGGGTACTCGGAAGCGCAGGGCTCCCGGGGTGTTCGGGTCGGTTACGACGCGATCGCGGCAGGTGCCGGGGTACGCCGGACCCTCGTCGTCGGCGGCGTGCGGTGCGCTCGCGGCGGCGAGTATCTCGCGGCGCGAACAATGGCACTCATAGAGATGTCCGGTCCGTGCGAGATTCTCCAGCGCCTGCCGGTAGAGGTCGTCGCGCTCCGACTGGAAGTAGGGACCCATGGGGCCCCCGGTGTCCGGGCCTTCGTCCCAGTCCAGGCCTAGCCAGCGGAGGTCCTCGAGCTGGTTGTGCAGGAAGTGTGGGCGGACCCGCCCACGGTCCAGATCCTCGATCCGGACAATGAATTGCCCGCCGGCGGCTCGCATCTGAAGCCATGCGAGCAGTGCCGTGCGGGCATTGCCTATGTGGAGGTCACCGGTCGGGCTGGGGGCGAAACGACCGCGCAAACGGAGCGAGGGGTGCGGGTTTCGAGTGGGCCCGGAACCTGGAGTCAGTCGTCGAGGTTCTCGAGAATGTTATCCACCCGGGCCTCCAGGACCGGTCGGGTGATTCCCGAGAGGGCCGACTCGAGGAGGTCGGCGAGCTCCTCGCCGAAATCGTGCGGGAACCGGCGCTTCAAACGCACCAGCGGAGCGAACGCGAGCAGGGCCGTACGAGGCACCTCGGACTCGCTCGGCTCATACGAATCCTCCCCGCGCCAGGCCTCACTGTCGCCGATACTCGCGCGCCAGGGCTCGGCCTCGGTTTCTTCGTCCTCGACCTCCAGCTCCGAGCGCGCGATCGGTACGGCCAGTCCGACCATCGCCCGGATCTCTTCGGACTCGTCTTCCGGCTCCTCCGCGAGAACGCCCAGGGTGACCGGCTCATGCAGTGCGTTGCGCAGGACGTCGACCGTGTCGGGCGGGAGGAGCGCGCGGAAGCTCGGGTTCCGGTTGCCCGAAGCGAAGAAGGCCATCGGAACGAGATCTGCGCCGTCGGGCACGAGGCCCTGGCCGTCGACCTCTTCCATGCGGAGGAGGACTCGTTCTTCCCTCAGGTAGACATGCATTCTGGTCATCCGGTTTGCTCGATACCCCTTGTTGATATCGTGCTGGCCCGGTGGAGTTCCGCGCGAGGGAGGGTAGCGGCCATACTGGCGCGAACTGGTCACCGGGCTATCTTTTCCGCGCCTCGAACATCCCTGATCGCGACAATCCCAATGGTTTCCCACCCCCTCCATCGGGCCGCCACCCGCGCACTGGAATCCCTTCCGGGTGGGATGGGGTACGCAAGCGACTCCACGAATGTCGCCTTTGCGAGAAACCGTGGCGGATACTCCGCCCGGCGCGCGGGAGCGGCATGACTCCCCTCGGGCCCGCGCCCTCGCCCCGCTTTGAGCGCGCCCTCCGCGAGGCCGTCGCCGGGGAGGTCCGCTTCGACGACAAGTCCCGCCTGCTCTACAGCACCGACGCGTCACTGTACCAGATCGTCCCGATCGGCGTCGTGTTGCCGCGAACGGCGGAAGACGTAGAGGCTACGTTGCGCATCGCCGCCGAGGAGAAGGTGCCGGTCCTGCCTCGCGGCGGCGGTACCGCGCTGGCCGGCCAGACGGTCGCGGCGGCCGTCGTGATCGACTTCTCCAAGTACATGAACCGGGTACTCGAGATCGATGCGTCGCGTCGGCGAGCGCGCGTGGAGCCCGGCGTCCGCCTCGATCGACTCAACCGCGCGTGCGCGCCCCACGGCCTCCAGTTCGGGCCCGACCCCGCGACCATCCGCCAGTGCGCCATCGGCGGAATGATCGGCAACAATTCCTGCGGGGCCCGCTCACTTGTCTATGGCAAGACCGGCGACCACGTCCACTCGCTGCGGTGCTTCCTACCCGACTCCAGCTGCGTCGAGTTCCGTTCCGTTCCGCGTTCGGACGTTGCCACTCTCGGCGGCCGCGAGGGTGAGCTGGCTCGGGAGGTCATGGCGATCCTGGAACCGGAGAGGGAGCGGATCCTGAGCCGTTACCCGCGAGTCCCACGCCGGGTTTCGGGCTACAACTTCGACGCGCTGGTCGAAGGTGAGCAGCTCAATCTCGCCGACCTGATCGTGGGTAGCGAGGGCACTCTCGCGACCGTCGTGGAGGCGGATCTCGGGCTGGTGCCGATACCCGCCGCCCGCAGCCTCGTCCTCCTTTCGTTCGACGAACGATGGACCTCCATGGATGCCATTCCGGCGATCCTGGAGGAACCTGGGCTTTCCGCTCTGGAGATCGTCGATTCCCGCGTGATTCAGGGAGCGCGCGAGCTGCTGGAGTTCAGATCAGCGGCAGCGTTCGTGCACCCGGACGCCCTCGGTGTCCTGTTCTGCGAGTTCTCCGGCGACACCGCGGATGAGGTCGCGGATCGCGCGCATGACTTCGCCGCCCGTGCTCCATTTCTTCCGGGCCGTCCGACGGCGTCTGTCCACCTCGATGCGCGCGATCAGACAGCCGCCTGGTCCCTGCGGCAGGTCGCGACGGGACTGCTGTACCTGACCACACCGTCACGCGACATCAAGCCGCAGGAGTTCGTCGAGGACACCGGCATCGCCCCCGAGAAGCTGGGCGCGTACACGCGGCGGTTCGAGGAGATCGTCCATCGACACGGGACGACGCTGGGCTTCTTCGGGCACGCGGGCCAGGGGTGTCTCCACATCCGTGTCGATCTGAACCTCAAACTGGGCGAGGACGTTCGGCGAATGCGGGCGATCGCCCGGGACATCGCCGAGCTGGTCGTCGAGTTCGGTGGATCCCTCTCCGGCGAGCACGGGGACGGCCTGTCCCGCAGCGAGTTCCTCCCGCTGATGTTCGGTTCGGAGATCATGGAGCTCCATCGCCGCGTGAAACGGGTGTTCGACCCCGACAACCGGGCGAATCCCGGCAAGCTGGTGGAGGCCCCTCCGATGTCGGACAACCTCCGCTTCGGCGAGAACTACCGGGCGCAGCCGCCGGCACAGACCTTCTTCGACTATCCGCTCGACGGCGGCTGGGACAGGGCGGTCGAGAAGTGCAGCGGGATGGCCGTGTGTCGAAAGCTGGACGCGGGCGCGATGTGTCCGTCGTTCATGGTGACGCTGGAGGAGGAGCACTCCACCCGCGGCCGGGCGAACGCGTTGCGCGAGGCAATGCGTGGCAACCTGCCGGGCATGAAGAGCACGGAAGTGCTCGAGGCGCTTGACCTGTGCCTGGAATGCAAGGCGTGCAAGACCGAATGTCCGCTGGGTGTCGACATGGCACGCTACAAGTCGGAGTTCCTGGCGCAGCACTACCGGGCGACGGGAAACACGCCGGCGCCGGCCTATTTCTTCGGAAGGATCCACGACTTCGCCCGGCTGGGCTCGCTCGCGCCGGCGGTGACCAACCTCGGCAACCGCTTCATGGCCCCCGTGCTGAAGTGGGCGGCACACGTCGATCCGCGGCGATCGCTCCCGGAGCTTGCGCCGCAGCCCTTCCGCCGGAGTTGGCGCTCGCATTCCTCGCGATCCGCGCGCGGCACAGCCCGTCGCGTGGTCCTGTTCGACGACACGTTCCACAACTACTTCGAGCCGGGCCCACTCGCGGCCGCACGCGAGGTTCTGAAGCGCGCAGGCTTCGACGTAGAGCTTCCGCGACGGCAGGTGTGCTGTGGGCGGCCGCTGATTTCCAAGGGCCTGCTGGACGAAGCGCGGGCCCGGCACCGGGAGGTCCTTGACGTCCTCGGGCCGATCGCGGCGGCCGGCATCCCTGTCGTCGGGCTGGAGCCGAGCTGTATCCTCACCTTCCGCGACGAGTTACCGGATCTGGTGCGGAATCCGCAGGCAGCGGCACTCGGCAGCAACAGCTTTCTGCTGGAGGAATTCCTGGCGAAGGAGACCGATTACCGTCCCGGACGGCTCGAGCGGCGCGCGATCGTGCACGGCCACTGCCACCAGAAGGCTATCGTGGGGATGGAACCGACCCGGACCGTGCTGGAGCGCGTCGAGGGACTCGAGGTCCGGATCCTGGACTCCGGGTGCTGCGGAATGGCGGGCTCCTTCGGCTACGAGATCGGACACTACAACGTGTCCCGGGCGGCGGGGGAGCGCGTGCTGTTCCCGGCCGTCCGCGAGGCCCAGGATGACCTGGTCGTGGCCCCGGGCTTCTCCTGCAGGACGCAGATCAAGGACTTCTGCGACGGTCGCAGGGCCCTCCACCCCGCCGAACTGCTCGTCCTCGCCGGCTGACTACCACAACCGTGCTCAGCGTCCTCCTCATCACTCACGACGCCGATCGGCTGCTCGACGAGGTCCTCCGCAGCGTGAGCTGGGCGGACGAGATCGTCATCGTTGACGGCGGCAGCACGGACCGGACCGAGGAGATCGCTCGCCGCTACACCGACCGCTTCTACTTCAATCCGTACCGCGGTCACGGCTCTCAGCGGCAGAAATCGCTCGAGCTGGCGCGCGGCGACTGGATCTTCTACGTCGATGCGGACGAGATCGTGACCCCGGAGCTGCGCAGGTCCATCGAACGAGCCCTGGCGGAGCCTGGTGATGCCGCCGGCTTCCGGGTGCAGCTCCACACTTGGTTCCTGGGCCATTGGCTGGGCCGCCGCGGGTGGCGCAAGGAATGGAAGGTGCGCCTGTTCCGACGGGACCGGGGGCGCTTCGACGACGCCACCATTCACGAAGGGGCGATCGTCGATGGGCCGATTCGGTCGCTGGACGGGGTCCTTCTCCACTATCCCTACCGGGACATCGCCCACTTCGTGGAGAAGATGAACAGGTACTCGAGCGCAATGGCCGGCGAGCACCAGGTTCACGGCCATCGCGGGTCTCCCGGCAAAGCGTTCCTTCGGGGCTGCGCCATCTTCGTGCGAGACTACGTCTTCGGCGGGGACTTCCTGAACGGGGGCGCAGGGTTGGTGCGTTCGGCGATGTTCGGTTACTACACCTTTCTGAAGTACGCGAAGATCTG
>CAZJEH010000120.1:0-12337 GCA_964544905.1 uncultured Gemmatimonas sp.
GAAGGACCATCGGGCAGTTCTGACACGGCCTCCTGCGCCGGGATGACGATGGTGGGTTTCGGTTGCACCCGACGCATACCGGGCCCGTGCGACGAAGGACCATCGGGCAGTTCTGACACGGCCTCCTGCGCCGGGATGACGATGGTGGTTCTTGCCTGCACGGAACGCCGGGTCAGTGACATAGCGGACCATCGGGCAGTCTCCACACAGCCTGCCACGCCGGAGTGTCGGCTGTAGCGCTCGAGAACCACTATTGCTTCTATCCGTCAATCCCGCGAGCAAACAGAGCCGGCCCCGCAGGGGAGCCGGCTCTTCTAGGAGACGACGCTTCCGGTCTTTCAGGCGATGTGTACCCGCGCCTTGAGACCACCCACCTCCTCCAGCGCCTCGAGGTACAGCTGTTCGTGGTCCTCGACCATACGGTCGCGGTTGAAGCGTTCCACCGCTCGCCGCCGGCACGCCTCCCGATCGAAATCGTCCACCGGACCGCCCGGCCGGATCGTTTCGGCCAGTTCGCGCGCATCGTTCACGATGAAGCCGGTGACACCCGGCTCGACCAGTTCCGGTACGCTGCCGCGCGGGTACGCCACCACCGGGCACCCCGAGAGCATCGCCTCGATCAGGATCAGTCCGAACGGCTCGTTCCACTCGATCGGGGCGAGAAGTGCCCGGGCGTCGCGCAGCAGCGGAGCCTTCCTGTCCATGCCGATCAGGCCCAGGTTGCGGACGTGCGGCAGCGTCAGGCGCCAGGCCATCTCCCGGTCGCCGAACTCGCGATCGACTTCGTGGACCTCGCCGGCAACACGTATCTCCACTCCCGCCTCCCTCGCCGCATCGATCGCCGTGTGGGGTCCTTTCACCCGGGCGAACCTGCCTACGAACGCGACGTAATCCCCGGGCTGGTCGGTCCACTGGTACCGATCGGAATCCAACCCATGATGGATGACCCTTGCCTTCGGCAGGGGGACCTCCCGGCGTCGCTGGTCGGCGGAGATCGCTACGTACCAGGGGTCCGGGAATCGGGAATAGAAGCTGGATAGGACCTCGTCCCTCTCGTGATGGATCGTGTAGACCAGGGGGACATTCCGCGGGAGGAACCGACGCAGCGCCAACGCCGCGGCGGAATGCGCGTGGATCAGGTCGAAATCCTCCTCCATCGCAATCGACATCGCCCACGAGACGTGGTCGAGGTCGTGGAGAGGGTCGGGCGGCCAGCGTACGGTATCGTAGAGAGCCCGCAACTCTCCGCTCGTCCTGGAGTCTCCGGTGGCGAAGAGCGTGACTTCGTGGCCTCGGTCGATGAGACCCTCCGCCAGCTCGTGCACGACCAGCTCGGTTCCTCCGTACGTGGCTGGTGGGACCGACACGAAGGGTGTCGAGATCAATGCGATCCGCATCCGTCGAACCTCCTCTTACTGACCTGCATGCAGCACCTACCGGCGAGGATGGGGCCGCGCAGGATGTTCCTGCACGCAGGGCGCCTGCTCGCCGTAAAACTTTGTCCGCCCTTTCGCCCGCAACCGATGTACCAGACTGATGCTTGTCGGATCCCCCTCGAATTCCTCTACATCCCGCGAACCGATTTTCGACGAGGTCGATCCATCAAGACCCGCGGTGTGCCTGACCGATGGGGTGACGCGAAGCTGGCCGCGGCCCACCGGAGACCCTGCGGCTCGACGCCTTCCAAAGGGTGGCGATCACCGCTAACGTTCCACGGGCGAATCAGCCCACGCTGGATATGCGGTTCATGTTGTTGATATCGAGACGCAAGTGGACTTCCTGATCGGTTTCGCTGTCGCTTTGGCAATCTGTGGCCTTACGATGTGGCTCGCGTTTCGAAAGTGAGGCTCGTCCCCAGCGTGACCGCGCGCTGGCACCCGCCCGCCAGAAGCAATAGCCCGCTCCCGGATATCCATCACGTCGACTGACAACTCGAGGTCCGAGCCCTTGCTCAGGGCCGGCGCTATCTCGTGTACTTCTCGGGCGGGCATCGCGGCACCTTGCCGAGTATCGGAGGCCTGGTCGATCGAGCAAGGCCCAGCATAGGCTACAGCAGTGCCCCCATCGGGTGAGTGCTGCCTTGAGCGGGTGCATGCGTGCCGCAAACCCCATCGAATCGGAGGTGATCACCACCAGAGGAGCTCCGGCTCGGACCACGAATCCATCGGCTGGGGCCTATCCCGGAGCTTTCCACTCCCGCCCGGAGTAGCACCAGGGTGATGAGCCGACCCCGATCGATGACGTGATTCCGTGGACCGCCGTTCGTTCCTGATCTCATGTCTCGCCGCCGGCCTGACACCTCGAGGCGGTCGTTCACTGCCGTTGACGGAATCGACTTCGACGCCGCGTCACGCCGCCGTTCCAATCGTCGGCCTCAACGTCCACACGCTGACCGATCGCGAGGTGAGAGAGGTTGTCTCGCTCGGGATCCGGCATGTACGAACGACGCTCTACACCTCTGCCTGGTCTCGCTACCCGAGCTATCCACAGAGCTACCGCGAGCTGGTCCAACGCTGCGACGACGCCGGAATCAGGTTGACGGTCGTCGTCCACAACTGGCTGCCCCCGGATGATCCGGTGGTCGAACGTGGGGTGGACCGGGAGTTGATGGACTGGTTCGCGGATTTCGTCGCCCGTCGCGCCGCCGAAATGCCGACCGTCGAGGCATGGCAGCTGTGGAATGAGCAGGATCTGTGGGTCCAGGCCCCCTTCGGGGCCGGACGCGGGATCGACATGAGGGACCGCGGCAGGGCGTACGGCGAGCAGTTGCGGATGGCTACGCCGCGGATTCGTCAGGCGAATCCGCGGGCGATCGTAGTCAGCGGAGGCATCACACGAGTCACCGACGCCTTCCTCGACGGGATGCTCGAGTCGGATCCACCGCTCGACGCGGTTGCCGTCCACATCTACGGTCGCTGGGACAGCTTGCGTGGCCCGCTGCGTCACGCACGGACGGTCATCGGGGACCGTCAGCTGTGGCTCACGGAATGCGGCAGTCTCAGGGGATCCGACCACCTCGCAACCTGGCGCTCGGTCATCGAGGGGAATGATGCCGAGCTCCTCGCCGACCGACTGTACCCGTACGCGTTGGATGGCGGCGTCGAGACATACCATACGCTGCGCGGGAAGCCGACCGAGGCCTGGTTGCGGGACTACCTGCGAGGGAGATGAAGCCGCCGGCGGCGCAGGGAAAGCCGGCCGAGGCGTCCCGGAAATACCCTCGGTAGCTCGGAGGGTGGGGCCCGTTACCGAGCCCTTCCCGGGCCGAACCATCCCGCAAGGACTCGGTGGATCGGTGATCAGCCGACGATCGCCACCCCGTCCCCCGGCCTGCTTCAGTTCCTCTCGTCACAGTTGCGTGATCGCCCGGCCGGTCCTGCGGCCGGGCGACCAGATCGCGTACTCAACGAGACAAGCTTTGCCTAGAACGTCACCTCTTCTCTCTCGTCTTCTCGCGCGCCACCGTCGGTCCCGCACCTTCGGGCGGTGCTTCGGGAGGCAGGCCAAGCTCCTCCCTGACCGCGTTCAGCGCATCGTCAAGATTCCCGAGGATGTTGGCCTCGCCGATCCGATCGAGCAGCCCTGAGCGGCCGAGCGCCACCAGCGGCTGGGCGTGAACATCGGAGAGGATCAGCCGTATCCCGTCCTTCTGCGTTCGGCTTGCCAGCTCGTCCAGGGCGTGCAGGCCCGTCGAATCGATCGCCGGCACGTTCCGCATGCGGATGATGAGCGCGCGCGGCCTCCGCTCGACCAGCGAGATCTGGTTTCGGAAGGTCTCGGCGGCGCCAAAGAAGAACGGCCCGTTGATCTCGTAGACCTCGACCCCCTGGGGGATCGAGCGGCGGCGCGCCGCGTTCGGATCCGTCTGATACAGATCCTCGCGGACGTCTCCCAGTTCTGCGGTGACAGCGGCCACGTTCGTGACCTCGGCCATCCGGCGCATGAAGAGGAAGGCGGCGAGCACCATCCCCACCTGGATTGCCACCGTGAGGTCGACGACGACCGTCAGCACGAAGGTGGTGAGGAGCACGAGCAGGTCGCTCCGCGGACCCCTGAACTCGGCCTTGAAGCGGCGCCACTCGCTCATGTGATAGGCGACCACCACGAGGATCGCCGCCAGCGTCGCGAAGGGGATGTAGCCGACCCAACGACCGAAGAAGAGCGTGATCAGCAGCAGGGTCAGCGCGTGGACGATCCCGGCGACCGGTGTTCTCCCGCCGTTCTTCACGTTCGTCGCGGTGCGCGCGATGGCGCCGGTGGCCGGGATGCCACCGAAGAGCGGGCTGGCGACGTTCGCGACACCCTGGGCGACCAGCTCCATGTTCGAGCGGTGCTTGCCGCCGATCATGCCGTCCGCGACGACTGCCGAGAGCAGCGACTCGATTGCCGCGAGCAGGGCGATCGTAAGCGCGGGGGCGAAGAGGGTCGGGACCGTCGCCAGGTCCACCCGGGGCAGTGTCGGTGTCGGCAGCGACGAGGAGATGTTCCCGAACCGGCTGCCGATCGTCTCCACGTCGAGCCCCAGGATGCTCACGAGCGGCGTGGTCACCAGCAACGCGATGAAAGGTCCGGGAATGCGGTGGCTCACCCTCGGCCAGAAGATGATGATGGCCAGCGCAAGGGCGGCGAGCCCTACGGCGTGCGGATCGATCGTACCTATCGCGGAGGCGTACGCCTTCCACTTCTCGAAGAAGTCCGCCGGGACCTCGCCCATGTCCAGGCCCAGCAGATCCTTGATCTGGCTCGAGAAGATGATGAGGGCGATGCCGGTGGTGAACCCTGTCACCACGGGATAGGGGATGAACTTTATCGCGGCGCCCATGCGGGCCAGGCCGAGAGCGATGAGGATGAACCCGGCCATTACCGTGGCCACCATCAACCCGTCCAGGCCGTGCTGCTGCACGATGCCATAGACGATGACTACAAATGCCCCCGTCGGTCCCCCGATCTGCACCCTGCTGCCACCGAGGGCGGAGATCAGGAAGCCGGCTACGATGGCGGTGTAGAGCCCCCGATCCGGGGTTACTCCGCTGGCTATGGCGAAGGCGATCGAAAGAGGTAGGGCGACGATCCCTACGATGACTCCCGCAGTGAGGTCACTGACGAACTGCGGCCGGGAGTAGTCCCGCAGCGTCGTTGCCAGTTTGGGTATGAGCACGTTCCTGCCAGCGAAAAGGCCGACGTCGTTGTCGGCGCGACAATCTATCGCGGGCTGGATGCAGCGGTGAAGAGCGACCGTTGCAGAACGCCGATGGCGCCCGCCGCCACGATCGGCAACGCGAGCGTTCCGCATTGAGTCCTCGGCACGGACGATCAGGTTCGTGACCCTCGAACGCCGAAGAGAGGAGGATGCGAAAATGAAGAGCGGAGGATGTGGAAATGGTGGCGGGGGGATCAGGCTCTGCCGGGGAGACTACCGTCGCGAACGAAGGTCATCTCAGTACAGGGCGACCGCCCGCGTGACCCGGAGCGGAGGGCTAGGGCGCGGAAGCTGAGGTCCTCCGCGCCCCAGGGACGCTCAGCCTCCGCCGGATCCGACCGTGAAGTCGAAGTCGTACTCCAGCCGGATCGTATCGGCAACGCTCAGGACCGTCCTCACCTGCGGCTTCGTAATCTGGAAATCCTCGAAGGTGAATGCGGTCGAGGCTGTGCCGGTGACCCTGTCAGGGGAGAATCGTGCTTCGACGTTCCAGACGGTCGGACGAGTCACCTCCAGGACGGTGAGATCACCCAGCAGCTCGCCTCTTGCGGTTCCCGAGGTCGGCAGCGGCTGCGAGAAGCCGCGCAGCTCCCTCGGCGCCAACCGAACGGTGGGATACTGCTCCCCCATCAGGATACGACCTTGGATGTACCGGTCGCGACGATCCTGGTCGCTCTGGAGTCCGGTGATGTTCACCTCGATCGTTGAACCTTCGAGAAACCGTCCCGACGGATCGAGCACCAGCGTCCCTGTCACGCGCGAGGTTCGGCCGATCGCATCGTTCGGAAGGTCGAAGCCGACCAACTGCTCCCGGACGCGGTAACGGGCCTCGTTTCCCTGGGGACCGACCGTCAGACTCAGTATCCCCCGCTCGGCGGGGGAATCCGCGGTAGACGGCGTCGTCGAGGCGGCCGGTGTCGTCGCGTCCGCCATACTCTTGTCCGCGGTCCCGGTATCCGGCACGACCTCGACTATCTCGGACGCGCTCGCGTCCGTAAGCTCCGCCGCGGAGCCGGGGCTGTCCCCGGAGCCACACGCGGCCGTGAGCCCCAGGACGATCGCGATGGTGAGCGCAGGTCCCCTTCCTATTGTCATCGACTCTCTCCAGCAACTGGTGATGGTCCGCTCCCCCGGATCCCGAACTGACACGCCAACCGGGCAGGGATACCGATGGTTCCCTGGTGAGCGGTGCGACGCATCTAGTAACGCTATCCCGGACCGGCTGTTTGTTCATGCGTGTGCCAGGGCCGGAAAGCTGGTGCTCAGAGGTCCACCCGCCCTGGCGGGAGCAGCGCTGGGGCTCTGCAGGCGCCGCCTGGATGGCGGACCCTTGAAGCGGCCGGGAAGGCGGTCGGGAAGGCGGTACGGAAACTTGCCCGGGGCACGCTTCGAGCGGGGTAGGCCCGGGCTCGCTCGGGGATGGGGCGAGGAATCGGCGCGGGATCCGTGGACTATCCACGCCGATTCCCCTGGTTGTCTCGCTGCGAAACGGTCTGTCCTGCTACGGAACGCGGTCGCTTGCCGCAGCCTGGCTATTGGGCCGCGGTCGAAAACGCTCCCGCGGGCCGAACCTGGGTGCCGCGGCCCAGGGTCCTCAGGCGACGGACGCGCGACCTGCGGTATTGAGGTTGACTGCCGCCTCGAGATCGACTCCCCGGAGGATGGCGCCCTCGAGGCGAGCGTCGTCGAAATCGGCGCGGGCGACCTTGGCGTCTTCCAGCGTAGCGTTCCGCAGGTCCGCCCGTTCGACGTCGGCTTCCGTGAGATCGACCCGGCTGAGCTTGGCCGCTGTCAGGTCCGCCTCCATGAGCGACGCGCGGCGCATGACGGCTGCGCTGAAGTCCGCGCTTCGGCCGTCACTCCGCGACAGATCGGCGGCGGTGAGGTCCGCCTCCGAGAAATCCGTCCCTTCCAACTTGGCGTGACGGAGGTTGGCTCCGGTCAGGTCCGCAAGCCGCAGGCGGGCCGAGGAGAGATCCGCGCCGTTCAGATTGGCCTCGCGGAGCACTGCCCCATCCAGGATCGTGCCGACGAGGACGCCATGGAACAGGTTGCACCCGAGCATGTCCGCCCCCGAGGCATCCGCCCCGCTAAGGTCGACGGGCTGGCGCGGATTGCTCCCCGTGCTCAGGGAGTTCGCGTCCCGCAGGTTCGCTCCGCGCAGCTTCGCGCGCGCGAACCGCGTCCCGGAGAGGCAGGTCTCACTCAGATCGGCGCCTGACAGGTCGGCGCCTTCGAGGTTGGCCCCGTGGAGATCCGCCCCGCGGAGGTTGACTCCCCGCAGATCCAGGTCATGGAGATCCGCTCCAGCCAACGACATTTCCGCGGGATCACGACCACCGCCGCGAATGCGCTCCGCCAGCTCCTCCCGATCCGCAGAACGCTGCATAGTGTCTTCCGGCTCGCCGCGTCCCGTTCGCCGTGAACCCGCGTCGGTCTCTGAATGGAGATCTCCGTTCATTGGCCCTCCGGGAGTAGGGTTGGAAGGGTGGCGGCCGGAGGCGAGACCGTGCCGGACGCCCGGAAACCGCCTGCCTGCGGGGGACGAGAGTTGCAACCATCGCGCCGACGACGACCTCTCGACTACTCCGCGGTCGGCGCTCCACGAGGGATACGATCCGAATCATGCTCCGCCTGGGAGAACGCGACAAGGGTTTTGGGGCCAACCCTTTCTCGCGACGGCGACGCTGGTTATGTTCAGGATGCGCTGTTCCATGACGTCGCGCATCGCTGTGTCCCCTACGGCACGCGTTCGTCACGCCCGCCCTCCGGAACGGCGCCCAACGGTGTGGTGATCGAGGTTCCCCCCTGCCAGGGAGGTGGCCGGATGACCGTGCATACCGTTTTCTGTTCCGCCAACGACCGGAACGTTTCCCTCGTCGCGCGCACACCCGACTGGACCTGGCGTGTGCTCGTCTCCATGGACGCTCCAGTCGAGGTCGCCTGCCTCGAGCGAGGCGTGCGCTGCACCGGCACTCTCTGCCCCCTCTGCGCCGCCGTTCCCAACGGCGGGGACCGTGAGGAGGCGCGTCGCGCCGGCGCTCTACCGGCGAACTGACGCTCCTCCTCGCAACTATCCGCCATGCGCCCCACGAACCAGGACGATCCGCAGTATTATCACCGTGTAGTCGACTGCCAGTGGGCCTGTCCGGCGCATACCAATGTACCGGAGTACATCCGACTGATCGCGCAGGGCCGCTACACCGAAGCGTATCTCCTCAATCGCCAGTCCAACGTCTTTCCCGGGATCCTCGGGCGTACCTGCGATCGCCCCTGCGAGCCGGCATGCCGCCGCACCCGGGTCGACGGGGAACCCGTCGCCATCTGTCGCCTCAAGCGGGTCGCCGCCGACCTCCGCGACGACGAGCTCATGCGCGCGCACCTGCCGAGCGCGCCGCTGGAACGCAACGGATACCGGGTTCTCTGTATCGGTGGCGGACCAGCCTCGCTGACTGTCGCCAACGACCTGATGCCGCTGGGCTACAGCGTCACGATCTACGAGAAGCTGGGCCGCGCCGGCGGGCTCATGTGGAACAACATCCCGCGTTTTCGTCTTCCCCCGGAAGTGCTCGACGACGAGATCGGGATGATCCTCGACATGGGGGTCGACCTGAGGTGCAACCACCCCGTGACCAGTCTGGCCGCCGTTCTCGAGGAGGGGTGGGATGCGGTATTCATCGGGTCCGGCGCGCCGCGCGGCAAGGAACTCGACCTCCCCGGGCGCCACGACACGGAGTCGATCCACATCGGCATCGACTGGCTGCAATCGATCGCGTTCGGCCACATCGATTCGATTGCCCCGCGGGTCCTCGTCATCGGTGTCGGCAACACGGCGATGGACTGCTGCCGGTCCGCGCTGCGGCTCGGTGCATCCGACGTCAAGGTCGTCGCTCGGCGCTCACGACCGCACTTCAAGGCATCGCCCTGGGAGCTCGCCGATGCCGAGGAAGAAGGCGTGATGATCGTCGAGAACCACGTCCCGCGGCGCTTCCTCGTCGAGGGCGGCCAGCTCGTCGGGATGGAATTCGATCGCGTCGAGTGGATTACGGACCCGGACGGACGGACAGCACCTCACACACTCGAAACGGTCGTCATCCCCTGTGACCAGGTGATTCTGGCCATCGGCCAGGAGGCCGCCTTCCCCTGGATCGAGCGCGACATCGGCATCGAGTTCGACAGGTGGGGGATGCCCATCGTCGACAGGGCGACGTTCCAGACGACCCGTCCGGGCGTTTTCATGGGCGGCGACGCGGCATGGGGCCCGGAGAACATCATCTGGGCCGTCGAACACGGGCATCAGGCCGCGATTTCCATCCACCAGTACTGCCTCGGCGAGCCGCTGCACGATCGCCCGCCGTACGGGATGAACCTGGTGAGCCAGAAGATGGGCATCCACCAGTGGAGCTACAGCAACGACTACGAGGCGGCGTCGCGCGCCCGGATGCGCCACGTCGAGCTGGAGGAGCGGCTGTCGGCGATGGAGGTCGAAGTCGAGCTGGGGTTCGATTTCGCGCAGACCATGCGGGAGGCCGAGCGGTGCCTCAACTGCGACGTCGAAACGTACTTCACCGACCGGCTGTGTATCGAGTGCGACGCCTGCGTCGACATCTGCCCGGTGAACTGCCTGACCATAACGGTCGACGGTGAGGAGGGGGAGGTTCGCACACGACTGACCGTGCCGGCGTTGAACCTGGATCAGCCGCTCTTCGCCTCGGGCCCGCTCCCCCAGACGGGACGGCTGATGTTCAAGGACGAGGATCTCTGCATCCATTGCGGTCTGTGCGCCGAACGCTGTCCGACGGCCGCGTGGGACATGCGGCGATTCGAGCTCCTCGTACCCTACGCGGGTCTGCCACCCGGGCAGCGCCACCCTCCGCGGGGCATTCCGCTTCCTGTTATCCCTTCAACCAGCCGACCGAAGATGGCCACGCCCGGAGCCGCTTTATGACCGCGCAGCTCCCCGACAGGATCAACGAATTCGCGTTCAAGATCGCCACCGTCAACGGCACCGGTTCCGCGAGCGCAAACGACCTCATCCGCAAAGCGATCTTTCGGATGGGCGTGCCGGTTTCGGGGAAGAACCTGTTCCCTTCGAACATCCAGGGCCTGCCCACCTGGTACGAGATTCGGGTGAACCGGGACGGATACACCGCGCGGACCAGCGTCTTCGACCTGATGGTCGCGCTCAACCCCGCGACCTACCGGCAGGACATCGCCGAGGTCCGGTCGGGCGGCTGGTTGCTCTACGATTCCAGCTGGCCCCTTCCCCGGGAGTTGGAGCGGAACGATGTGGAGCTGCTTCCGGTGCCGCTGGCGAGGCTCTGCAACGAAGCGTTCGCCGGCCCGCGCGAGCGCATCCTGATGAAGAACATCGCGATGGCCGGGGCACTGGCCGCGCTGCTCGAGCTCGACCTCGGAATCCTGAACGCGCTGCTCCAGGAGACGTACGGCCGGAAGAAGGCGTTGCTCGACTCGAACTTCACGGCGCTTCGCCTCGGGTACGAGTACGCGAAGGAGAATCTGGCCTGCCCGCTCCCGATCCACGTCGAGCCGATGGACGGGACGAAGGACCACATCATCATCGATGGGAACACCGCGGCTGCACTCGGCTGCGTCTACGCCGGGGCGACGGTGGCGGCCTGGTACCCGATCACCCCTTCGACCTCGTTGATCGACGCGTTCCAGGAGCTCTGCCAACGCTTCCGGAAGGAGGACGAGACCGGTCGCTCCCGCTTCGCGGTGCTGCAGGCGGAGGACGAGCTCGCCGCGATCGGCATGGTGATCGGGGCCAGTTGGATGGGTGCGCGTGCCTTCACCTCCACGAGCGGGCCCGGGATCTCGCTCATGTCGGAGGCCATCGGCCTCGCCTACTACGCCGAGATCCCCGCGGTGGTCTTCGATATCCAGCGCGCGGGTCCTTCCACGGGAATGCCCACCCGCACTCAGCAGGCGGATCTGCTCGCTTGCGCCTTTGCCTCTCACGGCGACACGAAGCACATCCTCCTCTTCCCTGGAGATCCGGGGGAGTGCTTCTACTTCGCGGCCGCCGCCTTCGACATCGCCGAAAGATTCCAGACGCCGGTCTTCGTTGTCAGCGATCTGGACATCGGCATGAACGACTGGATGGTCCCGCGGCTGGGGTGGGACGATTCGTACCGACCCGACCGCGGCAAGGTCCTGAGCGCGGAAGAACTGGAGCGGATCGGCCGCTTCCGTCGCTACTTCGACGCCGACGGTGACAACGTCGCTGCCCGCACGCTCCCGGGTGTCCACCCGAACGGGGCGTTCTTCACCCGCGGGTCGGGGCACAACAAGTCCGGGGGATACACTGAGGACGCCGCCGAGTACACGGAAGTGATGGAGCGGCTCGCCCGGAAGATCGAGGGGGCCGCTTCGAGCCTGCCGCAACCCGACATCCATACCACGCCGGGCGCGACCATCGGAATCGTTTCCCTCGGCGGATGCAACCTCGCCGTGCTGGAGGCGGTCGACCGATTGGCGGAGCAGGGGATACGGGCGGATTACCTGCGGGTCCGGGCCTTTCCCTTCGCCCCGTCCGTAGCCGCGTTCGTTCGCGGCCACGAGCGCGTCTTCGTGGTCGAGCAGAACCGGGATCGCCAGCTCGCGTCGCTGCTCTGCCTGGAGACCCGGGTGCCGCCCGGGGCCCTCGAGAGCATCGGCTCGTACGGAGGACTGCCCCTCAGCGCCAGCGAGGTCACACGCGAGGTGATGGAGGCGCTCGGTGCGCCACCGCTCATCGCTCGCCCGCGGAGGATCAACGCATGACCTACATCGCCAAGCCGCCCGTTCGGCATCCGTCCCTCCCCCGCAATGCGCTCGGCCTCACGCCCCGCGATTACGAGGGGACCATGTCGACGCTCTGCGCAGGCTGCGGACACGACTCCATCACCGCCGCCATCATCCAGGCGACCTTCGAGCTGAGCATTGCCCCGCATCGAGTGGCGAAGCTGAGCGGGATCGGTTGCTCGTCCAAGACCCCTGCGTACTTCCTTGGTCAGGCGCACGGCTTCAACGCCGTTCACGGACGGATGCCCGCGATCGCGACCGGCGCCAACGCCGCCAACCGCGACCTCATTTACCTCGGCGTCTCGGGCGATGGGGATTCGCTGTCCATCG
>CAZJEH010000121.1:0-12289 GCA_964544905.1 uncultured Gemmatimonas sp.
CGAACTGGCTGACGGTCGGCGGGTTCGCGCTCGGGCTGGCGCTCCGCGCGGCGGGACCCGAGTCGGTGCTCAGTGGGCTCGCGGGCGCGGGGATCGCGTTCGGAATCGCACTGCTGGCCTACGCCGCGAAGTCGATCGGGGCCGGCGACGTGAAGTACCTGACGGCGTTCGGAGCGGTACTCGGGGGTGGACGGATCTGGATCGCGCTGCTATTAGTGACGTTTGCCGCCGGGGGGCTCGCGGTTCTTTCGGCGGTCGTCATGGGCCGCGCGCAGGCCCTTCTCCGGAGCACTGCCCGCCTCGCCCTCTACGGTGCAACTTTAGGAATGCGCGGAAGCCGCCGTATACTCCCTGATGCGGCGGAGGTGGCACTCGAGCCGATCCCGCTGGGCGTCGCCATCGCGGTCGGTTGCACTCTTTCCTGGCTCGTCTAACCGATGTCTAACGGGGGTGTGGCGATGGGCTCTCGACGTCCGGGGTCGCGCGGGCGCGGCCGTTTGCGGGACGAGTCCGGTCAGGCGCTGGTGGAGTTCGCCTTCGTCCTGATCATGATGGTGATCCTGATCCTCGGCCTGATCGACTTCGCCCGGCTCTTCCTCCAGTACCAGCTGATCACCGATGCCGCCCGCGAGGGGGCGCGGAAGGCCGTGGTGGCCAACCCTGCCTGGGATTCGGCGGTGATCTACGACGAGATCAGGGACTTCCTGGCGGTGGGCGGGATCGACGTGTCGGGCGCTCAGCTATACGAGGAGACCCCCCCCTGTAGTGCACCGTCCGGTACGGTGAACGAGGTGCACATCTATCAGTGCAACTGGGACGGGTCGACCGGTACCGTGGCGAGTGTCGGGATCGCGATCCCCTTCGAGTTCTCGATTCTTGGACCTTTCATTGGCTGGGCAACGGGGGATCGGACGATCACCCTGCGGACCTGGTTCTCCATGCGCAACGAGTAGTTGAACATGAAACAGAGACGTTTCGTACTCGTCTTGATCCTGGCCATCGCGCTGGGTGGACTCGCCGGACTGCTCGCGCTGCGCTTCCTGAGCCAGCAGGCGACCCCGTTGATGGCGACCGAAGCCCCCCGCGGCCAGATGGTGGTAGCCGCCGCGGACCTTCCGCTGGGCCACCTGCTGCGGGCCGAGGACGTTCGCGTCGTCGACTGGCACAGCTCGGCCCTCCCCGAGGGCTACTACGCCTCGACCGCCGAGGTGATCGGCCGCGGCCTCATCACGCCGGTAAAGGCGAACGAGCCGCTGATGGCGAACAAGCTGGCCGACAAGGAGAGTGGCGGCGGACTGCCGATCGTGATCCCGGAGGGGATGCGGGGCATGAGCGTGCGGGTGGACGAGGTCATCGGTGTCGCCGGCTTCGTCCTCCCGGGCACTCGAGTGGACGTCCTGCTGACCATCACGCCGAGGACGAGCGGGCAGGAAGAGCCGATGACGCGGATCATCCTGCAGAACATCCAGGTGCTCACGTCGGGGCAGACCATCCAGCAGGACGCGAACGGTACGCCGCAGACGGTGAGCGTCGTGACCCTCCTGGTCACGCCGGAAGAGGCGGAGCGGTTGACGCTCGCCTCGACCGAAGGCCGGATCCAGCTCGCGCTCCGCAACACGCTCGACCTCGGCAACGTGGAGACGCCGGGTATTCGCGCGAACGCGCTGATCTCTCCGCCGCGGGCCACGCAGGCCCCGAACGCGAGCGCCGTCCGCGTCGCGGCTCCGGCGCAGAGGACCGAACCCACCACCACCGTCGTCGAAGTGCTCCGGGGTGGTGAGCGGACGATCTCAACCTTCCAGAACCGACCCTGATGAATTTCAATGTGCAGCGCCGTCTGGCCAGGCTGTTCCTCATTCTCGGTCTGGCCGCGACGGCGGGGGTGGCGTGTGCCGCGGACCTCTCCGCTCAGGCGCAGCCGAACGTTCTCACGATCGCGCGCGGAACCTCGCAGCTGGTGACCATCGCGGGGACCATCGATCGCGCGTCGATCGGTGACCCGGCAATCGCGGACGCGGTCCCGGTCTCTCCACGCGAGCTCGTGGTGAACGCGTTGCAGGTCGGGACGACGACGCTCTTCGTGTGGGACAACGCCGGGAACGTGCGGAACTACACGATCGAGGTCACGATCGACGCGCCGGCGCTACAGAGACAGGTGAACGCGCTCTTCCACGGCGAGAACGTGGTGGTGACCGCGGCGGGGAATCTCGTTATCCTTTCCGGAAGTGTGTCCGACGCGGGGATCGCCAACCGGATCCTGCAGATCGCCCAGGGGACCGGTGCGACCGTGGTCAACAACCTCCAGGTTCCGCCCGCGCAGCAGATCCTGCTCAGCGTTCGCTTCGCGGAGGTGAGCCGACGCGCGCTGGAGCGCCTCGGCGCCGACTTCCTGGCCGGTCGTACCACGGCAGTGCTCAACCCGCTGGCCCCGGTTGCCGGGGACATCGTCGGGGGATCGTCCCTCTCGGACGGACTGGTCGAGCTGTTCCTGTTCGAGGACGACATCCAGGTGAACGCCGTGGTCGACGCGCTCCGGAGGACCGGGACCTTCCGCAGCCTCGCCGAGCCGAACCTGCTGGCGCTCGAGGGGCAGGAGGCGTCGTTCCTGGCCGGTGGCGAGTTCCCGTACCCCGTGCCGCAGGCGGGTGGTGCCGGATCGAACACGATCACCGTGGAGTTCAAGGAGTTCGGTGTCCGGCTCCGCTTCATCCCGAACGTGACCATCGCCGGGAACATCCAGCTCCAGGTCGAGCCGGAGGTTTCGTCGCTGGACTTCGCGAACGGCATCCAGTTCTCCGGGTTCAACGTGCCTGCCCTGCTGACGCGCCGCGCGCAGACGGCGGTGGAACTGCGGGATGGTCAGACGCTGGCGATCGCCGGCTTGATCGACAACAATACCACGCGCACCCTCAACAAGGTACCTTTCCTGGGAGACATCCCCTTCCTGGGTGCCCTGTTCCGGAGCCGCGAGGTGATCCAGAACCGCTCCGAGTTGCTCGTTCTGGTGACGCCCCGGATCGTGACGCCGTCGGATGTGGCGCCGCCGCTTCCGACCGGGGAACCCGAGACGTGGGATTGGAGCCGCGAACTCGAGAGCGGTATCCAGCAGTAGCGAACCCGATCGAGAGAGCTCGTCAATGAACGCGAACGCGCGCATCCTGCGAAAACTTCTCCGTCCCATTCGCAATGAGGACGGTGCCGCTCTGGTCTACTTCGGCTTGTCGGCGGTCATGCTGCTGGGATGCTTTGCGCTCGCTGTCGACGTCGGTGCGGTGCTGAACGCGAGGAGCGAGGCGCAGCGCGCCGCCGATGCGGCGGCGCTGGCCGGCGCGTCGGAATTCATGAAGCCGGGTACGCCGATGGTCCTCGCGCCCCTGGCGGAGGCGGCGGCGTACGACTTCGCCGGCAGGAACACCGTCGCGGGGCAGGCGGTCGATCCGGCGAACGTCGAGGTAACGGTCGACCCCGACCAGAGGCGGGTGTCGGTGGCGATCCGCGCGTCCACCCCGGGTCTGTTCGCTTCCTTCATCGGGAAGGGAATCCTGCCGGTGTACGCGCGGGCCACCGCGGAGGCATCGGGGGCGGGTGGCGCCACGTGCGTGAAGCCGTTCGCGCTCCCGGACATGTGGAGGGTCACCAACGCGAGCAACGTGAACTTCGATCCTGACGATCCGCTCTGGCAGGGGTCGTTCGATCCGAACAATCCCAACCACGTCTACAAGCCCTGGGACGGTACGCTCACCGACGACGACGCGACCGGCTACGGGGCGCCGATCCGCAACGGCGAGGCGAACTTCCAGAACAACCGGTACGACCACGACTACGGCCGGAAGATCGTGTTCAAGACGGGCTCGCACACGCCCGACAAGGAATGGCTGGAGGCTCCCTTCGGGGATCTGGGCGGGTCCGACCACATGATCATCGACATCCCGGGGAATAGCGGCTTCAACCCGGTCCTGGACCGCAACGGGAACCCCGTTTCCTGTGACGGGAACCCCAATGGCGGCGGCGCGGCGCTCGCGCGGGCGAACGTCTGCATGTGCAACATGACGGACTTCCCGGTCAACGGTGAGGTGACGCAGATCGCCAAGGAGCCCGGGAACAAGGCGTCGATCACGAAGAGTCTGCGGAACCTGATCAACGCCGACCCGAACGTTCGCTGGGACAACATCGGAAAGCGAGTCGTTGACGAGCACGGCAACACCATCACGCAGAGCCCGCGGATCATCAAGGTGGCGCTCTACGATCCGTCGACCGCCCCGTCCCATCCGAACGGGATGCTCGACATCGTGAACATCGGGCTGGTGTTCGTCGAAAACATCCACGATCAGGGCAACAACGTCTCGTTCTGGGGGCGGTTCCTCATGTATGCGAGCGGCACCGGCGAGGGTTCCGGCACGACGGTGCGGACGCTCCGGCTGATCGAGTAGCGGGGCCTGCTCGGATTTCGATCTCATGAAGTGATCAACGCAAGGATTCACGATGGTTCCCAATAAGATCGTTGCAGCTGCGCTCTCGACCGACCGCGACCTTCTCGTGCGTCTACGGGAAGTGGTGGGAGAGAACGGCAGCATTGTCCTCGCTACCGAGGTCGCGCTGCCGTTTGCAGAGGTGAGCCGGGAGGAGCTGTCGAAGCTTCGTGAGACCGATCCCCGACTCATCTTCATCGACCTCGAGGAAGATCCGGAGCTGGGCATCCGGCTCGCGAAGTTCCTGGCCGAGGGAAATCCGCAGCGCATGTTCGTCGGCGTCGGGCCGGTGCCGGAATCGGCGCTGCTGCTCGAGGCGATGAAGGCGGGTATCGTGGAGTACCTTCCGAAGCCGGTCGAGCCGGACGACCTGAACGCCGCCATCAAGCGGATGGAACGGCGGTTCCTCGGCGTCACGGAGGCTGCAGCACCGAAGGCGCCGGGCGAGGTCTTCGCCGTGTTCAGCCCCAAGGGCGGCTCGGGCTCCACGACGGTGGCCACGAACATGGCCATCCACCTGCACCAGCTCACGGGCAAGAAGACGCTGCTGGTCGATCTGGACCTCGAGCTCGGCGAGATCGCGGTGCTGCTCGGTGTGCAGCCCCGGTTCAACTTCGTCGACATGATCCGGAACTTCCACCGGATGGACACGGAGCTGCTCGCCTCCTACATCGAGAAGCACGACTCGGGGGTTCACCTGCTGTCGGCGCCCTTCCACCCGGAGAAGGTGGAGGTCGTCCCCGGCGAGGGGATCCGCAAGATCCTGGCGTTCCTGAAGAACCACTACGAGTACATCGTGGTGGACACGTCGAAATCGTTCACGCCGGCGACGCTGGCGACGTTCGAGCAGGCGGACAGGATCTTCCTGCTCATCAACGTCGACCTCCCGTCGCTGCGGAACATCAAGCGCTGCCAGCCGCTGCTGGACCGGATCGTTGGCGCGGACCAGGAGCGAATACGGCTGGTCGTCAATCGCTACCACATCAACGACGTGATCTCGCTGGAAGAGGTCGAGCGCACGATCGGAATGCAGGTCTTCGCGACCCTGTCCAACGACTACGAGTCCGTGATCCGGTCGATCAACACCGGTCAGCCGGTCATCAACAACGAGAAGTCACCCTTCGCGCGGGACCTGCGGGCACTCGCCTCGGAGGTCGCGGGCGTGAGTCCTTCGAAGAATGGTCACAATTCCCGGCTTCCGAGCTGGGTGAAGGTCTTCAGCCGCCGCACTGTGGTGAAGGGATAACAGACAATGGCAAGCGATTTCAGGTTCGGAGGAGAGAGCGAAAACGGGTCGGGTCCCGGGAAGCTCCCGTGGGAGAGCGACCCGGCTCCGGCTGAGCCCGCCCGCGCGGCCGCGGCTTCGGCGGGTTCGCCGCCAAGGGCGCGCCAGTCGTTCGCGAGCGAGGCGAGCATGGAGTCGAGTCGGTCCGAGCTGATCGAGATCCGGGGACGGATCCATCGGCGACTGCTCGAACGCCTGAACCTCGCGAACCTCGAAGCCCTCGATCGGGACCAGGTCACGACGGAGATCCGCCGGGCGGTGCACGACCTGCTCGCCCGCGAGACCGTTCCGCTCAACTTCGAGGAGCGCGAGGATCTCGTCATCCAGGTGCTCGACGAGATCTTCGGCCTCGGGCCGCTGGAGCCGCTGCTGAAGGATCCGGAGATCTCCGACATCCTGATCAACACCCACAAGCAGGTCATCGTCGAGCGGCACGGCAAGCTGGAGATGACCGATGTGCGCTTCAAGGACGAGCGTCACCTCCTGCAGATCATCGACCGCATCGTGTCGAGCGTCGGCCGCCGGATCGACGACTCGTCGCCGCTTGTCGACGCGCGTCTGGCCGACGGATCCCGCGTCAACGCCATCATCCGGCCGCTGGCGATCGACGGTCCACACGTCTCGATCCGTAAGTTCAAGCGCGACGCGCTGTCGGGCGAGGACCTCCTGAGGACGAACAGCCTCACGGAGGCGATGCTCACCGTGCTCGAGGGGATCGTCAAGGCGCGGCTGAACATCCTGATCTCCGGTGGTACCGGCGCCGGTAAGACGACGCTGCTCAACATCCTGTCGTCATTCATCCCCGAGGACGAGCGCATCGTCACGATCGAGGACTCCGCCGAGCTCCAGCTCCGGCAGCCCCACGTCGTGCGCCTCGAGACCCGGGCGGCCAACACCGAGGGCCAGGGTGAGATCACGCAGCGGATGCTGCTGGTCAACGCGCTGCGAATGCGGCCCGACCGCATCGTCGTCGGTGAGGTGCGTGCCGCCGAGGCGGTGGACATGCTCCAGGCGATGAACACCGGTCACGACGGGTCCATCACCACGCTGCACGCCAACACTCCGCGGGACGCGCTGAGCCGCCTCGAGACGATGATCGCGATGGCGAACCTCAACATCCCCGAGAAGGCGATGCGCCAGCAGATCTCGAGCGCCATCGACGTCGTGATCCAGGCGAGCCGCCTCTCCGACGGTACGCGCAAGGTGATGTCCATCTCCGAGATCGTAGGCATGGAGGGAGACGTCATCACGATGCAGGAAATCTTCCTCTTCGAGCGCGAGGGAATCGATTCGACCGGCAAGGTGTTGGGCCAGTTCCGGCCCACCGGGATCCGCCCGCACTTCGCCAGCCGGCTCGCGGCATACGGTATCAACCTTCCCGCCACGCTCTTCACCGAGGGCGCCGGCAGAAAGGCGGATTGGTGAACGTGGCGCCGACAACGTGGGCTGCCGCAGCACTGATCTTCTTCGCGGTCGTCTGCGCGACGATCGCGGCCGTTCTCTTCTGGGAGGCGGTGCGAGATCGCTTCCGCAGGCGCGCGGTAGCGAAGCAGATCGAGCGGCTGAACGCGGACTCCCTGACCGAGAACCAGGGGGCGCGTTCGCTCTTCCGAGGGACGACGACGTCGATCCCGCGCTGGCTGGAACCGATCGCCGGCAGGGTCCCCCAGCTACGGGACCTCGACGTCCTCATCGAGCAGGCGGCGGTCCCGTGGACGAGCCAGACGATTCTGATCCTGACGACCGGATTCGGGTTGGCGTTCGGCCTGGGCTCGTTCCTGGCATTCGGTGGGGTCGTGCCGCTCATCGTGGGCACGGCCGCCGGTGCCTCTTTGCCCTATCTGTATCTCCGGCGCAAGCGCGACCAGCGCATGCGCGCGTTCGAGGAGGGACTCCCCGAGGCGATCGACCTGCTGGGGCGTGCGCTCAGGGCGGGACACCCCCTCTCGTCGGGCCTCAAGATGGTCGCCGACGAGACGGTCGACCCGATCGCGAGCGAGTTCCGGCGTGTGTTCGAGGAGCAGCGCTTCGGCCTCGGGATGGACGAGTCGCTTCTCGGCATGGCGGACCGCATCCCCCTGGTGGACGTGCGCATCTTCATCACCGCGGTGCTGATCCAGCGGGAGGTCGGCGGCAACCTGGCCGAGATCCTGGACAAGCTCTCCTACGTAATCCGTCAGCGGTTCTCGATCATGCGGCAGCTACGCACGTATACGGCGCAGGGTCGTATGAGCGGCTACATCCTCGGGGGCCTCCCGATCATGCTGGGAGTTGTGCTCTTCCTGATCAACCGCGAGGACATGATCGCGTTCGTCACCCATCCGCTCGGCCGGACATTGATGATGGTCGCCGTGTTCCTGCAGGTGCTCGGCTACCTGGCGATCAGCAGGATCGTGAAGATCGAGGTGTGACATGATGATCTACGTGATCTCCGCGATGTTCGCGGCTTCGATCGCCGGCGTAACGGTCGTTGTCGCGAGTCTCACGCGCCAGCGGCCGGCCGTCGTGGGCAAACGCCTGGAGGAACTTGCCCAGATGGGCGGCAGCCCGTTCGACAGGGTCCGCCGGCGCGAGCGTGTTTCACGGCGTCAGCGCCTGGAGGCGATCCTCGAAGCGCTGGGGCAGCGGAGCGAGAAACAGCACGTCAACCCGGTCGTACGGGCGCAGTTGATCCATGCCGGGCTGCGGAGCCCGTCGGCGCCGATGGTCTACGCCGGTGTCCGCCTCGCCCTGCCCGTCGGCATCCTCGGCGTATTCCTGCTGCTCACCCCGGTGCTGGGGCCGAAGGCGCTGCTGTTCGGGATAATGCTGGCGATGATGGGGTGGATCGCACCGACGTTCTATGTCGGCTCGCGCATCCGACGGAGACACAAGGAGTTGCAGAAGGCGCTGCCGGACGCGCTCGACGCCATGGTGGTCTGCGTGGAGGCGGGTCTGGGACTGAACCAGGCGCTGGTGCGGGTGTCGGACGAGATCCGCCACATCAGCGTGCTGATGAGCGACGAGCTGACGCTCACCAACCTGGAGATCCGCGCAGGTACCCCCCGCGAGGACGCGCTCCGTACGCTCGCCGAGCGGACCGGCCTCCCGGACCTGCGCTCCCTGGTGACCATGCTGATCCAGACGGACCGGTTCGGTACGTCGATCGCCCAGGCACTGCGCGTCCAGTCCGACACCCTGCGCGAGAAGCGCAAGCAGCGGGCGGAAGAGGCGGCGGCGAAGACTTCCATCAAGATGCTCTTCCCGCTGGTGTTCTTCATCTTCCCGGCGATGTTCGTCGTGACCCTTGGTCCGGCGGTCGTGAAGCTGATCGAGAACTGGGGGAATTCCCCGGTCGGTTGATGCGCCACGTCACGGTCCGGAACGAGACGCGTCGGGTCGGGCTGGGCTCGCGGGTGGGAGTGGCCGACAACTACTGGCTGCGCTTGCGTGGGCTGCTTGGCCGCCCGCCGCTGCAGCCGGGTGAAGGGCTGCTCATCACCCCCTGCAGGGCGGTGCACATGATGGGGATGAAGTATCCCATCGACGTCGCCTTCCTCGACCCCGACCATCGGGTCGTGGGCGTGGTCGACAGCCTCGCGCCGGGCAGGAAGTCGGGTTGGTTTCGGAGCGCGCGGCACGCCCTGGAGCTCCCCGCGGGGACCCTGAAGGCGACCGGAACGTGCGAGGGCGACTTCATTCTGATCGAGGACGCGCGGGCCACCGAACGGGCCCCGCTTCGTCCCGTGCAAGGCAGTAGAGAGAACTCAATCCCGAGCACTGCATGAGCACTGTACCACCGCCGGCCGTCACTCCGCGGCCGCGGGATTTCACCAAGGTGCCGGCCATCCCCCCGGTCCCCACGTCCGTAGCGGACACGGGCCTGTCGGAGGATGCGATCGGCGACCTGATCCTCAAGACGCTCTACATCCAGGGTAGCCGTCTCGGTCAGGATCTGGCGGACTACCTCTGCCTTCCGTTCGACCTCCTCGACGAGCTGCTCCTTCGCTTGCAGCAGCGTCGGTTCATCGAGGTCAAGGGGGCGGCGGGGCAGAGCAGGGGAACCTACACCTTCGACATCGCCGGTGCGGGGCGCGAACGCGCCAAGGATGCCCTGGAGTCCAACCAGTATGTCGGGCCGATCCCGGTCCCGCTGGCCGACTACCGTACCTGGATCCTCCGGCAGACCATCCGCAACGTTCACCTCGACCGCGACGCGGTGCGGCGGGGCTTCGAGCAGATGGTCATCGACGAGCAGCATCTGGACATGCTCGGGCCGGCGATCAACTCGGCCAAGTCGATCTTCCTCTTCGGCGATCCGGGCAACGGCAAGACGCTGATCGCCGAGACGATCGCGGCGATGCTGGGCGGCGAGTTGTACGTGCCCTATGCCGTCGACATCGAAGGGCAGACGATGATGGTGTACGACAGCGTCGTGCACCAGAAGCTGGAGGAGGAGGTCACCGATCCCAACTCGATCTGGCGTCGGACCGACACCGAGTACGACCGGCGATTCGCCAAGGTCCGTCGGCCCGTCGTGATCGCCGGCGGTGAGCTGACCCTCGAGCAGCTAGACCTCCAGTACGACACGCACACGAAGATGTACCAGGCGCCGTTCCAGGTGAAGGCGAACGGCGGGATCCTGATCATCGACGACTTCGGCCGGCAGCGCGTCCCGCCTCGGGAGCTGCTCAACCGCTGGATCGTTCCGCTCGAACGGAGGACGGACTACCTGTCCCTGCACACCGGCAACAAGTTCCCGGTGCCGTTCGACTGCTTGCTGATCTTCGCGACGAACCTCAATCCTTCGGACCTGGTGGAAGAGGCGTTCCTGCGCCGGATCCACTACAAGCTCCATGTACGCGATCCCCGTCGGGACCAGTACGAGGAGATCTTCCGGAGGGTGGCGGCCGCCATGGGAGTGCCGTACCGGCAGGAGGGCGTCGACTACCTGTACCACGAGTACTACGGGCGTCGGGGAATACCGGTGCGGGCGTGCCATCCCCGCGACATCCTCGAGCACGTCTGTGATACCGCTCGCTACCTCGGGGTCGCGCCGTCCATGGACGACCTGGAAATACTCGAGAAGTCGGCGAACACGTACTTCCTCAAGTTGATGGAGCCGGAGTACTGATCGGCGCGGCGGGACATGACGTCACGTCCGATTGCTTTGCCCGGCGAACGTTCGGGCGATGAACTGCCTGGACCGCGTGCCGCTCGGTCCGACAGCGGGCTAGACACCACCAGAGAGCACCCATGAGCGACGTTTTCCTTCCCGATGCGCTCCGTGAGGTCGAGGCGGTACTGACGCGCCGGATCGACATGCTGGAGCGTGACAACGAGGCCCTGCGCTCGCGCCACAAGATGCTCATGTGGGCGCTCGGGGCACTCTTCCTGATCACCATCCTCCTCACGATCCTGACCATGCCGCAGGGGGCGAGGGTGGAGGAAACGCTCCAGGCCAACCAGTTCGTCCTCCGTGATGGTACCGGGCTCATCCGCGGGATCTGGGAGATGGACCCGCAGGGCGGGCCGCGTTGGATCATGCGCGATGGTGACGGTCGCGAGCGGGTGCGGATCTCGCTGCTCAGCGATGGCTCTCCCGGCGTGACCCTGGGCGATCGCGACGGTCGCCCACGCGCGGTGCTGGGAGTCCTGCCGGACGGCACCTCCAACCTGGTCTTCGCGGATCCGCGCGGCACTGCTCGCGCCGTCTTCGGCCACTCGAGCCAGGACATCACGTCGCTCGTTCTGGCCGACCGGGACGGTTACTACCGCGCGGTTCTCGTCGTGGACGACACGGGTGAGGGCGATCTCACTCTGTACCGGAGTGGGGAGACGCCGCCCATGCCGGATTCGGATCCGGACGTCTCGCAGCCCTGACAGGCCCGCACGTTGCCAGTTCCGTGACTGACCAAGCCAACGGCACGAGCACCCACCCCCGGGTGCTCGTGGTTGACGATGAACCCATGGTGCGGGATATCCTGCGCCAGGCGTTCCGCTCGCAGGACGTCGACATCGTCGACGCTGCCTGCTCGTCCGACGCGCTGGCGCAGATGCGCAGCCAGCCCGTCGACCTCATCCTCTCGGACTACACGCTCCCGGGGATGAACGGCCTCCACCTGCTGGCGGCCGCGCGCGAGATCGATCCCACGGTCGGCTTCATCCTCCTCACCGGCGGCACGTCGGGCGGCGCGATGGAGGCGCTACGCCAGGGCGCCGACGACTATATCCTCAAGCCCTTCGAGCTCGAGGAGGTCCGGCACGCCGTCTTCCGCACGCTCCACCACCGTCGGCTCATCCGCGAGAACCGCGACCGTCAGGTCGACGTCGACTCGAAGCTCAACCAGCAGGCCGAGGAGATGGAGGGCCAGCTGGTGGACGCGCTGCTCGCCATCGCAGGCGCCATCGCCACGCGCGAGGGATATACCGGGGAGCACGTGGAGCGCGTTACCCGGTACGCGGTCGCCACCGCGCGCCGCATGGGCCTCGACCCCGAGGAAATCCGCCAGCTCTGGATCGGCGGCATGCTCCACGACGTCGGCAAGATCGGCAT
>CAZJEH010000122.1:0-11867 GCA_964544905.1 uncultured Gemmatimonas sp.
GGGTGCAACCGAGACCACCAACGTCATCCCGGCGCAGGCCGGGATCCATCCGCCTATCGACGCGCGGATGCATACTTGTAACGCGTTTCACAACAACGTAATGCGAGCTCTCGGCGACCGAGAATCCATTGGCGGTTCTTCTGAATAATGGGTCCCGGCCTGCGCCGGGACGACGTTGGTGGGGACGGTAGCGAAGTAGACCGTTCACGGTTCCTTGCGAGTGTGACGGACTGGGATCAACAGTTCTGACACACTCTCGAAAGCCGGGATCCATCCGCCTGTCTATGCGTCGATGAGTGCTTCTAACCCGCGTCACACGACCGGAATGCAGGCTCTCCTCAGCCGCGAGCGCACTTACGTTCTTTTTGCAAACAATGGATCCCGGCCCGCCGGGATGACAATGGTGGTGACGAACGCCCCCGCCGAGAGGCAGCAGGCAGACAGCCGTCACGCCGTCCATCCGACTCCCCGAACTGGGCTCCTGCCCGATCCGCCCTATTGTGTCCGAAGGTAGATCTGCGTGATGTAAAAGTACCCGTCGGTGCCGAGCACGACACCGACGCCGCTCGTGTCATGGTCGCGTAGGATGTTCTCGCGGTGGGTCGGGCTGTCCATCCACTCCTCGACCGCGATCAGCCCTGCCGTCGACCGCGACGTCTGGATGACCGTGACGTTTTCGAAGGCCTCGCGCACGCGCAGGCAGGTCGCCAGTCCGCGAATGCGATCGGAGAATCCGTCGTGGCTGACCGGCACTCGACCGGCGGCCATGTCCGAGCTGTGACGGCGCGCGGCCTCCGAGATCCGCGGGTCGAGTCGCAGTGGCGGAAGCCGAATCCGCGTGCGCCGCCGATTCACCTGCTCGTGGGCGGCCGACTCCACGTCGGCGAAATCGGAGGTGCCGACGATGGTGCAGGGCAGCGCCTGCTGCCGCAACTCGGACGAAATGGCGCAACCCGCCGTGGCAGCGATGGCGAGGGCCGCCAATGATAACGCCAACGCGGCGTTTCGCCTTCGAAGACGCCGGATTTCGCCCGGACAGAACGCTTGACGCGTTCTCAGGCCGGGCGTAGCTTCGGCTCCGCGTCGGCTCAACGTGCCGGCGTTCCCTCCCGTCTCTCCCAGCCCGGTCATCAGGCCATGAAGCGCATCACCAGACGTGAGTTCGGAGCAATCGTCGCCGGAGGATTGGTGGCGGGGCGGCTCGGTGTACCGTACACGTTCGCTCAGGAGGGCCGCACGGCGATCAGCGTCAACGAGGTTCTCGAGCGGATCAGGAACAACATCGGCGTCGAGTGGAGGTCGCAAACGGTCGACACGATCAAGGCCGGCGACCCAGCGACCCAGGTCACGGGCATCGTCACGACGTCTCTGGCGAGCATCGACGTGATCCGTCAGGCCGTCGGCGCCGGTGCGAACCTGGTAGTGACCTCCCAGACCACCTTCTATTCGCGGGCCGACACCCGGGCACCGCGCCCGCCGGGGGGACCTGGTGGCGGCGGTGGAGGCGGCGCCGGCGCGGCACCGGCGGAACTCCCGCCCGACCCCGTCTACGACGCGAAGAACGCACTCATCGACGATAGCGGCGTGGTCATCTTCCGCCTGAGCGACCACTGGCGTGCGCGGCAGCCTGACCCGTTTGTGCAGGGACTCGCGGAAGTCCTTTTCGATCCCGGAGCGCTCCCCGACAACGACTCGCCGATCCACTACGATGTCCCCGCGACGCCGTTGACCGAGTTTGCCAGCGACGTGAAGCGCAGACTGGATTCGCGCGGAGGAATCCGGGTCATCGGCGATCCGAGCGCCGTCGTCCGACGAGTGGCCCTGCTGCCGGGAACGACACCCATCACCGCCTCCCTCGCAGCGATGCCCGACGCCGACGTCATCGTCGCCGGCGAGATCCGCGAGTGGGAGTCCTCGGAATACGCGCGCGACGTGGTCTTCTCCGGGCAGCGCAAGGGAATGATCCTCGTCGGCCGGATCGTCTCCGACGACCCCGGGATGGCCCTCTGCGCGCGTTGGCTCAGCGGACTCGTCCCCGAGGTACCCGTACAGCACATTTCGCCCGGTGACCCGTACTGGAGGCCCGCCCTATGAAAGCAGGCGAGATCATCGAACGGATCAGGGCCCGCATCGGTCCGTGGCGGGACACGACCTTCCGGGACACCTTCAAGTTCGGCGGCCCGGACACGGAGGTCACCGGCATCGCCACGACGGCCTTCGTGACGCTGGACGTCATCGAACGCGCCGCGTCGGCCGGCCTCAACATGATCATCCCCCACGAGGACACCTACTGGAACGACCGCGACGACGTGAGCGTGGTCGAGGGCGATCCGGTCCACGCCCAGAAGGTGGACCTCATGCGGCGCAACAACATCGTCGTCTTCCGGATCCACGATCACATGCACTCGCAGCAGCCCGACTTCACGTACGTCGGGTCGGCGCGCGAGATCGGGCTGGATCCGCGCCACGAAACCGCGCCGAACTCCCACCGGTTCATCATCCCCGAGACCACCCTGGGTGAGCTCGCGGCGTCCGTCGCGCGGACGAGGGGAGCGCGGGCGATCCGGGTCGTCGGGGACCCGAACGCGCGGGTGAGCCGCATCCAGCTGGGTGTCGGCTACGCGACGCCGTCGGTGTTCAACTCCGAGGTCGACGTGGTCATCAGCGGGGAGCAGCAGGAGACCGATGGCAACTTCGACAGCCCGGCGTACGTCGTGGACGCGGCTGCGGTTGGGGTGCCCAAGGGGTGGATCATGCTGGGCCATGCCGTCTCGGAGGAGTCCGGAATGCTCGAAATGGCCGAGTGGATCCAGGAGTTTATCCCCGAGATCCCGGTGCGCCTGATCCGGGCCGGCGAGCCGTACTGGGTCCCAAAGTAAGGCCGACGCCAGTACTCATCGCATCCTCGAGCGCCCGGATCCGTCCGGGCGCTTCCCCTTCCGGTGTAAGACGAGCGGAGCCGCTTGCATGAAGAGAGGATCCATGACCGGACGCACGCTGAAGCAGGCCGCTGGCGTAGTACTGTTCGCGCTCCTCGGTTGTCAGGGTTCCGCGCCGGACGCTGATGCCCCCGTGGCGGAGGAAGCGTCCGAACCCAGGTCGCCCGAAGGCTTCAGGTACCTGTCGCAGCCTTTGGTGACGGAGATCTATACGGCCGACCCGTCCGCTCACGTCTTCGAGGGACGCATCTACATCTACGCATCACACGACATCCCGAACGACGTCCCCAGCGACGACATGGGGTCAGGCTTCGCCATGCGGGACTACCAGGTCCTGTCGATGGACTCGATCGGGGGGCCGGTGACGGTGCACCCCGTCGCGCTCGACGTCGACGACGTGCCCTGGGCCGAGAAGCAGATGTGGGCGCCGGATGCGGCGTTCAAGAACGGGACCTACTACTTCTACTTCCCCGCCAAGGACCCGCAGGGAGTCTTCCGCATTGGCGTCGCCACGGGGACCCGGCCCGAGGGCCCCTTCACGCCGCAGCCGGAGCCGATCCGCGGAAGCCACAGCATCGACCCGGCCGTCTTCGTCGATGATGACGGACAGGCGTACATGTACTTCGGTGGGATCTGGGGCGGGCAGCTGCAGTGCTGGACCACCGGGGCGTACGACACCAACTGCACGCGGACGCAGAACCAGGAGGAGGACCGGCCTGCCATTTCGCCCAAGGTCGCGCGCCTGACGGACGACATGCTCCAGTTCGCGGAGACACCCCGCGATGCCGTCATCGTCGACGAGAACGGCCAGCCGCTGCTCGGCGGCGACCGCGAGCGCCGCTTCTTCGAGGCGGCCTGGATGCACAAGTACGACGGGACCTACTACCTCAGCTACTCCACTGGAGATACGCACTACCTCGTCTACGCCACCAGCGACAACCCCTACGGGCCATTCACCTACCGGGGGCGCGTGCTCGAGCCCGTGCAGGGCTGGACCAACCATCACTCGATCGTGGAGATCGACGGGCAGTGGTACCTCTTCTACCACGATGCCCAGCTATCCGGCGAGACGAATTTGCGGAACGTGAAGGTCACGCCGCTCACCTACAACCCGGACGGGACCATTCAGCCGCTGGACCCCTTCATCCGGGACGCCGGCTGAGTAGCGAGCTGGTGGACGCCGGCAGGCAGCACAGGTAGGATGGCACTGTCGGAAGCGGGGCGTGTGGAGCCTGCTCCCGACCCGCGATATCTTCAGGTCCGCGGGTAACCGGCCGACCGGCCGGCACCGACGTACCCCTTACGCCTCGGGATCACGATGGACATCGTAACCAACTTGGCGCTGGGGATCTGCCTCGCGGCGGCGTGCGGGTTTCGCGTCTTCGTCCCCCTGCTGGTGCTGAGCGTCGCCGCGGTGATGGGGCACTTCACCCCCACCGAGGACCTCGCCTGGATAGCGTCGTGGCCGGCGCTCACCCTCTTCGCCACCGCGACGATGGTCGAGATCGTCGCGTACTACATCCCCTGGGCCGACAACCTGTTGGACACCATCGCGACCCCCGCGGCGTTGATCGCGGGGGCGCTGGCCGCTTTCTCGGTGCTCGGCGCTCTTCCGCCGTCCCTGCAGTGGATCGTGGCTGTGGTCGCCGGGGCAGGTTCGGCGGGCGCCGTCCAGGCGGCGACGGTCGTGGCACGAGGCACGTCCACCGCGACAACGGGCGGTGCAGGCAACTTCGTCGTAGCGACGATCGAGAACGTGCTGTCGATCGGGACGGTGCTACTGGCGTTCGTGATCCCGTTGCTGACGGTGATCGCGATGGTGGCGAGTGCGGTGATATTGTGGCGGTGGGTCTCGCGGAAGCGGACTCAGCGCTCACTGGCATGACGCCGACGGACAGCCCTTGCGGGACCCTTCGCTTCACCCCGGTCGAAAGGCCGGTCCCACCTTCGCGAGCACGTGAATGTCCGTCCGGGTCCCGGGCCTATCTCGTGCCAAAACGCCACCCTGTCCCCGTCGTCCTGGGGTAGGCGGCGTCCCATAGGCCCCGTGCATGAAGGTCGGTTCTCACGCGTAAGCCAGCAATTGCCAGCCTGCCTGCCCCCGCGAAGGAGGCTGTGTCACGACTGTCGATCCCAGCCGCTCAGCTGGCGAGGCACCGTGAACGGCCTAGCCTCGTGACCGTCCCCACCAACCCATCGCGGCGCAGGAGGCTGTACCAAAACCGATCGATCTTTCGGGATGACGAGGTTGGGCGTCGCAGACTTTGACAGGTTCCGGCGCTGACTCGAATCAGGGGACTCAGCTTACTGAAGTCGATTCGTCCTCGGACTTACTCCTGGTCGGAACCGCGACGAGATGGACGCCTGGTCTGTCGAGGGCTATCGTATCCAGCCGGTGACTGAATCACCAGGATCGACTCTCGCAGCCAGCTGTCCCTCACTCCAACGTGCCAGCACAGGTCTACATGTCCCTGGAAGACTTCAATCGCGGCTATAGAGAGGCCCAGTTCGGGAGGCCGGCGCAGAACGTATCCGAGTACCTCGGGCAGCAGGCCTACTACGAAGCGACGAAGCAGCGGCCCAGCGGCCCTGCCGGGACTTGGATACCCCACGCGAAGACGGAGCCGCCGCGCTGGTTGGTGGAGCACGCGTTCAAGCGCGGCCTGGCGTTCTACTTAGGATCCAAGCTCGCCTTCCTGGTTCTCTTGCTGTCCACCGGCGGAACGAGGTCCGGGTTGTTGGAGATCGCCGGGATCGTCTGCTCGTTCCTGGAGATCGCCGGCATCATCATGATGATTTTCGGCCTGCTGAACTTCCTGACGAGAAAGCGTCGAGGAGCGCAGAAGCCCGGTACGGGATGACCGGATCCCGTCCGCTTTCGGTCGCGGCAATCGCGCTGGTTTGGTTGGCGACGGCGTGCGGTCGCGACACTGTCGTTCCGGACCCACGAGCAGTCACTACCACCCAGCCTGTTCCCGCGCCCTCTGGCACTGATTCCCACAGTGCCTCGAGCAGCTTTCCGGAACCTACTGTCGACACCCTTCCGCTCACGCGCGGCTACATACGTCGCCAGCGATACTCCGTGCAGCGAATCCTCCAATGCCACTGTCCTGCTGTTGCACCGCGAAGGGATCGCCGGGTCGCGCGACTTCTGCCAGTTTACGAAGATCGAGCACGTCGGGCCGGATACGTGTCGGGTGGCCCAGGCCTGCACGAGCATCCATGAGTCGGTACCGCCGTAGATCGGCGATGTCATCTATACAATCAGGGACGACACCAGCTTCGTCTCCAGGGGTGACAACGGGTGGGAACACAGTGCCCGCTACTGTCCGCGGGCGGCCATGTCTCTACCGTTTCGCGAGAATGACATAGGCGATCCGATCAGATAGCTGACGCCAGCATGGTGCGATTTCTGACCCCTGAAACTGCCCATCGCATATCAAGTCCTATCGGGTCGGAAGTAGGGGAGTTGCTACATCGTCCGGGCAAATCAGTACCGCTCGAGCAATATCCTCAAGGCCATCGACCATGACGTTCGATCTGCCACGCCATGACCTATGAAGTCGAGTTCGACGCCGTCCTCTTCCACGTCCCGGGCAAGGGCGGGTGGACGTTCGCGCCGGTTCCTGAGGAGCACGCCCCGCAAACGGTAGAAGCGTGGGGCCGGGCACCGGTCGTCGCCGAGGTCGATGGGCGTGCGTGGAAGACCAGCGTCTGGAGGGAACGCACGGGCAGGACCCTGCTCCCGGTACCGAAAGCGATCCGGCAGGACAAAGGTGATGGCGACACGGTGCACGTGCGACTACGGTATCGCCACGTTTGAGATCGTCACCGAGGTGGTTGTCCTGGCGTCAGACCCTGCTCAGACTGTCGCCGCCGTATGTATCCGCAGGTGGTCCCGCGTGAGCAGATCCGGCCGTGACGCCCCGACCATCGCGAACGCCCGCGCCAGCTCGTCCTGCAGCTTGTAGAGCACCCATTTCACTCCCTCAGCGCCGTACGCCGCCAGCCCCCACATGATGGGCCGGCCGAGCAGGACGGCGTCAGCGCCGAGGATGAGCGCCTTCAGCACGTCTGTTCCGCGGCGGAAGCTGCCGTCGACCAGCACAGGTACCCGGCCACCGACCGCCTCGGCGACGGGGACCAGGGCGTCGAGGGGCGCGACCATCCCATCCCGGCCGTCCCGGGCGTGGTCGGAAACCACGACCCCCGCCACGCCGAGCTCGAGCGCCCGCGCCGCATCCCTGGGGTCGGTCACGCCCTTCACCACGAGCGGCAGCCCCGTTGCCCGCTGGATTCGCTCCACCCGCGACCAGTCGATCCGTCGCCGCCCACTGGCCGACCCGGCAGTCCGCCCCGACGTGTCGTACGCCGCCCCGACGGTGACGAAGATGGCGTTCGCGTTGAGCGCCTTCGCTTCGGCAGCCTGGCGCTCCCCCTCCGCGTCTGCGTAAACGGACACCCAGAACGGCTCGCCCGCCTCGCGCGCAACCTGCTCCAGCGGCGTGCTCGACCGCGCGCTCACGATGGCGATGGTATGGGCTTCCTTCGCGCCGCGGATCGTCCCTATCTCAGCATCCGCATGGTACATCGCCTGTTCCGCGACCGGCGCGACGATTATCGGCGTGAACAGCGACACCCCCAGCAGCGGAACGGACAGGTCCATGTCCACCGTGGAAATTCCCATCCGCGGGCGGAAGGTCATGTAGTTGAAGGGCATCCGGTCCTCGCCGTCGATCCGCGCGAAGACCTCCGGAGCGAGGATGTGACGCGCCTGGTCGCGGAACTCCCAGCTGTTCACCAGCTCGTAGCCAGGCGGCCGCCGGAAGGGCGGTTGCCATACCTCCCCGGCGATTACGTCACCGCGTTCAACCGGAGCGGCGCGAGATACCGAGCAGCCCGCCAGCGCCGCGCCGACAATCCCCAGTGCCTCGCGGCGCGGAATCCCGTTCCCTATTGCCTGCTCACTCATGGGAAGGTCGCTCATATGAAATTGGTCCTCACCGCGGTCCGATCGATGGAAGCGATGTTCGAGCGGCCCGTCAGGACCATCGCCTCACGAAGCTGTCGCTGCATGATCTCGACGACGCGCTGGACGCCTGCGGGCCCGAATGCGCCGAGGCCCCACCGGGTGGGTCGCCCGATGGCGACCGCATCGGCCCCGAGCGCCAGTGCCTTGAAAACGTCCACCCCGCTGCGGAACCCGCTGTCGATCAGCACGGGGATCCGGCCGCCGACCGCGTCGACGATCTCGGGCAACACCTCGATGGTCGACGGGACGTACTCGAGTGTCCGCGCGCCATGGTTGGAGACGATCACGCCGTCGAAGCCGCGCTCCACGCAGATCCTGGCATCCTCGCCGGTGAGGATGCCCTTGACGAGCACCGGGAGGTCGGGGGTGAGGTCACGGACCCGGGAGATGAAGTCCCACGTCGGCCACATTCGCATGATTGGGACACCGTAACGCTGCGGACCCGGCTCGTCGCGAGGCGGCCGCGGCGCCGGGGGCTGACTGGCGCCCGCGTTCGCACCTGACCAGCGCAGGCGGTTGGCGCTGTCGTAGTCCGCCGCCTGCTGGTCGATGGTGATCATGATCGCCCGCGTCCCGAGGTCGACCCATTCCTGATGGCGAACCCGGTTTCGCTCCATGTTCTGACCCGGGTAGCTCTGGTTCCAGCGCGGGCCGTCTGCGGCGGCAGCGATCTCCGGGTGTGGCACCGAGGTCCCAGACGCGATGCCCATCACGCCGCCCGTGGCGGATATTCCCTGGTAGGTTCCCGCCTCGCCCGACGGGTGCATCTGCCCCTGGAGCGAATTCGGCGCGGCGAAGATCGGGTGAGCCATGCGGACGCCGAGCACCTCCGTGCTCGTGTCCACCGCATCGACAGTTCCCGACCGGTTCTCGACGAGCTCGATCCAGTCGAAGGCGAGCCGGTTGCGGCGGAGACCCCACTCGGAGTCGCCGGCGCGCATCGTCCAGTTCCAGGCGAGCCGATCGACGTTCTCCTTCGCTACCGGCTCGAAGTCGAACACCTCGAACATCTCGGCGAGTGACGGCGTGCGCGGCTGCGGATCGGCGCTACGCGGATCGAGCTGCCCCTCGAGCGCCGACGGTGCACCCGCCAGCATCCCGCCGAGCGCCGCGAGCGCCCGGCGGCGGGTCAGACTCGTCGCCCACTCCTTCTCGATGGGTCCCAAGGCTCCTCCCGGATCATGTGGATGTTGCTCTCAGCTGCTGCTCGATAACGATCATGACGGTGGGCCGCCGAGGCCCCGAATCCTGGGCTCGAGGCAACGCACGGCGGCTCCGCGGCTTCTCATCTGTGTGGCGCCCGAACGGTAAGCACGGGTGATCGTCGCGCGGCGTGGGACCGCGGGCAGGCAGATATCCGAAAGCGAAGCGGTGAGCGACTTGGGCACACCGGTCGACGCCAGTGGGAGGTGGGCGTGACAGACCATGAAATCGCGTCCCGGGAGAGCATACCCGGCGACGGATGGAGCCGTCAAGGACGATCAAGCACATGGCGTTTCCGCCCGTCGACGGCTACACTGCCAGTATACCCGAGCCTCGCCAAGCATCTGGCAGGGCGCCAACCTACGTGGCACGCCGTGCACTGCATACGACCCGCCGGCGGATTTCGTTCGGGGCCCGGTTACCGGTATCAGCGCGTGCTTCGCCTGCGCGCGAAACCGTGTTCCGTCATCGTAGGTGAATCGTCGAACGAGTTCTCAGACTGGCGTTCGGCGTGTTCCTGTCGACCCGGCATCCAGGACGATGCGCATGATCGGGATGTGGCGACCGAACGCGCCGGTTCGTCCTCCAATTGCTCCCCCGCTCGATGATCCAGCACCACCCGGCGATGCCCCGACTCGCGCCCGACGCCCGTTCTCATCGCGGGGTCATCCCCGCCATCGTGGCGGTGCTCCTGCTGGATCTCGGCGCGGCATCGGCCCAGGAGATCCCGCGGAGCCAGTACGGCACCGTTTCCCAGTCGATCGCTGGCACGACGGTTGAAATCGTGTACCGACGTCCCGTGGCGCGCGGCCGCGAGCTGTTCGGCGATCTGGTACCGTGGGGACGGATCTGGACGCCGAGCGCCGACAGCTCCGCGGTCTTCGCGACCAGCGGGGACCTCGAGGTGAACGGTGAATCCCTACCCGCCGGGCGCTATGGGCTCTGGACGGTGCCCGGAGAAAGCGAGTGGACTCTGGTGTTCAGCCAGGTTCCTTCCGCGTTCCATCTCCGTTACCCCGAAGGACGAGACGCCCTGCGCGTGCGAGCAGTTCCCGAGCGAGGCGAGCACGTGGAGACGCTCCAGTTCGCGTTCCCATTCGTGGACGCGGACTCTGCGCTCCTACAACTGAGATGGGGCGAGACGATCGTCCCCATCCGGCTCCGCGCCGTGCGTCGTCAGTAGTGCTATCGACGTGGCCGGATCCGACATCCCGTTCCCGAGACGGAGAAGCGTGTGATGAGACAACCTGACCGATGGGCAGTGCAGCTGTTCGCGGGCCTTGCCCTGTTCGCCTGCGCTTCACTTCCGCCGGAGGTGCCGGTTGCCGCGAGTCCGGAAGGGGACGTCATCGATACGGCCGCCGCCGAGCTGCAGATCCTGGCGCTGATCAACGCGTACCGGGAGAGCCACGACCTTCCCCGCCTCACCCAGGATCCCATCATCGCGGACGTCGCACGCCTGCACAGTCAGGCTATGCTCCGAGGCGAGGCTCCCTTCAGCCATGCCGGGCTGACCGAGCGCAAGGAGAAGATCGCGGAGTCGATCGAATTCGTTCACATCGCCGAGAACCTCTTCACGATCGAGCCGCCCTCCATGTTCACGCCGTGGCGGGTCGTCAGGAGCTGGTTGCGGAGCGAGCAACACCGGGTGGAGATCGAAGGGTGTTTCGACACCACCGGAATCGGAGTCGCCGCGAACGACAAAGAAGTCTACGTAACGCAGATCTTCGTTCTTCGATCACGGGTGCTGCAGGAGGACGCTCGCAACTCGAGCCATCCCTGCCGCTCAGATCGCGCATGACAGGTCGCACCGCAACCTCAACAAAGGCACGATGAAGCGCTGGTTCGCGACGCTGGCAACGACTCTCGTCCTGGGGCCGGTTCACCACCTCAGTGCGCAGCCGGGTTGGACGATCGTCGCTGATGACGGAAGGACCGGGGCCGTGCAGTTCGTGGAGATGTCGCCCGGCTGGCACATCACGTCGCGAACCGACGCACTCATCTATCAGCCGACCCGCACCCTAGACGGGTCGTTCCGAGCCGAGTACGAGGTGCACGTATTCCCGGGTGAGCATGCGGCGGCAGGGGTATTCCTCGGCGGAAGAGGGCTCGAGCCCGCCGGGTACGACTTCTTCGAGGTGATGATCGACAGCCAGGGTCGGTTCAGGGCCGCGCATCGGGCGGGCAGCGACTACCACCAGGTCGTCCCGTGGACGCGCGACGAAGCGATCCGGGTGCCCACCGATCAGCCCGCCGCCAACATGATGACGATATCCGTGTCCCCGCAGCGGCTCTCGCTGACGATCAACGGCAAGGAAGTGACCGCGTTCACTCCGCCGGAATACGCCCGGTTCGACGGGACCGCGGGCCTGCGGATCACGGGCGGCGTCAACGTGCACGTGACGCGGCTCGAGTTCGTCGACACGCCGTAGTGGCCTGTTTGATTTCCAGATACTGGGGCGGTCGGTAAGAGCAGACTACTGTCGCGGTGACAAAGGAGTGAGTTCCTCTTTGCGCCGGAGGCATGCCACTGGGGATCGACGCCGGCGTCATTGCGAGCTCGTGGGTCCGGTTCACCTACGCTGAGTCGGTTCCTGCGCAAACCCTTTTCCCTGGGCTTCCGAACCCTCCACCGTGCACAGCACCTTGTCACCCCGCGAAGGCGTCACTTGTCACGCCGAGCAACGCCGAGG